>JACZRW010000034.1 GCA_022574495.1 Patescibacteria group bacterium | reverse complement strand
GTGTAAATTTTACCAAAATCAGGTACAATAGTCCACAAAGTGGTCGCAGAGCGCGAAGCGAATTATATTCCACAAATATGAGTAAAGCGAAAACAGCTGGTATTTTAATAAAGGGTTTATTTTCTCCAGAGGATTGGAAGAGTCCTGTGCCGGCATTTAACCTCAAGTACGATCTGGAGAAATATTTTGGATCCAAAGCCTATCCAATAAATTCGGGAAGAAGTGCCATTTACTCAATTTTGAAAGCACTAAATATCGGTGAGGGTGATGAGGTAATAATTCAAGCCTACACTTGTAATGCGGTCCCCAATCCAATCCTTTGGACAGGAGCTACTCCTATTTACGCTGATATTGATATTGATACACTAAATGTTGATACTAAAAGTGTTGAGAAGAGAATTTCTAGTAAAACCAAAGCAATAATTATTCAGCATACCTTTGGTCGCCCCGGCCCAATTGAGGAAATATTAGATATTGCGAAAAAGAATAAGCTGATCGTGATAGAGGACTGTGCCCACTCTCTTGGTGCAAAGTACAAAGGTAAAAAACTAGGTACCTTTGGGGATGCAGCCATCCTTTCTTTTGGACGCGAAAAAGTAATAAGCTCGTTGGCCGGTGGAGCAGTACTGGTAAATAATAAGAACCTCGAAAAACCAATTGAGGGGTTTATTAACAATTTAGACTTTCCATCGTTTACCACTTTTTTGAAAGAATTCAACAATTTTTTTTCATGGCGATTACTGATAAGAAGGGTAATTTTCACCGGCTTCGGTGATAAATTATTGGGGTTTCTCAACCGTAAGGATTTTTTCAACGTAGTTACCTCAAATAAAGAATTGATCGGCGAAAGGCCGAACTGGTACCCAAAGCAATTTCCCGGAACACTAGCCAAGATAGCTGCAATTGAGCTTCAAAAAGTAGATAAGGTGAATGAGGAAAGGAGTAAAATCGCCCAGTATTATAATGAACATATTACTAATGAGGAGTTTAAAAAATTATTACCTAACGATGGAATTTATTTGCGTTATGTATTACTGAGTGAAAATGCAAATGAAATATTTGACAAAGCAAAAATACATAAATTTTGGTTTGGAAATTGGTACAACACTCCGGTATATCCCAATAGAGTAAATCTTGAAAAGATGAAATATAAACTAGGTTCTTGTCCGAATGCCGAAAAAGTAGCTAAAAAAACAATAAACCTCCCAATCTATCAAGGGATGTCAGAAAACGAAGCTAAAGAAGTCGTGGGTTTTATAAATCATTTCAAATGAAATCAAATGCCAAAATTCAAATATCAAAACTAATGACTAAAATCCAAAGTACAAAAAATTTAGTTTATCATTTGAACTTTGAGCTTGATTTGACATTTGGGCTTAGAAATTTGGACTTTTCCAATGGTTAAAACTGAAATTAAAGAAATTACTGATAAAGTTCCTTGGGAGGATTTCAGCTTGAAATCGCATCCAAATACTTTTCTCCAAAGCTGGAATTGGGGCCAATTCAATCTTGAACTTGGACGAAGTATTTATCGACTAGGCGTTTTTGAGTCTGAAAAACTAGTTGGAATAGCATTGCTTATAAAGTATGAAACCAAAATAGGCAACTATTTGTATTGTCCACGTGGACCATTATTTAATTGGAATAATTTAAAAATACTAGATTCAATCATTACCCGATCAAAAGATATAGCAAAGGCGGAAAATGCATTTTTTCTAAAATTTGACCCTCTTTTAGAGGAGGTCCCTGGAAATAGAGAAATATTCAAAAAGAGAGGATTCACCCCGGCGGTGGCATTTGTTCAGGTAGAGGATGCCTGGCTTCTTTCTCTCGAAAAATCTGAAGAGGAATTACTTATGGATATGCGCAAGACTACCAGATATCTTATTCGCCATGAACCTAAAAAGGGTGTGCAGGTAGAGATGAGTGATAAGATGGACGACATAAAACATTTTACCGACCTTTTATATTCCACTGCTTCTCGAAAGAATTTTGTGAATCATCCAAAAGACTACTATATAAAGCAATTTGAAATATTATCTAAGGACAACCAAATGAGAATATTTAAGGCTGTAACTGGAGGAAAGGTACTAGCTATGGCGGTGGTCGCTTTTTACGGAAACATGGCCTACTACCTCCATGGAGCCTCAGTAGAAAATGCTCAAGACGCCGGGTACCCTATCCAGTGGGAAATAATCAAGGAAGCAAAAAGAAGAGGCCTAAAGACGTATAATTTCTGGGGGGTAGTGAAGGATAAAAATTTTCGCCCTGGGCACCCCTGGTATGGATTCTCCTTATTCAAGCGCGGCTTTGGAGGCTATAAGTATACCTATATTAGAGCCCAAGATTTACCACTATCTCCAAAGTATTGGCTATATCGATATTCTGAGAAAAGTAGAAAGCTTATGAATAGAATAAAAACTGGTTACTGGGAAGATTAAATTCTATCAAGTTGGAAAATATCGCTTGATATAGTATAATATTAAAATCGAAAGGAGGTACAAATAGGTTTAATTAATAAATCTATGTAAAATATTATGAACGGAACAATTAAAACAAAGACAGATAAAGGGTATGGTTTTATTTCTCGTGAAGGAGAAACTAAAGATCTTTTCTTTCATTCTAACGATTTGAGTGATGTTTCTTTTGACGCTCTTGAAGTTGGAGCCAATGTTACATTTGATGTTGAAGAAGGCGAAAAAGGCCCTAGTGCAAAAAATGTAAAACTGGTCTAATTAGTTTGAAGTAGAAGCAGAAAAGCCTTACTTAATGTAGGGCTTTTTTGTTGGAGGCTTACTTATTTTTCAAACCAATTTTAATTGAGAATCTTTGAGAGTAATGTTTTGGAGCGCGAGACCGGATTCGAACCGGCGGCCTCTTCCTTGGCAAGGAAGCGTTCTACCGCTGAACTACTCGCGCAAGCGAAAAAATAATACTGCTAAATAGTGTCCTACACTCCAATCTGCCCTCGTGTAAGCGTGACTAATATACTAAACGGCTACAAAAAAGTCAAAATAACAAGCTTTACAAAATTTTTCTAAAAAGTTAGTATTTAGATATTCATGAGATCGCTTCTCAAAATCTCTTCGATAGTTTCAATATGGGTAATGGCGACTATATTTTTGTTATTTGGATCCATAGCCTTATTTTCTAGAATCTCCAATACAAAAGAGCTAAATTCACTCTTAACATCATCATCTAACAACATATTTGAGTCACCTGATTATGCAGTTTCTGTTCCAAGTAGGATCCTTTCTGCTGTAAAAGCCTCAGATGCAAGGCCCGTCCTTGTCGAAAATTTCTTGCAAGAAAATGGATCACCTATGACTGGGTATGGTAAGACTTTTATTGCTGCTGCCGATAAATACGACCTTGACTGGAGGCTACTTCCCGCCATTGCCTTTCAAGAATCTACCCTTGGGAAAAATACAATATTTGGTAGCTTCAACGCCTTTGGTTGGGGAGTACTAGATAATTCCACTGTAGGCATGAGCTTTGTCAGTTGGGATGAGGCTATTTTTACTGTAGCAAAAGGACTTCGAGAAGACTACTACAATAGTGGTCTAACCACTCCTGAGACAATAAACCCTCGTTATGCCAGCGATAAAAATTGGAACGTGAAGGTGAAACACGCTATGGATGAACTATCTAATTGATCTGACTAAGACTTGACTTTTTGGGTATTTTGTGGTAATCTATTGAGGCTTTCGCAAATTGCGGAAGATTTTTTTTGGCTAGATTTTGCTAGTCAAAACATAACACTACGAATTTTCGTGGTGTTCTTTTGTCGCCCCGTTTCGACGGGGCTCTATGACAAAACTTCGAATAAGGATATCTGTCCTGGTGCTAATTACGGTAACAATATTAGCTACCAGTCCCACAATTTCAAAAGGTGAAACAATTCCAACCCCACAGAGTGAGGAGAAATTTATTAACAAAAAAATTCAAGGGTATAATTTTGCGGCTACAGTTACGGCAAAGAAGGATGATCGTGCTCAACTTTTAAAGAAATTTCTTAAAAAGAATCGCTCTCCAATGGCGAATGATGCTACCAAACTAGTAAAAATCGCCGATAAATACAACCTTGACTGGAAGCTGCTTCCGGCTATTGCCGGCGTAGAATCTCAGTACGGAAATATGGTTCCCTCTGGATCATATAACCCGTACGGGTGGAATAACGGAAAAGCCTATTTCCAAAACTGGTCTGATGCTTCAGAAACAGTTGCTTTGGGAATACGCACAAGGTATGTATCTACAGGTATAGTAACTCCATACAAAATTGGTCCTAGCTACGCCGCCAACCCTGCTTGGGCGTCGCACGTAGCCAACTACATGCACCAAATCGATCAAATCTAACCTAATCTATGCTAAAATACCTGGCGTGGACCCAAGATTTCTAACCGCAAAACTATCTGCATCTATTTTAAAGACCTCACTTCGTTTATTTGGTAGAGGCGCCACGGCCGCCCCCGGTTTAGTGGCTGAGTATATAGATCCAAACTCCCTCAAAAAACTCTCTCAATATGTATCCGATATAATACTGGTTACTGGTACAAACGGAAAGACTACAACCGCTAGAATCATCGGCTCAATACTAGAGAATTCAAATAAAAAATTTATTCATAATCGCGAGGGTTCAAATCTCATGAGAGGTTTGATTGGAAGCCTGATTAGTAAGACACCTATTTTCCCATCAAATGAAAAGCCAATTGCATTACTAGAAGTAGATGAGGTTACCCTTCCCAAAGTTATTTCCCAAACAAGTCCAAGTATAATTGTAATTAACAATTTATTCAGAGATCAGCTAGATAGGTACGGGGAGGTAGAAACGATAAGAAAGATATGGGTAAATACGCTCAGAAATCTTGATGAATCCACGATAGTTATTTTAAACAGTGACGATCCTTCAGTAGCCCATCTGGGAAATGGGTTAAGGGGAAGGGTAATATATTTTGGTATCGAAGATAAGAAATATAGTCTAGAAGGACTTCCTCACGCTTCCGATTTTACTAGTTGTATAGAATGTGGAAGCGAACTCAAATACGATATCGTCTACATGTCTCATATAGGAAGGTATAAATGCCAAAAATGTGGGCTTAGGCGACCCAAACCAGACATATTTGCCGAGAAAATAGATTTAAGGGATGAGACGGGATTTAAAGCTAGGATTTCTACTCCTGAAGGAAAATTTGATATCAAAACGTCTATTCCAGGCCTGTACAACGTTTATAACAGTCTTGGGGCTATATCTGCAGCTCTTGCTTTAAATATCTCCTTGCAGAAGATTATACAGGCTTTCAAGGGGTTTGAGGCCGCCTTCGGACGTACAGAAGTAATTGATGTAGCTGGAAAGAAGCTATTTTTGGCCCTGGCCAAGAATCCTACCGGATTTAATGAATTAATAAGAACAATATTCACCGGTCGAAAGAAGAGATACGCTTTTATTGCGGTGAATGATCTAATTGCAGATGGAAAGGACGTCTCTTGGTTGTGGGACGTAGATTTTGAACTTATGAAAGGAAAGGTAGAAAAAGTATGGGTAAGCGGAATGAGAGCCACTGATATGAACCTTAGACTAAAGTACGCCGATATCAAAGTAGAAGGTTACAATTCAAACATAACCCAGGCGCTTGAATCTGCCTACACAAATATTCCTCAAGGAGAAACTTTATTTGTATTTCCCACTTATACTCCAATGCTAGAAATTAAAAAGTTCCTATCTGAAAAAGGCTATAGTGAAAGGTTCTGGGAAGACTAGTATGAAATTTCAAATGCCAATATCAAAAACATTACTTGTCACTTGATACTATGAAACTTACAATCGGCTGGCTTTATCCAAAACAAATGAGCACGTATGGGGACAGAGGTAACGTGCTAACTATATTTAAGCGGTGTGAATGGAGAAATATAAAGGTGGATGTTTTGGAGATAGATCTTAAAGAAAGAATAGACCCAAAGAGTATCGACTTTTATTTCTTCGGTGGTGGTCAAGATGTTGCTCAAGTAGAAGTGTCCAACGATTTACATAAGTATAAAAAGGAAGCTTTATTTGAAGCAGTAAAGTTGAAAGCGACAATTTTTTCTATTTGTGGTGGTTATCAACTGCTTGGCAAATATTACAAAACTTTTGAATCCAGTGAGATACCGGGTTTAGGACTACTGGACGCATTTACGGTAGCCGGAGATAAAAGAATGATTGGGAATATAATGATTGAAGCAAATTCCTCAATACCCGAAAAAAATATAGTTGGGTTTGAAAATCACAGCGGTAAGACCTATCTAGGAAAAAATGCAGTTGCCCTAGGCCGAGTAGTTATCGGTAATGGTAATAATGGGGAAGATAGAACGGAAGGGGCAATGCAAGATAATGTGATTGGCTGCTATTTACATGGGCCCGTATTAGCCAAAAATCCAAAGTTTGCTGATTATTTAATTGAAAAAGCATTATCCAGAAAAAATAAAGATTTTAAACTTAAAAAATTAGACGACTCTTTAGAAAAAGCGACTCACGAAACCGCAATAGAACGATCGCATAACCCGTAAATTTGGTGCAAATTTAGAACATATAGTATAATAGGCTACCTGCGGACGTGGCGAAATAGGTAGACGCGCAGGATTTAGGATCCTGTGGGCGCAAGCCCTTGGAGGTTCGATTCCTCTCGTCCGCACCAGCCCGCAAAAAGCTACGCTTTAACGTTGCTGGAGGGCCACTTTATGAAACAAGGTCTGGATTATCCTGGTGTAACAATAGTTTATTTTTGCCATGATGGTAAAGGCAACTTTGTTATGGCTAAGAGAAGCACAAACGCACGTGACGAGAATGGACGTTGGGATATAGGGGCGGGTGGTTTGGAATTTGGAGAAACAGTAGAAAGTACTCTAAAACGAGAGATCAACGAAGAGTATTGCACGGACGTATTGGATTATGAATTTTTGGGTTTTAGGGATCTTCATAGACGACATAAAGGTGAAAAAACTCACTGGATTGGATTTTAAGGTACTGGTCGATACAAAAAAAGTAAAAATCGGCGAGCCCCACAAATTTGATGATTTATCCTGGTTTACTTTGAAAAAAATACCAACGAGAGTCCATTCCCAATTTCCCGCTTTTTTAAAAAAATATTATTATAAACTTGAGACATGAAAATAAGAACCTTTTGCTACTTTCAAAAACCCTGTTTTCATTCGCAACTAGGGAATTGCTCATGAAAATTAAATTCCTTGGGACTTCTGCGGCATGGCCTCTACCAAGACTTGGGTGTCAATGCAACATTTGTTCATCAAAAGACCCAAAAGATAGACGCACAAGAACCCAATTACTAATCAACGATGTTTTACTTTTGGATGCAGGAATCGATACATATCAGCACTTAATCAACTCAAAAGTGGATCCTAAAAAAATAAAATTTGTAGCCGTATCACATGAGCATCCGGATCATACTTTAGGTTTCCAGGATTTGTCGCGCATCTACCTCCCCAGGAAGAAAGGGCAAATAGGGTCAAAAAGTAAAATTGAAGTAATAATTCACCAAAAAACTTTCTCTAAAATTAAGAATTTATTTCACTTCAATGAATATAAAGTGCTGCCGGTAGAAATTGGACAAATAGTTAAGGTTGGTGGCTTAGATATCCAACTTTTACCTGTGAACCACACAAATTCTTCATTTGGTATCTTAGTCTCAGAAGGAGGTAAGAAACTATTCTACGCACCAGATATGAAATCCTTACCAGAGGAAACATTTAAAAAAATTAACAGGGTAGATTTAATAGCTTTTGATGGTTCCGAGCTAAAAATTAAATCCAAAAGCCACCAGACAATATTAGAAGGTACTAAACTCGGAAAAGAGTTAAAAGCAAAACAAGTATACTTTATCCACATCGGCCATCGTACTTTGCCTTATAAAGAATTAGAAGGTTTTGTGAAAGACAAAGGTGGAAAACAATTTAATATTTCCTACGATGGTTTAGAAATTAATTTATAAATGTTTAAGAAAATTCTTGTCGCTACCACAAATTTCGGTAAACTTGAAGAATACAAAAAATTCTTGGAGCTAATTGGTTTTGAAGTTGTTTCCTTGAAAGACGAACAAATAAATGAAGAGGCCCCCGAGAATGGAAACTCCTATACTGAGATCGCTGAAAATAAGGCTAAATTTTACTCTAAGTACACCCACCTACCTTTAGTAGCTGAAGATTCTGGTCTCGAAATATTTTCATTGAAGGGATTTCCTGGGATAAATAGTAATCGTTGGATGGGAGGAACAGATGTAGAAAAAAATCAAGCCTTATTAAATAAATTAAGAAATACCACTGATCGAAGAGCCGTGTTTAAGGCTGTTATAGTGTACCTTCACAAAAAAAGCTTAGTTAGATTTGAAGGTGAATTGTATGGAGAAATCTCTAAGAAACCCCAAGGGAGTATGGGATTTGGTTACGATCCAATTTTTTATATACCCAGTTTAAATAAAACTTTTGCCGAACTAATCTTGATGGAGAAAAATAAAATATCTCACCGTGCCCACGCTCTTCAAAAACTTGTAAGTTACCTCAAAAAATACCAACTATAATGAGAAAAATAATGGTGTTTGGCACATTTGATACTGTCCATAAAGGGCACGAAAGTTTTTTTAAACAGGCAAAAAATCTTGGAGACTATCTTATTATAGTAGTCGCTCGCGACGATTACGCCAAACGAGCGAAGAAATATTCTCCGGTAAATAGTGAAAAAATAAGAGTACGAAACGTTCGTAAATCTATGCTACCAAACAAAGTAATCTTAGGATCAAAAACTCATAATTTTTATAGAACCATTCGTACCCATAAACCTGAAACTATCGCTCTAGGGTATGATCAAAAGCCCACTATTATTGAGCTAAAAAAACAACTTAGAAAACACCGCCTCTCTGAAATCAAAATAGTTCGTATGCGTGCATTTAAACCAAAAATTTACAAAACCAGTCTAATCTTAAATAAAGGCAAGAGAGTACTTAACTGAATTGATAACGAAAATTTTCTTGACTGCCAACTAATTCTGGCCTAATCTAAAGAAAATGACTAAAACATTTGTAGGACCAGCAATATTAATTACTCTGGGGATTGTTTTCTTACTAAATAACTTCGAGATTCTTCCTTGGGATATTTGGCTTTCGCTCTGGAAATTTTGGCCGGTGGTATTAATACTAGTTGGTGTAGAAATATTACTTGGAAAAAACGCGTCTATAAAAACTTTTGTAATATTGGGAGGACTGATATTTTTGGTACCAATATTTCTTTCCTATAATCCATTCACAAACAACCCTCTGAATACTGACAAAATAAGAGTTGAAGAAAGTCTTGGCACTTCTACCAAGGCAAAAATAAATTTTGATTTTCCAACATCTAATCTAAAGATAAGTGCTCTAGATGCAGATTCTGCATTTCTTGCAGAAGGAGATATTACGTACAGCGAAGCCGCCAAAGAACCAGAAGTAGAAAAGTTAGACGAATCTGGTCAAACAATTATAAATCTCTCCCAGGCATTTGAAGGAAAGTTGCCCTTTATCTCTAATTTAAAAACCGTCCTAGATATTTTTCTTAGTCAGAAAATCCCACTAGAGATTTTCATTAAGACTGGGGCGTCTTCAATAAACGTAGATCTCTCCAGTCTACGTATCGAATATTTAGAAATAAATTCTGGGGCGTCAAACATAGGTATAAAATTGACCGAGGACTTCGGTCAGAAAATATTTATTAAAACCGGTGCTTCCACTATATCTATTGAAATACCAGAGAATCTAGCCGCTAAAATTATTGTAGATTCACAAGTAAAAAGTGTGAACGCGGCTGATAGATTTAAAAAAGTGGGCAATTCATATCAGACTGAAAATTATGACAAATCTGTAAATAAAGCTGATATTGAGATAAAAGCGGTAGCGGGTAGTGTAGAAATAAAATGACGCAATCTCCTTGCATTGGGAGGTTACGGTATTTTTCGCCCTGATACAATGGGTCTAGAAAATAATATCTTGGTACACTTCACTAAAAGGTTCGAGTACCAAACCCCTCCCTATAGCTTCAGCGAACTGGGGTTGACAGTCATGCAACCTATTGATAGTATTTATTTCAGTATGAACGAAATGAAAACTATTACCCACATATTATTTGTAGAAGTCCTTATTGGGGTAGATACTACGCGTCGGGGGTAAGAAGTTTTTTTGCACTTTAACCAAGACCCCCGAAAGGGGGTTTTTTGATGGATCAAGGCCGGTTAGTTTGGAAATAAAGGCCTTTGTTACAAATACATAGGTCGCAGGTCCGAATCCTGCACCGGCTACCAATAAAAACAGACAGGAGAGTAATTCAAGGGGGAGGTCCATTGGACCCTGAGCTAATAAAGTCGTCGTTATCAGCCGCGTTGGGAGATCCCTTAAGAGTCCTGATGACCATATGTGATCTTCTTACAGTTTGCCCAACTGAGGAAGTAAGGAAAACTATTAAGAAATGGAGGAAAGAAAATCCAGACGCTCTAAGATCCCCGCATCCTGTAACCGCATAGTAGAAAGGATAAGGTCATGCGTACAAATTGCCCCAGTTACCGGATCTGCTGGGGCATTTTCCTTTAAACTTGTCTCTCTTTACTTATATTGATATAATCGCTTTCCGATGGAACTGATTCCAATGGTAATAAAGCGGGATCCGAAAGGAGAACGCGCATATGATATCTATAGTAGGCTCTTAGAAGAGCGGATAATTTTTATTGGTAGTCCCATAACCGACGAGCTGGCAAATATAGTAATTGCCGAGCTTTTGCATCTTGAAAATGAAAACAATGAAAAAGATATTAGCATTTATATAAATTCTCCCGGTGGGTTGGTCCACGCCACACTAGCAATCTACGACACTATGAAATATGTACAGCCTGATGTTTCAACGCTCTGTATGGGTTTGGCGGCCTCTGGTGCGGCAATTTTGCTAGCTGGCGGTAAAAAAGGAAAGAGATATGCACTGCCAAACGCAAAAATCATGATTCACCAGCCCATGACCGAAATTTCCGGACAAGCAACCGACATCAAAATTCACGCAAATGAAGTGCTTAAACTTAAGAAAAAATTGAATGAATTATTAGCAAAAGATGCAAGAAAACCTATTAGACAAGTAGAACAAGATACTGAACGCGATTTCTTTATGACTAGTAACGAAGCGGCAAAATATGGTCTTATTGACAAAGTTATCGAAGGTAAGAAAGCCAAGTCGCCAAAATCAAAAGAATCGCCAAGTAAAAAAAGTAAATCAGAACTACGCACAGAAGCTAAATAAGGGCGGTTAGCTCAGTCGGCTAGAGCGTCACATTGACATTGTGAAGGTCAGAGGTTCAAGTCCTCTACCGCCCACCAT
>JACZRW010000033.1:9530-11453 GCA_022574495.1 Patescibacteria group bacterium | reverse complement strand
AGTGGGCGACTCTCTCCGCCCACCCTTCAGTCCCCTACCCTTCCGCTGCGCTCAAGGGTGGGGCACCCGCCGAGCTTGGCGGGCTCGCGTGGGTTTTTCGGATGGTCCGCCGCGCTACGGCTGATCGATGCCCGACGCGCTGTCCGATTCGCGTGTCGCTCGCTTGGCCTGGTCGAGCAGGTGCTTGGCGAGGCCGTCGTTGGGGTCGGCCTTGGTCAACTCCGCGGCCAACGTCACCGTGTACTCCGGCTGAAGCGCCGCGAAGTGCAGGTAGGCGAGCAGGAACTTTGCGCTGCGGTTGCTTGCATTGAGTCGCACGAAGTTCGCCAGCCGGCCGAGCTGTCCGTCGAGCACCATCGGGTCGGCGTACATGCTGCGCAGGTCGATCGGCGACTCGATCAGGTCCGGGCGAAGCAGCACGCTCCGCCGCACGGCTGCACCCGCCGTCGCATACTCGCCCAGGGCAAACGCGGACACGCCGTACATCAGCGACGACAGCCCCCGCTCCTCGCCCGCGAGCAACGCATCGGTGTAGCGCTCGACCGCCTCCTCGTAGTTGCCCGCGACAAACGCACGGTAGCCTCGATTGAAAAACGGCTCGGCGGAAGACGCCTGATTCGCGTCGGGTTCGACGGAAGATTGCGCCTCGGGCTGATCCGACGGGGCCGCCTCGATGGGTACGGCTGGCGGATCGGACGGCGGCGCTTCGAGAACCGGCGGTGACGACTCCTGGTAGGGCGCGACCTGCTCGTATTGAATGTCGCTCAGCGAGTCGCCTCCCGGTGATGCGTATCCGACGCTGCCATCGCCGATGTACACGTTCGTGGTGCCGTAGACATCGATGTCGTAGTCGTCGTAGCCGCGATCGTACAAGTTGTCGCTGTAGTACACGACAGACGAGCTCGAGTACGGATAAGCGTAGTAGCTCGATCCGTAGTACGAAGACCCCAGCCCGACGGAGTAGTACGACGAATAATACGGCGAGTAATACGCCGAATAATACGGCGAATAGTGCGACGCATAGTAGGGCGAGTAATGCGAGGAGTAGTAGTGGCCGTAGCTTCGGTGTCGCCGGTACGGATAGTAGTCCGCCGTGTTGAAATGGCCGAACACGCCATAGCGGGTCGCGCCGTAGCTGTGGTGGCTGCGATTAGCATTTTCGTGCCAACGGTAGAGGCACAAGGGAACCATGTTGAGTACGCCGTGCCATTTCCGCAGCCGGGAGTAGCATCGGTGGACCCAAGCGGAAACAACGGGATCGTCGAGGTGGAGCTCGACTGCATCATTTCTGGGAAGCATTTCACCTTTGAAATGGAAATCAGCTTTCCAGAAGGCGAGAGCGCCAATCTCGAAGTTCGCCGACAGGGTCGACCGCCGGACCTTTCTGGATTGGTGACCATGATCCCTAGCCAACTGGACCAGCCTGGCACTGTTATAGTACGGGTTGATGTCCCAGAATTCGCAGAGCCAGGGACCTCGGCGGTGGTCCGAATCCAGGATGGTCCTGGTGGTACAGGTAACGGTCCTGGTGTAAAGGTCCACATCTGTGTGGCACAAGCGCCGCCGGTAGTGGGACCACCTGTTTCACAACCGCCGGGGCAACCGCAGCCTGGTGAACCGACGACCGACATCGGCACGCCTTTCGGTGTACCAGGACCTTCACCGGCGCCGGAACCGGAAGTTCCAGTGAAGCTGCCGACACGGCTTCCGGAGGCAGGTTCTGGTGGGGAGAACTACAGCCAGCCCTTGGGAACACTCCATATTGCGTTTGCACTTATCGCAATGGGAGCGGCATTGTTTGGGACAGGGTATGTAATCAGAACCCGTCCCAACCTCTAGCAACAAGTGCAATCGAGGCCGCCTTGGGGATTCTCTCACGAGACTCTCCAGGCGGCTTCTTCATTTTAAAAATCAAAACCCAAT
>JACZRW010000033.1:0-9520 GCA_022574495.1 Patescibacteria group bacterium | reverse complement strand
TGGGATGCAAGCCGAGAAAAAGATGACACATTCCTACGGGTTGCAATACCTAGTAGCATTTATCGCTTTAGGGATTGCATCTTTTGGATCAGGCGCCGCAGGCATCTGGTTCATTCGTCGAAGCTAGGAAAGGAGAAGACACTAGCAGGCCGTCTCGGGATCAACACACGTTGAAACCCCGAGGCGGCCTGATCTATTTGTTATAGTTGACTAAATAACTTTTTGAGGTTATTCTAAACTTAAGACTTATGGTAGAAGAAAAGAAAAAGATTTTAGTAATAGATGACGAAGAATCCGTACGGGAAATTTACCGTCATGAGTTCCTAAATAACGGATTTTCCGTCTCATCTGCAAAAGACGGTGAAGAAGGACTTCTTAAAGCCGGTGAAGATGCTCCAGATCTTATACTTCTAGATATCATGTTGCCAAAAATGAGTGGGATAGATGTTTTAAAATCCCTCAAGCAAAACCCATTGACCAAAAAAATTCCTACACTACTCCTAACCAATCTAGGTGAAGAGACGATTATTAAAGAAGGTTTTGAGCTTGGTGCGGACGGATATTTATTAAAAGTTTCTTACACTCCAATTCAAGTTGTAGAAGAAGTAAAAAAATTCCTTCAAGGTAGCGAATGATAGCCTTTCAAGATAACGTTTTTCTGAGAAAATAATTTTCCACATGAAAAAATTCGAATTTCGAGAAAACAAGCTCACTCACCAATGGGTGATTATCGCCCCTTCTCGGACCAAAAGACCAGATGTTGCCAGAGGAGCTGAACCGGAGTGTCCTTTTTGTCCTGGTGCTGAAGCCAAAACTCCGAAAGAAGTTTTCCGAATTGGGGGAGGAAAGCCAAACCAGCCGGGGTGGAAAGTTAGAGTGGTTCCAAATAAATTTCCTTTTGCGCCTATCCATGAAGTAATAATCCATAGTCCGAAACATGATGGAAATTTTTTAAATTACCCTACGGATCACGCTTCAAAAATACTCAGAGTTTACAAAGCGCGTTATTTGGAACATAGAGACAAAGGTCAAGTATTCATATTTCACAATCATGGTATTGGTGCGGCTGAATCTCTACCCCACGACCATACCCAACTTGCGGTTATACCAAATGATGTAATATTGGACGTGCCTAGAATGAGTACTCCGGAAAATATTTTTTATAAATCCAAACACTTCTCAATGTTTTGTCCTCCAGATAGCCAGTGGCCGTATGAAGTTTGGTTTGCTCCACTTGAGAGAGGGAAGCAGTTTGGAGATGCAAAGGACGAAGAGTTAAAAGATTTAGCCAAGAATATTTTAAAGATCTTAAAAAGACTTACGAAAGCAATTGCGCCTGATTTTTCCTTTAATTTTTACATCTATCATGGTGGGGATTGGTATTTAAGAGTGATCCCTAGGATAAAACAAATGGGGGGATTTGAACTTGGCACAGGAATATTTGTAAATACAGTTGATCCTTCCCTTGCCTCACGTAAGCTGAAGTAGTAGGGTTCCGTTGCTTATAAACTCAACTTTTATATAATGCGACTGAATCGCATTGCGCGTAATCGCTAAATCCATTAAGCTAAAGACCATTCAAAATGGTTACTAAAGAACAAGTATTGAAACAATTAAAAAAAGTCTTAGACCCGGAGCTACACATAAATATTGTTGATTTAGGACTCATATACGATGTGAAAACCCTAAAGAACGGCACGGTAAACATATTAATGACACTTACTTTTCCAGGATGCCCACTTGGAGCAATGATCCACAAAGAAATAAATGAGAAACTTAAAGAGTTACCAAACGTAAAGGATATAAATTTAAAGATTACTTTTGATCCTCTTTGGGATTTTTCTAAGGTTAGTGAAGATGCAAAAGAACAACTCGGTATGATGTAAACGAATTAATACGAATATTTAAGAATAGTTAGCGTATTTGAGTATATAAGTGTATCAAAAATGTTTAATTTAATCGATTTAATTATTTTCGCCCTAGGAATTTATCTTATTTGGCAAGGTTGGAGGATTGGTTTCGTGGGCGGTGTTTTAAATCTTTTAACCACGGTTATTTCCTTAATTTCGGCCACTTTATTTTACCCTTCATTAGGAACCTTTTTTACTAATCAATTTGGCTGGGGACAAAACTTATCTCAGATAATCGCCTTCTTTTTTATATTAATCTTCCTTGAAGTGACTTTAGGATTTTTATCTAGTAGATTTTACGGTGTATTAGCCCCTTTTTATAAGAAATTCCAAGGTTTGTTAGTAGTTGACAGAGCTTTGGGAGTTATTCCAAGTGTACTAGTAGGACTTTTTTTAGCAAGTTTATTTCTTTTACTTCCACTTATTTTACCAGTTCAAGCAAGTTTGAAACGCCCCATCCAAGAATCTTGGTGGGGAAGTAACGTCCTTCCCCTGGGTTTAAAATACCAACCCACTCTGGAGAAATATTTAAACCGTTTGCCTTATCAAAATCTAGTTTATCTTATTACTCCAGAACCCTCTTCTGAAGAGACTGTATCAATTGAAATTCCAGAAAAGGCAGAGTTTAAAAATGATTCAGAAGCAGAAAAAATAATGCTAGAGTTGGTTAATAGAGAAAGGGCAAAGCGTGGTTTGGGTATACTTAAAGCAGATAACCAGCTGCGTGATGTTGGTAGAGCCCATTGTCTTGACATGTTTGAAAGGAGTTACTTTTCCCACTACACCCCAGAAGGAGCATCTCCCTTTGATAGAATGCAGAAAGCCAAGATCCAATATTTGGTGGCGGGAGAAAATTTAGCCTATGCCCCAACCGTTGAAATTGCTCATCAAGGTCTGATGAATTCTCAAGGGCACAGAGAAAATATTTTACGAGCTGAATTTGGTACTTTAGGAATGGGAGTTATAGACGGTGGACTTTCTGGAAAAATGTTCTGCCAGGAATTTAGTGATTAAGTTGGACCGGGATGGACTCGAACCATCGACCCCCACTTTTAGTCCCGTTTCACGGGACGTAAGCTGAGAAACACCAAAGTAATCAAGTCAGTTAAGACCTAATGGTGGGCCAGCTTGGATTTGAACCAAGGACCCCCACTTTATATTCGCAAGAATACATCTTGCTCATTATCTTGCTCTACTAAACTGAAAGCCTCCACAGTAATCAAGTCAGTTAAGACCTAATGGTGGGCCAGCTTGGATTTGAACCAAGGACCCCCACTTTATAAGAGTGGTGCTCTAACCACTGAGCTACTGGCCCTCTAGGCCAGCTTCAGTTTAGTTTTTAATGAGCGAGATATAAGAGTGGTGCTCTAACCACTGAGCTACCGATCCACAATGTTTAGAATGAGTGTGATTATAACACCTAATACTAGCACGATCAAAATGTTATAATGCTTGTCATTACATTACTAGCCTTGTATGCTAGGCACATAATGCGGTAGATATGAAACTTCAATATATGCTTTTGGCAGACCATGCGTTTCTATCAATAGATAGAAAAGTAAATATTATCGGAATTTTTGAGACAATTAATGCCGCAAAATTCCCAATTACACATCCAAAATTTGTTGTAATTGGTTCGATACTTCCTTCTAAGGATAAGTTCAAGATGAGTATTATCCTTTCTGATAGTAAGGGGAAGCCACTGATGAATAATATTAATGAGAAGGAAATAAATCTTCCACCAGAAGCCCAAAATAAAAATTTTAACTTTATTATTGAGATAATAAATCCCTCTTTTCCAGAGTCAGGAAACTACACCGTAAAAATAGAGGTTGATGGAAAAAGTATTGGAGAAAAGACATTAAAAGTAATGGAAGCCCCAAAACCACCAGGGATTAGCTTATCTGATCTTAAACCAAGTTAATATTTGACATTTTTCCGTAGTAACTTTTAAATTTAAATATCCAAACTCAGCTTCATACCGCGTATATTCCAGTAAACTATTTGGGGCTTGTTTCATTAAAAACTAAAAAGAGTGACTCTTAGAGTTCGTTGAGTTTGATTGGTTCTTCGAGGCGGCCTTGGATAAGATTTAGATATTTTTCAGTAGTGGCTAGTCTTTTGTGACCAGCAAGTTTGGAAACTAAAACTAGTGAGGTACCACTCATTAGATGATGGGCAACAAAGGTGTGGCGAAGATCATTTACCTTTGCATTTTTTATCCCAGCTAATTTAAAGTATCTATCTATCGCAGTTCTAATATTTCTTACCAAAAGGGGACGACCTGTTTTGGTAATAAACATAATTTGCTCTTTTGTTTGGGGTCGTATGTTTAAATATTTTTTAATTGCCGATTCAGCTGCTTTATTTAAAGGGACCAATCTATCTGGATAGCTTTCCCCGGGCGGAACGTGTACTTCTCCAGCCTTTCCACTGTTTGAGAACTTAACATCAGCAATCTTAAGCCTTGACAGTTCTCCAATTCTGATTCCGGTTTGGAGTAAAAGCTCAATTATTCCCGATATTCTTAAATCGTCTCTGGCAGAATCACGAAGAGCTCGGTATTCCATTTTTGTAAGGATTCTTGGGGGTTTCATTTCAAATTTAGGGTGTTCTAGTAAAAGTGCAGGATCATCGGTAATGAATTCATTTACCTTTAGAAATCTAAAGAAAGTTTTCGTTGAATTTGTTTTTCTTGAAATACTCTTTGGGGTGTAACCTTCCTTATGTAGCTTAGCCATAAAGGATTGAAGATCCTTGGTGGAGACCTCATGTGGTTGGGATTTACCAAGCTCTTTTAGAAAGTCTCCAAGCTGCTCGATATCTTTTCCATACGCTAAAACAGTCGCCGATGAGCGACCTTGACTTGTTAAATCTTCAATAAATTTTTTGTGGGCATCGTGAACTTTTATCATTAGTATATGTGGATTTTAACAGTTATGGTAAGTACTTGTCAAGAAACTATGGGTCATACTCTAATTGACCCTCCTAATATTATTCGAATACAGTTGATGGTATAGTTGTTATGTAAGCTGTATTCGCACTTATTCGATCTAAATTCGTGAAGAATTCGAATATTATATGAGAAAGATTGTTAGTTTTTTAATTATTTTTATTATTGTTGTTTCAATTTTGGCACTATTTAAGAATGTTTTAGATTCATATAGTACTGTTGAGGGATTGAATAAAGTTAGAACCGAAGAAAAGAAACTTGAAGAGGAGAAGGTAAGTCTTGAAAAAGAATTAGAAGAAAGTAAGTCGAAAGAATTTATCGAGATAGAAGCCAGAAATAAGCTAGGGTTGAGTAAAAAAGGAGAGTCGATCTACGTTACTGAGAGTAGTAAGGTGGAGGAAGGATTAACCCAAGACAGCCAGAGTAAGGAGATAGCAAACTGGGAACTTTGGGTAGAGGTTTTTAAATAATAATATTTAGCGGAAAGAAACTGTAAGGGTGTATTCTGAGCTGCCACCAGATAATATTCTTACTGCTAGTCTATAATCCCCAGACTTCATTGTCTCATCAACAAAGATAAATTCGTAACTCTTGTCTTTGTTGTTGTCCACAACTCGAATGTTTCCATCTGGTTCATAAATCCAAAGGGAAAGGTCAGAATTACCTGAACCATCGACCCAAGCAGTAAGGGTGCAACCCTCACCATTAAAAGTGAAATTGTGTTCACCGTAAGTTTTTTGGCTTGTTGAACCCTTAAATGTTCTTTCCGCTGGGATTGCACAATTGTTTTTTGCGTTTGTAAAGAATGTTCTTTGAGATAGTAGACCAATAACGGTAAGGGGGATTAGTAGAAGTATAAAGCCGCTAACAAAGAGTACAAAACCGCTTCTCATTGATAAAGGATTTTTGACAGATAATTTTATTTCTTTGAGCAGTTCCATATATTCAATCGTACGACTTGGTATTTATTTTGTCAATTAGTCTAGGTTGTTTATATTTGACTTGAAGCTAAAATTATGTTAAAATTCACAAAATTCGACGCGGGTGGGGGGTTTAGAATCCCGCGAGGCTCATAATCTCGCTTAAGCCGGTGCGAGTCCGGCACCCGCAACCAACGCAAACCCTACTTAAAAGGTGGGGTTTGTGCGTTTAATAAGGCTTTGGTATAATCTGCAAGTAAACTACTTGCAGATTACGTTCGCTGAACTAAATCCACAAGCTAGAGTTTGTGTATTGCGTCGTGCCGACTAAATCCGCAAAGCAAGGTTTACGTCTTGCGCCCTTCGGGCTAAATTTCAACTTTACAGTTAGGTAGGATGGATTAGCGGAATCTTAGCCCACAAAGTAGTCACAGCACGCGATGTGTGCTTAAAATTGCTTGGCAGGGTAGCTCAGTGGTAGAGCAGCGGACTCATAAGCCGTTGGTCGTGGGTTCAAATCCCACCCCTGCCACCAAGCAATTTTGCAGTAAGTAGATCTTGCTTAAAGCCGTTGGCCGGGAGTTCGAATCTCCCCCTTGGTACCAATTATGCCTGAGTATATTATTATTTTAGTCATCTTAATTATTCTTTCTGCTTTTTTTTCTGGGGTGGAACTAGCCACAATGTCCCTAAGTCTTCTAAAGGTGAGGACTTTAGTGAAACTAAAAAAACCAGGATCGAGTGCACTTTATAGAATAAAAAGAAATCCACACCGCCTTCTAATTGCAATTTTAATAGGGAACAACTTAGCGAATATTGGGGCAGCATCTCTGGCCACCGTTGTGGCAACAGACTTTTTTGGTTCGGCAGGGGCAGGAATCTCCACTGGGGTAATGACTCTATTAATCCTGGTCTTTGGAGAAATTAGTCCAAAAAGTATTGCTATCCAAAACGCAGAAAGAATCTCTTTATTAGTGGCGAGACCCATGGAGGTATTAATTTTCATCTTATACCCATTTGTGATTTTGTTTGAATTGTTAACAAAAAGTTTAAGTAGATTTTCTAAAAAGAAAAAGAAAATCCTTACTGATATGGAATTGCGGGCTATTGTATCAATATCAAAAGAAGAGGGGGTCTTGGATAGAGAGGCTATGGAAATGATTCACTCAGTTTTGGACTTTGAGGAAACAAAAGTTTCAAAAATACTCACTCCAAAAAAATGGATTGTTATGCTTGAAGAATCGCTGTCTATAGAAGAAGCGATAAAGAAAATAAGTAAGTACCCATACGATAGATTTCCAATCTTTCGTTTCAATGAAGATAATGTTGTGGGGGTTATCGATAATTTAGACATAATAAAAAACTTGAATAATCGAAAAAAGCTAAAAGACATTGCCCTAAAGCCAGTTTTTGTTAATGAATATGATTATATAGATTCTGTTTTACTTAAATTCAAATCCAGAGGGAGGAAGATGGCCGTTGTAGTTGATAAAAATAAAAGAGTGGTGGGTATAGTAACTATCCAAGATGTTATCGAAGAAATTATTGGTGATATTTTTGATAAGGAAATATACAAACTCCGCAATCAACTCTGAGAGGAGTTTGCGAGGGCGAGGCCCTCTAAAAATTCGAAACCAATTGTAGGTAGTTGGTTGGTCTCTAAACTTGCAAAGACTTAACTTTTTAAAGTTACGCATTCGGCTTTAACCACAAGTTGGAGGGGAATCACCGGAAACACTCTGAGATCCATCGAAATCTAGTACAATTCCTTGATACGGGGTAGAGTTTTTGTAAAGCAGTGCTTTTGAACCACTACTATCACACAATTGGTAGTTGTAACTACTAATATTTAAACCTTCATTCAAATAGCCACCAGATCTAAGTTCCTGTAGAGAATTTGGATATTTTCCAAATTCTGAATTATATATCTCTATACCTACCTGGATACTTTTTAAATCTGCTTGAATAGCCACAGAATTTGCCATATTTATTGGATCGGTTATTTTTACCGGCCCATCATTGTCAGATTCATCTTGATTTAGAGTTACTAAGGAAGTGGATCTAGATAAGTAAAACCCCATGGTAGCTACGAGAAAGACTAAAAAAAAGGTGGCCGCTATAATTGAAATTAAAATAAAACCATTAGAACCCATAATATATTAGTATAATGTTTGTTGAGTCCAGTTATCAAACTGGATAATAAGTTGGGTGTTATTGGATTTAAGTTGGTATAATTAAACTTATGAAAAAGCGAATACTTACGGGCGACCGACCCACAGGAAAGTTGCACCTTGGACATTATGTGGGCTCACTAAAAAATCGAATAGAACTTCAAGATAAATTTGAAGTTTTTCTTCTCGTGGCCGATTTACACGCATTAACCACAAATACTGATACTTCAGAGATAAAGCAAAATATAAAAGATTTAGTTTTGGATCAATTATCGGTTGGGATTGATCATGAAAAAGTCACTTTTTGTGTTCAAAGTAGGATTCCAGAAGATCAAGAGTTGGCCGTCATTCTTTCTATGTTCGTCTCCAAATCTAGGATCGAACGTATTCCAACCCTCAAAGATATTCTTCGTGATTTAAAGATTGAGAAACCATCTTTAGGACTCCTTTCTTACCCAATTTTGCAAGCAGCCGATATCTTAATGGTAAATGCAAATCTTGTTCCGGTAGGAAAGGATCAAGCCAGCCACATAGAATTAACTAGAGAAATCGCCGAAAAATTTAACGCTACTTATGGAAAGGTTTTTGAAATTCCAGAATCTTTGATACCAAAAGATATAGGAGTATTACCTGGGATAGATGGAAAAGCCAAGATGAGCAAAAGCCTTAATAATGCAATTTTCCTTTCAGACGACACTGGGATTGTTGAACAAAAGGTAATGAAAATGTACACTGATCCAAAGAGAATCCATCCTACCGATTCAGGGAATGTGGAAGGAAACCCGGTATTTATCTATCTCGACGCATTCGCGTCGGATAGTGACAAGTCACTAGTAACAAGTTACAAGGAGAAATATAAGAAGGGAGAAGTAGGAGATGTTGAGGTTAAAAAATTCTTAATTAAAATATTGAATGAATTCTTAGACCCATTTCGAAAAAATAGAGCCCAGCTAGAAAAAGAAGAAGGATTAGTAGAAAAAATCCTCGAAGAAGGAACAAAAAAGGCTAGAGCAGAAGCTGAAAAGACTTTAAATTCCGTAAAATCTGCAATGAAAATAGATTGATCTCCCCCTGTGTCCAAAATCACATTGAATATTAGGTTCCTTGTTGTTATAATCCACAGGTTATAACCTGTGGATTGCGTGTTTCGCACTAAATCCACATATCAATATAATAAATCGTGGGTTGCGTCGTTATGACTAAACCCACAATCTTTATAGTTGGCTAACCATTAATAAATCTGTTACGTATAGCTTTAGCTAGGCATTTAGGATGTCTAGTGCAGGATTCGAAAGTACCTAAATTAACTTAGCAAGCTGCTCAGAAATTTAGTTTCATAGAGTCCTATAATTTAAAAAAATGCCTGAAGCACCAAAATTAAAAAAACCAAAAAAAGGATTTTTTAGAAGTATAACCTTTTACATTATTCTCATTGCCGCTGCATCTTTATTGATATTTGGCTTTATGCAACCCACTAGTTCTGGGGAAGATAAGCCTATCTCTGATGTTTTAAATGAAATTAAAAATGAAAATGTTGAGTCTATAATGGTAGATAGAGTTATTGTT
>JACZRW010000032.1 GCA_022574495.1 Patescibacteria group bacterium | reverse complement strand
CGAATAAACAATGTCATAATTACCATCTCCAGTGCTACCAAGAATATGTGAATTATTTGCACTGTCAACAATAGTGGATCCCTCAGCAAAAATAATTCTAGCTGTATCGTAGCTGCCTTGCCTCACTTTAAACACAATTTTACCGACAAGTTGATCTCCAGTTAATTGTGTGAATGACCCTCTTGCAATTTTCACCTTTCCATTTCCAGCAGTATTTTCTGCTGGAAAGCCAAAGGCTGAATCGGTAAAATCTGCTCTTATATATTCTATTCTAGTGGCATCATATTTTAAATTCGCTTGAACGGCATTTACAGAGATATTCAAACTATTCTCTCTTATCTCTATGGTGAACTCTTCACCGTGATTTACTATTTTATTTTCTGGGGACAAATACAATCTTATCAAACGGTTCACAATAGTCACCTTTCCCCCAGTAGTACTTCCAAGAATACTGAGCCCATTACTTACCAGAGCGGATCCACTGGTGAAATCAACATTTCTTGTTCCCACGCTAGTTGATTTAGCCCTAAAGTTTAGAGTCGCCACGGTGTTTACCCCTGTCTTGGCTGTAGTAGTGCCTCTAGCAATTTTTATATGACCATCACTACCTACACTCTGAACTCCTATTTCAAAGTCATTACTTGAATCAATACTAAGTAATTCAAGTTGGGAGTCATCATAGCTCAAATTAGCCTGGACCGCGTTTACAGGTATAGTCTGACTATTTTCATGAATAGTCATTGAGAATGTTTCACCAGCATTGGTGGTTTGATTTTCAGGAGTTAAACTTAAAGTGCCTATACATCCCGATGGGTTAACTACCCTTAACGAGAGTATATTTGACGTCCTTGATGTAACGGTAATGCAAGTGCCTGTGGCTGGATCGGTGAAGGCGGAAATAAGAGCCGCCGTTCTATTTTCTGGAGGTGGCTGGGTAGTGTCTATAAGAAGGCTATGCGCATCTGATAAAAGCCTATGCATAAGCGCTCCTTCAAATGCATCTGTATTGCTTGGCAGAGAAGTATCAAACCCGATTGGTTGGCGATACTCTAAATAATAATAATCTTCAAATTGATTACTTGGATTTGCAACTCGAGGAATCTTTATTGCTTTCAATCCATTAGTATTGGTCTCAAGAGGCTCTAAAAGAAAATTTCCAGTACTAGAGGCGGTAGTAATGTTGTTACTATCAAACCAGCCAAGGTAGTCTTTTTGCGCCGCATCAAAATGACCAGTAAAAAACAAACCCATTACGCTATGAATGTTACCGTACTCTCTATTATTACAGCTGCTATTGACTTCAAACCCACAATTCCAAAAATTGGCGTGGTGCAATCCAATATTATGACCCAGCTCGTGGCTGGCAGCCCGAAGACCTGGTAATAGCCAACTTACCGCCTGTGTAGCTGGCCCATCCGGAGTATTGTATTCTCTCTCACCAATAATTGCTACTCCACCCCACCCACAATCAGGTCCAAAAGGAGCTACTATAATTATGCGATTAAAATTAGGAAAATGTATATCCGGGTTTGCTGCCGCCACTGCAGAATCATACGTTGATATGGGATCACAATTTTGATTTATGTTTAGCTTATACCAACCAAATACATCACCAGACAAGCTAGTCTTTCCGTACGAATTTTCACGGTAGTAATCATCTGTTTCTACAAAGATTTTATTTTGGGCTTGAGATATGGTTAAGCTTGGCTGTACAGTATTGGCAAAATTTGCTAGAATTACCGCTGTTCTTTTGTCTCCAGTAGTCCCGGAACCAGCTGCATGAGCCTTTTTAACAATTTGGTTAGATGAATCTTGGGAAAGGATAGTTATCGAGCTTTGGCTACTAGCATCAAAAATAATATTATCATCAATCCGGAAACCCTTAATTTTTATTTTTAATCCTGACACAAGATTTTGCTTTATTTCTTTGGCTGGGTATATTGCAAGCTCTTTCTTATTAGAAGTGACTAAGGTGTAATGAGTTCTACTTAATTTATCATCAAAGAAATCAACCGCTATAACCCTAAGAGTACCTTCAACTGTAGTTTCATTAACAACACACTCTGATTCTGGTGAGGCTATCTCAGTTCGGTCTTTTTCTGAAAAAATAAGATTATACGCTTCAGTTGGGTCTTCTTGAATAGTTGAGACCAGAAACTTTTTTCTTTCCTTGGTGAGTTTTACTACCTCGTTAAAATGGGCTTTTCCACTCTTAGTATCCTCTAGTTTCTCAAGAATGTTATAGTTTGCTTTCTTAAGTTCAAGGGTAAGTGCGTCTGCTTTGGCTTTATCTGGTTTTTTACCAATTTCTTCCTTTGGTTGGTCACCACATGAAAATGTTGCCGCCTTATTTCCCACGTCACGTGCTTGTTGGGCCACAAATACGGTAACCGGCACTGCGATCAATAAAAGTACGGTGATCCCGATTGAAATAAAATCTTTTTTTCTATAAGGAGGATTAATACTTTTTCTATATTCCTGGGTTTGTTTTTGAATTAAATCAGTTGCTCTCATTGGGCAGACCTACTCAAATTATAGATCCTATGGGATGTTTGTGTCAATTAAAAATATCGAAGGATATTTAATAGAAAGTCTAGAGCCGTGCGTACCAAAATTGGTTTGCACGTCTCTATCCCCTTTCTTTCATTTATTTATTTTCATTCTTTACGACCGTACCATTATATCAAACTACACTATATGTTAATATATTTCTGATGAATTTGGGCAGGATGGCAGATACTATCATCGAATATTCTTTTTACCTCATAGTTTTCTTCGTTCCTATCATTTGGTTCCCAGTAAATTATGAACTTTTTGAATTTAACAAAATGATCCTTACCTATATTTTAGCCACGATTATTTTTGGGGCTTGGCTTTTTAAGGCTATTTCTGAAAAAAAGCTTTACATAAAAAAAACTCCCCTAGATTTTATTTTATTGCTCTTTTTAGTTGGAAATGTTTTAGCCACTATTTTTTCTATAGATTGGCACATGTCTGTATTTGGTTATTATTCCCGATTCAATGGTGGTCTATTATCAACCATAACTTACATTTTTCTCTACTACGCACTAGTTACTCATTTTGATAAAGAAAAGGTGTATAAATTAATTTTTATTGCTTTTATTTCAAGCGTAGTGGTGGCTATTTATGGTATCTTACAGCACCCCAACCCACTTTTTAGAGCAGAAGATGGGAGTTTTCGCGGAGTAGACGCTAATTATTGGGATGTAAACGCAGAAAAAAGAGCCTTTTCATTCCTTGGCCAACCCAACTGGCTCGCCGCTTATCTTTCTATGTTTTTCTTTATTGGCACTTCTTACATATTAATTTTTAAGAAATTTTGGCAAAAATCCCTGATCCTTTTATCAGTGGTATTAATTTTCCTTGGTTTTACATTTACGGTATCGCGTGGGGGCACCGTGGGATTTATTTTTGGAGCCATAACCTTTATTTTCTTTTTATTTGTACGCCGGCCCACTATTTGGGAAAAGATTACAAGCAAAATACCACTTATCAAACGAAGCATACGGGTGCCAAATCTTGGAAATAATTGGTTCTGGATTGCTGCTTTATTGATCTCCATATTAATGGTTAATTATTTTTTCGGTAATGCAATTACCAAAAGAGGTTTTGATGTAGAAATTGAAACACCTTCAGTAACTCAATTGGAAATAGAAGGTAGTCAAACAACTCAGATACGCTTAATTGTCTGGAGAGGGGCAATTGATATATTCAAAAATAATCCTATTTTTGGTACTGGTGTCGAAACTTTTGCAATTAGTTATTATCAGCACAAACCAATGGAACACAACATAACTAGCGAATGGGATTTTCTATATAATAAAGCTCACAATGAGTATCTAAATACTTTATCCACCACCGGGATCGTGGGTACACTACCTTATCTAGCCTTAATAATATACTTTTCTTATTTAGCGGCTATTTGGCTCTATAAGGAACCACAAAATGACAATCGATTTTTAATATTAGGTTTATTCGCAGCTTACGCAAGTTATTTAGTACAAAACATTTTTGGATTCTCGGTAGTAATCATTGCTCTTCTTTTCTTTTTGATCCCGGCTATCTTTTTTGTATTAACCCAAAAAGGAAAGCCAAAATTTAGGACAATTCTATCTGAAAAATATTTTATATTTACCGTTTCAAACTTCGGCAGTATATTAGTAGGAAGCTTAGCTTCGATTTTAATTGTGTCTCTTTTACTTTTTTCCGTGAATGCTTGGATTGCTGATTACTTTTTTGCTAAAGGTCTATCAGGAGGTACTGGAAATGAAATTTACGATAATCTCCAAAGCGCTGTCCGCCTGCGCCCAGACGAACCGCTATACTTATCACAACTGGCTGTAGTTGAGGCCAATCTCGCCTTAGAAGTAGATGATGAAGAATTATCCAAACAATTTGAGGAAGATTCTCTAAAACATATTGAAGTGGCCTTAAGCATTGGACCAAATAATCTAGGAATTTGGCGGGATAAACTAAGAGTCTACTTCGATTTACTAAAGCTTGATGATAAGTACTTTTCTGATGCACTTACTACTGCGGAAAAAACCGGAGAACTGGCCCCAACAGATGCGAAATTACATTATAATCTAGCTCTCTTTTATCTTTTGGACGAAACAGACGAAGGTATGCAAAAATCAAACGAAACTTTAGAAAAAGTGTTGGGGTGGAGACCACTCTACCACCAAGCTCGAAGACAATTAGTAAAGAATTATATTGAGCAAGGTAAAGAAAAAATGGCAAAGGACCACCTAAACTTCCTTTTGGATGAAGATCCAGAAGATGTAAAAAGTTTAGAATTACTTGAATCCTTGGATTGATATAAATATATCAATATATTACGTAATATATAATATTGTATCGTAGTGTACGGAGTTTTCTCACTTCGTTACAAAAGGACTCGAAAATAATTATGAGAATCAAAAGAAAACCTAGTAGAATAATAAAAGGAGAATTTGAGAAGATCGATGCGATAATTAAAAGTAAGCTTGAAAAAAAAGGGCCTGTGTATGCAAGGCATGAGTTCCAAGAGTATGGAATTTGGCTCTCAGAAGAGCTTCACGATTATCGCCACAAATCTCTTTATATCAAGCTAGCCAAGGAAAAACCTAGAGGAATGCTAGAAGAAGCAAAGGGTTTTGCAAAGGATTATAAAACCGATTCGGTGAATAGAGGTAAGCTATTCATGTGGAAGCTTGGAGAATTAGGAAAAGAAGGACAAGGAAAGACTCACTAGTCCCATGTGAGCCCATCTTCTCTCCTCTAGCTATGTTTTCTTCCTCCAAATAACCTCCACCATCATCGACGATTTTAACCACTCTTCTTACTGTTCCTAATACCACTTCTGCTATAATGCGTTCAATGATCCTCTCAATTACCAAAAATTCTGATCTTATCTGGAAGCAAAAATTTAAGAAGGTGGAATCTGTAAGTTCTGAAGTTAAAAGAATAGTTGCAAATATGAAAGAGACTTTGGACTTTACTGGCGGAGTTGGCCTTGCTGCTCCCCAAGTTGGTCTCCCCCTCAAGATTTTTATTGTAAATTACGGCAAATTGAAGGGAGTTTTCATAAATCCTGAAATATCCGATAAAGTAAAAGCAACTACCGAAGGTGAGGAAGGTTGCCTATCAGTACCTGGCTTTAGAGGTTTACTTCGTAGGTCAAATGAACTAAAAATCGACTACTTGGACTCCAAGGGACGCAAAAAACAAGCCCATCTTACCGGGTTTTATGCCAGAATTATTCAACATGAATATGATCACCTAAAGTCAGTATTTTATATAGATAGAATCACTAAAAAGAAGGATAAACTCACACACTTTTCACCTGTTAGGCTCGTATTCTTTGGCACTCCAGAGTTTGGAGCGATAATACTAAAAAGTCTCATCGGCCAATCTGTTGTGGGAGAATACGAGGTTTTGGGCGTTATAACCCAACCTGATTCGGGTTCAGCCTATCTACCCAAGAAAAACTTTAAACCAGTCAAGTCTTTAGCTAAGGAATTTAGCATACCAGTATCTCAACCGCTAAAACTTTCGAGTAAATCTATCAAAAAGTACCTAAAGGATCTAAAGCCAGACGTTTTCATAGTCGCTTCATATGGTCAAATACTACCTAAAAGCATCTTAGATATACCTAAACACGGCTCTCTAAACGTACATGCAAGCCTTTTACCAAAATATCGTGGCGCCTCCCCTATTCAACAGGCAGTATTAAACAGGGAAAGATATACGGGCATAACTATAATGCTAATGAATGAGAAAATGGATGAAGGTGATATATTGGGACAGATTAAGGTAAGGATAGGATCCAAAGAAACTTCAAAAGATCTAGAGCTTAGATTAGCAAAAATTGGAGCTGAATTTCTCCACCAAATAGTTCATCTTTGGGTAAATAAAAAATTGAAACCACGCCACCAGCTATCCACAAAGGCAACCTACACCAAAAGGCTTACAAAGGATTCCGGCTATATTGATTGGACAAATCCTCCTCAGAAACTAGAATCCATGATACGGGCGTATTACCCGTGGCCTGGGGTGTGGACAAATTATAATGGGAAAATATTGAAACTATTACCAGAAGGAAGGGTACAGCTTGAAGGAAAACAATCAGTTGGAATAAAGGAATTCAAACAGGGTCATAAGGATTTTAAACTAAGCTTAGATTAGCTTTTAGAGGCTTTTGCAGGTTCTTTCTTCGTACTTGTGGCCGCTTTCATGATATCTTCAGAAAGAGTGTGTGATTCTTTCTTTATAGTCTCAACCTTTTCGAACTGAGTTTGGGAAGAAGACTGTACCACAAACTTATTTTTAGTTTCACCTTTATATCCCATTACAGACTGCTTTTTAGCTACCCGCAAACACTTAGTACAAAGCTTCATGGTTTGGCGTCTACCGTCATAAACCAGGGTGGTCTTATGTAAGTTTGGTCTACTTCTTTTTTTGGTCCTCACGTGGCTGTGAGAGACATTCATACCCACTTGAGAACCTTTTCCACAATGATCACATACGTACATATAGATAAATTAGTTGAAATAAGTTGATAACAACTGGTAGACTATATCAGACAAGTCAAATAAATCATAATGTCAGACCTCTTGACCGCCGACAACCCAATAGGTATTTTCATCGCCATAACTATTTTCTTAGGGACGATCGCCATATTGGTAAGCTTCCACGAAGCTGCTCACGCCTGGATGGCAAATAAACTAGGCGATCCTACGGCTAAATATCAAGGTAGGGTAAGCTTAAATCCATTGGTACATATAGATCCACTTGGAACGGTTATGTTACCGTTATTTTTAATAGTATTCAGTGTGGTTACCGGTAGCCCGTTATTTCTTCTTGGTTGGGCCAAACCTACTCCATTTAATCCTTGGAATCTACAAAACCCTCGAAGAGATTCTGCCTTAATATCTTTTGCCGGACCCGTATCAAACTTTGCTATCGCGATAATTATTGCAATTGTTATAAGAGCACTGCCATTCACTAATGAACTAATTTCATTTTACCTTCTATTTTTACTTAACTTGACATTAATTTTGGGAATATTCAATCTCATCCCAATAGCCCCACTAGACGGGTTTAAGGTTGTAACCGGCTTATTACCCAAAAGTCTGGCTTTGCAATGGGAACAGCTGGAGAGATTTGGACCATTTCTTTTACTTGGAATAATTTTCTTTGGTGGTGCAATATTACGGCCAATTATTTCAACTACACTCAACTTTTTCCTAAAAATACTCCTGGGCTAACCAGCTTAGACTAATCTAATCTAGGCTAGCTTGACGCTTGCATTCATAGTTTCCTTGATTTAAAATTGAACCATGGCAATATTGCCATAGCACCCTACTAAGAAAGTAGAGATGTAGAGGATTTTCTCCATCTAATTCCTTCAACATTGGGTTGATCCAATGTCCCAGCACCACGTGTGATGCTGAGCAGGATTCCCACCTAAAGTTACGGGAGTAAATAAATCTACATAAGTTTCCTGGTAGGGTCGGACTAAATTTTGCAGTTAGAGAAACTCATCCTAGGGATAACGAATGGATGAGTTTTTCGTTAGAAAACTTAATTAACTAAAATACTTCCTATTGAGCTTTAATGTATATAATCTCTTTGATGAGATTTTTCCCTTTAGTTGAAAAGGTCACCTCATAGATACTACCAACATTGGAAGAATTCGGATTCCATTCAAAATAGCCAGTTTGAAAACCAAAGCTTACCGATTTAGCCGAATTAAAGCTTGCCCCAATGTCCTCCAAACTTAAATCTTGTGGGTTATTTGTATCTGTTACATCACGTAGAGAGGCGTTTATCTTAGGCGGAGGCCCTCCATCTAGATCAACTGCAGTCATGGATAGTTTAAAAATACGATTTTCAGAGACGGTTGCTGGTTTTTCTAAACTATTACTGTTAGACCAATTAGATGTTCCAAACGCCGCAACTATCAAACCTATATCTATAATATTAACCGCCCCATTAGCATCCAGATCATACTTGGGATTGTAATTAGGAAAAACAGATCCAAAAGCATTTACTACCATACCAATTTCGACTACATTAACCGTTCCATCATTGTTGAAATCAGGGTATCTAATGTGAAAAAGTGGTGGGTAATCTATTTTTTCGATATCCACTAATTTCGATTTGGTGTTATTTGATGTGTTGCGGTCGCCAGGAATCGTGCTTATCCTAGCCGATAGCCTGTAAATGTTTGGAGATAGGGTGGAAGTATCCCAATTAAATTTGAAGCTAGTCTTGGCACCTGGAGAGAGGGTTGTCTTTTGAGGCATACCCACCTCAACGTTTGAAGCTACCAAACTTGTTGTGAAAGTTGCTTCCACTTCTCCGCGATTTTCAACTTCTACTTCAACCGAAACATTTTCACCTTTATTTACCCAATGTGGAGCGTTGAGTTTAGAAACAGCAATGTCTTCTATAAGAGTTTTGACCAATTTTGTTTTCATCCAGAAGGTAGAATATTTTGGAGTATACTGGGACATTCTAAAATATATTGTTTCACCCAAATTCTCTTCGTACCCAGGAAGCATATAGGCACCGTAGAAGCAACAGAAGCCGTGGCCACTTGGTAATACTTTTATGGGTGCGGACCATGGGCCCCAAAGATTGGGTGATTCTCGAATCACGATATTTCCTTTTTTTACGTCAAGATACATCATAATGTAGCTACCCAGCCATTCATTCCACCGAACACTTAATTCACCAGTACGGCCACCAGCAACTGTTACGGCTGCAGCTTCGTTATTCGTTTCCCAGATTGGATTTGAAGAAGAATTAAAACCGGCAAAGTACTGGTATTGAGATTTATCTAAAATATTATTTTCAGCAACTCTAGCCAGTTTAGTTGACCCATTCCTAGCGCAAGGAATTCCAAAAACATACACATAGCCACCTTCTTTCAATAAAGATACTTGGTTAAAATTACCTGGTGCCCATTGGATTGTGCTGGTTTGTATTTTCCAATTTTGGCCTCCATCTGAAGAAGTGGCAATTGAAGAATGATCACAAGTCCAAGGATCCCAATTGTTAACGTGCATGTAATATAAATAGGCCGTATTTCCCACACTTATCCCGTATGTAGGAATACTAGTTACTGGTGAGCTTTCCCCAAATAATTGTTTGGCCTTGTTATCATTACCTAAAATCCAAGAATCGAAGGTTAAACCATCTTCTGGAGTGGTATCGGTAGTTGTAACCATTGTATTAAAACGCCGATTATTAGTACCATCAAAACTAAAGTTGCTTGGGCAACTTGAAGAAGAGTAATCGAATGTATCCCCGAAGACTATGTGTGTTTTGCCATTCCACTCAAACATACTGCCTAAATCAGCACCGCAAACTCCCACCTCCTTCGTATCATTAATAGCTCCAAAACCAATCTCTCTAGAAATTTCAGCTGTGTTTTTTACACTAGCTAGTGTTGAAGGAGCAAGATCCTGAGAATATTCACGGAAATAATCGAATCTTGAAATATAGTCAGGATCTGAAGACCAATTTTTTCCTAATATTCCGTAACGAGCCCCTGCCAATGCACCGCTAGCATCTTGGTATGAATTTGCATTGGTCCAATTGATCCCATCAGCACTTGCATCAAAAAAGTAATCACTCCCTACTCTTCGGATTCGTAGAAATTTATATTTAGTACTCATATTACCCACTATTTGGGTAAAGGCATTGCCAATAATGCCACTTCCCTCCAAACTATTGTTCCCTAATTGCCCCCATATAAACCAATTTTGGGGATCTTTAAAAATTACCAAACCCACTAAAGAGCTCCCTCTGGCTGTACTGGATACAATCTTTGTTTCGATAGTCCAAGTGGAATTTATCTGATTTCGAAGAATTCGAGGTGCTTTATTTATACTAATCCATTGATCATCACCTTGAGTAACTGTCATATTAAAAATTCCTCCAGACACTTCATACGATGCATTACCAGATGGGTCTTCCCACTGCCACCCTGCCGAAAGATCTGGACCATTAAATGGAAATTCAATCATAGAAGGATTCTCAGAAGTTACGATCGGCTCAGCCGTTCCTTCTGCTCTTTTACCAATATCCCTTGCTTGTAAAGCAACTATAACTGTAATAGGAACTACTAGAAGAATGAATAGCGTGCTGATAATTGATATAAAATCTTTGCGGCCATATGGAGGGTTAATGTTTTTTCGATATTCTTCAATTTGTTTTTGAAAAAGATCTGTAGATCTCATATAGGCAGGCTCATTTGAATTGTAACAGAAAACCTAAGGTTTTCTTAATTCCACAGTATAATATTTAAATCTATTATGCTTTATGATTGCTTCACCTACCTCCGTAAAAATTGAGTTAAGAATAGCACCTCTAATGTCTAAGCTATATATTTCATAGAAAATAAGTTGAAGCAACTATTAGTGCTAACAAGTTCATTGAAGGTTGAAAGTGAATTTGCTATAATTGCGAGCATTCGTGAGGAATTACTTTAGCTAATTGCGAGCATTCGTGAGGAATTACTTTAGCTAATTGCGAGCGTTCGTGAGTAATGACGTCGTGCTTTAGCACGTCATAATGATAAAGTTTCAAACGAACTTGCCCAGATAGTTCAGTGGTAGAACGCAGTCTTGGTAAGACTGAGGCCGAGGGTTCGATCCCCTCTCTGGGCTCCATAATTATGGGCGGGGGTTTAGTAGTCGCGAAAACGTGACCCAGAAACCAAGGATTTCTCTTACCTCCACTAGTTCCAGCTGGGGTGCCGGAGTGGTCAATCGGAGCGGTCTGTAAAACCGCCGGCCTTGCGCCTTCGGGGGTTCGAATCCCTCCCCCAGCACCAACTTTGCCGCCTTAGCTCAGTGGCCAGAGCAACTGTTTTGTAAACAGTAGGTCCTCGGTTCGATCCCGAGAGGCGGCTCCATAAAAACATATTATTAATTGTATTATAAACTAAAAGGAGGTAAATTAGCAGTCTATCACTGGAGTTTGCTAAGTAAACATTATGGCTAAGAAAGGTAAAAGAATTACAATAAACCTAGAGTGTTCTAAGTGTAAAGGTCAAAACTATGTAACCGAGAAAAACAAAGTAAACACTCAAGATAAACT
>JACZRW010000031.1 GCA_022574495.1 Patescibacteria group bacterium | reverse complement strand
GCTATTGATGACATAAAGCCGGACTATATTGCGGTGGCTTTTGATACCGCAGAGCCGACCTTTCGTCACCAAGAGTACACTGCCTATAAGGCTCAGAGAGGAGAGGCACCAGAAGGACTTCATGAGCAATTACCAAGGGTAAAGGAAGTTTTAGGCGTGTTAAACATTCCTGTTTTCGAACTAGCTGGTTATGAAGCAGATGATATTATCGGCACTCTTTCTACTCAAGCAGCCAAAGATAAAGACTTGCAAACAATTATCGTCACCGGAGATAGAGACACCCTTCAACTAATCCGACCAAACGTAAAAGTTTATTCTCCCGGAAAATCCTTCTCGGATGTTATTTATTTTGATGAAAAAATTGTAAAAGAAAAATACGGTGTGGGTCCAGATAAAATCGTGGATATCAAAGGGATTGCCGGTGACGCCTCTGATAATATCCCCGGTGTTAGGGGGATAGGAGATAAGGGTGCCACAAAGTTAATTCAAGAGTTTGGAACAGTTGAGCAAATTTACAAAAATCTTGCAAAAGTGCCGGAAAAACACCGCAAACTGCTTGAGGCGGATAGTGAATCGGCGGTAATGAGCAAAAAGCTAGCCACGATAGATACTAAAACCCCAATAAAGCTGGAGCTAAATAAATGTGTTCTTAAAGATTACGATAGACAAGCCGCGCTTGAATTATTTACTGAGTTAGAATTCAAAAGTCTGATAAAAAGAATTCCCGGGATGGATGCGGAGAGTCTGAAGAAGAACGAAGTAGCCGATGGCCAGAGTGGCTTATTTGATAAAGCAAAGGAGGAAAAAACAGGTTTAAGTAGTGAGTTAGATAAAGCCCTAAGAAAAATGGAAGATACAGGAGTATTGGTAGACCGCAAAAAATTAGATGAACTATCAAAGGATATAAACAAAAAACTAGATCTGATTGAGAAGAAGATATATAAGGAAGTCGGCCACGAATTTAATCTTAATTCTCCCAAGCAATTATCAGTAGTACTTTACGACGAACTAAATTTGGAACCAGAAAGATCCACCCGTACAAAAACTCACAAATCCACCAATGAAGCGACGTTATCGACCCTTATCGATGCTCATCCGGTAATCGAGTTAATTTTAACTTATCGAGAATTATTCAAACTTAAATCAACTTATATTGACACCCTGCCAACCCAAATTGGCCCAGATGGACGCATCCACACTCATTACCACGCAGATTCTACTAGAACAGGTAGGCTTTCATCCAAAGATCCAAACATGCAAAATATTCCCGCCCGAGGTGAATGGGGAGAAAAAGTGAGGTCTGCATTTATTGCGCCAAAAGGATCGGTATTTCTTTCTGCCGATTACAACCAGATCGAACTTAGAGTCATGGCGCATATGAGTGGGGATAAAGAGTTAAAGAGGATTTTTAGCGATGGGGAAGATATTCATACTCAAGCAGCGGTGGCAGTTCTTGGTAAAAAACCTAGCGAAATTACCAAGGAAGATAGGCGAATGGCAAAAATTATTAACTTTGGGATAATGTATGGCATTTCTCCCTATGGTTTAGCTCAACAGCTAAAAATTGATCCCGCCGAAGCTAAAGACATTATAGATCGCTATTTTGCTCGCTTTCCGGCTGTTTCTGATTGGATTCACAACACTATGCGGGATGCATACGAAAATGGCTATGTGGAGACTCTGGGGGGCTTCAAGAGATATGTTTTGGAGCTACGTAGTAACAATATGATGGTGCGTAAGGCGGGTGAGCGTATTGCGGTAAATTCTCCTATACAGGGTACTGCCGCTGATATTATCAAGAAAGCGATGGTAGAAATAAGTGACAAGTTACAAGTAACAAGTGACAAGTCGAAAATGATTCTTCAAGTTCACGATGAACTTGTCTTTGAAGTTCCAGAAAAGGAAAATAAACAAACGGCAAGTTTAGTTAAGGAGATCATGGAAACTACGTTTCCGCTATCAGTCCCTTTGGTGGTTGAGTTGAAAGTTGGTAAAAATTGGGGTGAAATGAAGAAATATGCCTGAGCTTCCAGAAGTTCATACTATTGCCGAAGACTTGAAGAAAAAAGTGGTGGGAACCCAAATTGTTGAGGTTTATTACACTGGAGAAGGGCAGAAGCTTATCAGCAAATCTGGGCAAGATTTAACAGACACTCTTCCCGGAGAACGAATCGAATCTATAGACCGACGGGCGAAGTATCTGCTTATAAATCTTTCCGGTGGAAAGAAGTTGATTTTTCATCTCAAACTTACTGGACAGATATTAGTTCGAGACTCTTCACACAAACCGGATGAATTCACTAGATTAGTATTAAAGCTAGATGACGGTAGGCAAATCCGTTTTGCAGATAGAAATGGGTTTGGAGAAGTAATTCTTGCAGACAATATCGATGAGGTTAATCCAAATCTTGGTCCCGAACCATTCCAAATTCCATATAAAAAGTTTTACGATTCACTCATTAGAACCAAAAAGGAAACTATAAAAGAGGCATTACTGGATCAATCATTAATCAGTGGAGTAGGAAATATTTATGTGGATGAATCGCTATATTTAGCGGGGATAAATCCTTTTAAGTCTCCAGCAAAACTTTCTTTAAATGAAACGACTAGGTTATTAAATTCAATTAAAAAGGCGCTTGAGGAAGGTATAAAAGATCGCGGAACCACGATAGATTCATATCGAGATACGGATGGAAAGCCAGGGACCCATCAGTTTCATTTACTTGTTTATGGAAAGAGTGGAAAACCCTGCAAAAAATGTGCTACAAGAATTGAATACACCGAAATTAAAGGGAGAAGGACACACTTTTGCCCTACGTGTCAACCCAAGGACCAACTTAGCCTGTTCTAACTTGCATTAAATAAATTCTTATACTATAATCCGATTCCACAAATTTTAGGATGGAGAGTGAACGATGCTCGAATCCATAACCATGGAGGAAGCCAAGGCAGGGCGGCTATGCCAGAACTTACTATTGACTCAGACTAGCTGGTTGAAAACTCAAGCATAAAAATGTATTATTTACCCGCCATGGCAAAGACGCAGGTTTTAGAAAAAATCGAAAAAATCGAAAAGGATGTTAAGGAACTGCGAGATTTGATCAGTGTGCAAGACCGTAAGGAAGCTGAAGAGGAAAAAACTGCTTTAGAGGCGGTTAGAATTTACGAAAAAGAAAAGAGAGAAGGTAAATTAAAGTTACTTAAAGACCCCAAAGACCTATTTAAGTGAGAATAAAAAGGTTATATACATCCTCGCAATACAGAAAATCCTTTAAAAAACTACCTAAGCAGACCCAAGAGGTGGTGATTGTACGGATCAACCTTTTTAAAAGGGATCCGTTTAGTCCTCAACTAAAGACCCATAAACTTTCAGGTAGGTTAAGAGGCTTTTGGTCTTTCTCCGTTGATTATTCTAATAGAATTATGTTTGAATTTGTTGATGAAGGAACAGTTGGTTTGATTGACATAGGTCCGCATAAAATATATAGGAGGTAAGTTATGCCTGAATTACCTGAAGTAAGCACCTTATCGAAATTTGTTGTGGTGGATTATAACAAATTTCTCGAAGAAGCTTGCCTTTTTGCTTCGCCAAGTCGAACTTGGCTTTGCAAAAACGTTGAAACAATAAAGGAGAATTATGCCTGAATTACCTGAAGTTGAAACAATTCGTCGAGATCTGAACAAAGAGTTAAAAGGTCGAAAAATTCTTAAGCTAAAATTTTACGATTGGGCTAAGATGCTCAAGCCTGATCCAGAAACTGTAAAGAAGGCGATCGAAGGTAAAAAAATTAAAGAATTTGATCGCAGAGCCAAGCTACTATTAATGCATTTGGGTGATCATGGCACCACTATTGTGTTTCACCTCAAACTAACTGGCCAGCTCTTACTAAAAAAGAATACTGATCCTAAAGACAGGTTTAACCACGTGATAATTCAACTGGATAATGGGGATGAGCTTCATTTCAACGATCTCCGCAAGTTTGGGTATATAAAAGTAATCAAGGATAAGGAGGAACTTAAAAAACTTTTATCTGATTTTGGACCAGAACCACTTACGAAGGAGTTTACCGTTGAAGTATTTAAAAAAATTCTCAAAAAAACCAGCCGTAATATTAAGACTGTAATTATGGATCAGGCAAAAATTTCTGGAGTAGGGAATATATATGCCGATGAAGCCCTTTGGAGAGCCAAGATACATCCCGAAAAAACAGCCGAAAAATTAACCGAAAAAGAAATACAGGATCTTTTTGACGCACTATTATTTGTTCTTAAACAAGGTATTGAGGATCGTGGGACGAGTGTGGATAGTTATCTAGATGTTTACGCGGATGAAGGTAAGCATAAAAAAAATCTTAAAGTTTTTCGTTTGGACAAAGAGCCTTGCCCAAGATGTAAAACCATAATAAAAAAAATTCGGGTAGGAGGACGCGGCACACACTATTGTCCAGCCTGTCAAGTAAAATGAATAGCCTTTTATACCAGAACCCCCTACTTTACGAGAGATTGCTATCAGTGCTTCACGGAAAAAGTTGGAAGAAACGTTACGAGCTTATGGCGAAGTTGGTTGGGAAGAATAAAAAAGTTTTAGATTTAGGTTGCGGTAGTTGTGTTTTAGTAAAATACTTAGATCAAAGTTGTGAATATATTGGTATCGAAGCCAACACTAAATTTGTAAGATACGCTCAAGAAAAAAATTTAAATATTATTCATGGCGATATTTTTGAAGTAGATTTTCCAAAAGCAGACATCGTGGTTATTTCAGATATATTACACCATATTATTCCAAAACAAGAACAACTTATCAAGAAGGCGCTAGAATCAGCCTCCGTGCTGATAATCTGCGAGCCAAAACACGGTAAAGGAATCTGTAATTGGATTTCTAGTAACAAGCTTTTCTTTAAGCTGTTTGGGGATAACGATGGTATAAATAGATATGAAGAGATGATGGCTTGGGAGTATTCAGAAAGCGCTCTAAGAGAATTTCTAAGTCAATTTGGAAAAATGGAAACACATAGGGCTGGAAATTCAATAATAGCTAGATTGGTAATTTGATGGTTAATCTGCACAATTTAGTCATATTCGATGAAAGTTAAATTAATTTCGGAATCAGCGTTTACGATTAAAGAGCATGGCGTTCACACTGCTTTCCTTCAAATTAAAAAACTACTTGAAGATCAAGGTGTGGAGGTTATTGTGAATTCATTTGATAGGGCCGATATCACCCATATTCATACCATTGGACCATACTCTTTGGCTCAACTTCTGAAAGATGAAAAAACGGTGGTGAGTGCTCACGTTATCCCGGAATCCTTTCAAGATAGTCTAGTTCTGGCCAATTATTGGAAAGGAGGGGCAGAGAGTTATTTACGATATTTTTACAATAAGGCCGATATGGTACTGGCGGTGGCCCCAAAGGTAAAGGATGTTCTTAAAAAACTTAGAGTAGAATCTAAGATTGAAGTATTTCCAAACCCAATCGATATTACTTCATTTAAAAGAGATGAAAAAGCTCGAGAGAAGATTCGAGATAAGCACAATTTCAACCAGAAAGATTTTATTGTTATTAGTGTTGGGCAGATACAGACTAGAAAGGGAGTTTTGGATTTTCTCCAAACAGCGAGGAGACTGCCGAGGATTAAATTCGTTTGGATTGGTGGCAAACCTTTTGGGAAGTTGACGAAGATCGATAAAGAATTGGAAGAAAAATTAAAGATTCCTTTGCAAAATGCTTTATTTTTAGGTTCGCGAGCCGTTGAAGAAATGCCAAATTACTACAATATGGCCGATGTATTTTTTATGCCTTCCTACCAGGAAAACGCACCGATGGCTATCTTAGAAGCTGGTGCCACTTCACTACCTTTGGTCCTAAGAGACCTAGAAGAATATAAAATGCTGTACGGAGAGGGTTATCTTTCTAGAGAGGGTTTTACTGATATAATAAGCAAACTTAAAGACGATATAAGCTTCAGAGAAAAATACTCGAACGAAGCGCACGAATTAGCTGAGAAATTTTCCTTTAAATTTCTTGGTCCAAAGCTGCTTAATATTTATAAGAAAGTTATAAACTTATGAGGATTGCTTTTTTTACCGATACATATTGGCCTCAAATAAACGGTATTTCGGAAAATATTGATACTCTGAGGAGACAATTGGAGAATAAGGGACACGAAGTCTACATAGTGGCACCTAAGAGTTCCGGTTATAAAGAAACTGATGACCATGTTTTCCGACTCACTGGAGTAAGGTATGTGAAAAATCCGGAACAAAGAATGATTATTCCAATTCCAGAAAAAGATCTGCGAATGCTTCTGAGGAAAAAGTTTGACATTGTTCACATTCACACTTTAGGAACGGCTGGATTTTTAGGTTGGGAATTTGCTCAGTTACGCGATATTCCTTGTGTGGTTACTTATCACACTCTTCTGAATCGTTACGCTCATTATTTTCTCAAAGGGAAAATATTAAAGCCGAAAGTATATGAGGTGGGGAGCAGAATATTTTGTAATTTATGTGATCTTGTGGTGGCACCTACCCAGAGGGTGAAAGATGAACTTACTTCTTACGGAGTAAAAAAAGATATTGAAGTAGTTTCCGGTGGGATTGAGTTAGAAAGGTTTAAAAAACGTGAATCTGGGTTTTTAAGAAATAAAATAGGTTTGAATAGAGAGGATAAAATTATTTTGTACTTGGGTAGACTAGGAAAAGAAAAGAATATTGCTTTTATAATAAAATCTCTTGAAAAATTATTAAAAAGAGAAAAAGATACCTATCTGGCGATAGTAGGCGGTGGGCCAGAGAAAGAAGTTTTAGAGGATTTGGTATTAAGCCTTGGACTCAAACAAAAAGTTTTATTTACGGGATTTATTGAAAGAATAAACGTACCAAATATTTACTCAGATAGTGATATTTTTGTTTTTGCATCAAACACTGAGACTCAAGGTCTTACAGTCCCGGAAGCTATGGCCGCCGGTTTGCCAGTAGTGGTTGTGAGCGACCCTGCTTTCGAAGACATCGTATTTGATGAAAGGACTGGTTTAGTTTCAGATGGAGATGAATCTGAATTCGTAAAAAAAGTTGAATCTTTGTTGACAGATCCTGGTTTAAGAGAAAAACTAGGTTTGGCTGGCAAAGATTTGGTAGAAAAAGAATTTTCGGCTGGATCCCAAGCAAAAAATATCCTTTCCGCCTATAAAAAAGCTACTCAGATAAACGCACAAAAAAGGAAGGTTAGACGTATTTTTATAAGTAGAATCGGTCTGATTCGTGACTTTCTGAACCTAAATGTGGCTTTTGCAAAATTTAAAGGAGTAATGAAGTTTTAATTTGATGGAAATTATTGATGGTAGAAAAATAAGAGATCAGATTCTCGAAAATCTTAAGGATGAGGTTCGGAATTTAAAAACTACGCCAACTCTAGCTATAATTTTGGTTGGGGGTAACAAAGCATCAGCGGCATATGTTAGGCAAAAGAGTCTAGCTGGAGAAAAAATAGGTGCGAAGGTGATCGTTAAAAATTTGAATTCTGATGTTTCAAAAGACGAATTAGAAAACTTGATTAATCAATTAAATAGGGACACAAGTATTCACGGAATTATTATTCAACTTCCACTTCCTGAACATCTAAACGAAGAAGAAATTTCTGATAAAGTTTTACCGGAAAAAGACGTAGATGGTTTTGTACCAGGATCAAAATTTAGGCCAGCCACCGCCATGGGGGTTGTCGAATTGCTAAAAAGATCTGGAGTTGAAATAAAAGGGAAAAATGCGGTGGTGGTAGGTAGAGGGAAGGTTGCCGGTAGACCAACCGCAGAACTATTGAGAGAAGAAGGAGCACGTGTAGAAGTGGTCCACTCCAAAACAGAAAATCCGGCCGAAATTACGAAAAAAGCCGATATTTTGGTGTCGGCAGTAGGAAAACCAAATTTAATTACGGCAGATATGGTAAAACCGGGAGCGGTAGTTGTGGATGTAGGGACTACTCCAGTTTACCCTCAATTTGAGGAACAAAACCCTAAATCAAAAATCACTGGTGATGTGGATTTCGATGAAGTATCAAATATAGCCTCAAAAATCACTCCAGTTCCTGGTGGAGTGGGCCCCATGACGGTGGCCGCCCTCATGCAAAATCTAGTGACTGCAGCCAGAGCTCAAAACTGAGCGTAGGTCCGCCGTAGCTTTATGCGGAGGCGGGCAAATTCCTTAACTTACAAGCAAATACTCTATTGACAACTATCAATAACAGGAGTAAATATTTAATTGAGAGGGACTGATCTTGGTTTGAAATGATCGGCCAGCGTGTCCGGTCGCCTCCTACCGAGAGATATGTACCCTGTCACCGGTCCAACCATGGAGGCACATGAGGTGGGGGCTTCCGTCTTCATGGTTGGGCCAAAAAGAGATCATCCCGCAGGCGATAATCGCCTGATTAAATTTAGGTACTTGAGTTTTGTGGCGTGCCAAGGACAATTGTGGCTCCTCACGCGCTAGCAAAGCTCTAGGGCCACCCGCAGGAGCCGGGCGGTTATTCCCACCACCAGTCCCGTCTGGCTCCTGCACCGATATTTATCGATCGGCTGAGATTGTATTGAGGAGGTGAGGCATGTGGTCATTAATCGCACTTTCGTGTAGCTTTCTGTTCTCGTCTATTCTGGGAGTGATCTTGATCGTCTACTTTGATTTGAGAGAAGGGAGAATACCACCACTACCAGTGCTAGTTCGAGAGATGAGGACTGAATTCAATAACCGGCGAAATCGTAAGAAAGGGAGACCTTAGAAAGGAGAGAGGTCTTCCCCATAGACAATCCCCAATTGTTGTGTATAATTGTTGTGTATGAATACTAAGAGAGTTAATATAAGTTTGCCTGTAGAAACTTTGGAAAAATTAAAAGCATCTATCCCGGAGGGTAAACGTAGTAGATTTATTAATGAAGCCTTAGAAGAAAAACTTGAAGAGAAGGCTAGCTTGAGAGAATCTATTATTAGAGATCTTAAAGAAAATAAATGGATTGATGAACAGGTAATGAAAGAATGGTCTAGCACAGAGGTTGAGGGATGGCCTGAATAACCATGGAAATTAGGCGGGGTGAGATTTATAGTACGGACTTACTTGATAGGGGTACTAAAGGCTTAGAAATAGGTAAAGTCCGGCTGGGTTTAGTAATTCAAGCTAATGATTGGAATAAAAGACTTGCTTCTACAATAATCGTACCGATAACTTCGCAACTTCCTGGTTATGCTAGCCCGAGAACGGTTATGTTAAAGAAGAGTGAGGCCGGTTTGGATAAGGACTCCAATATCGTGTTTTCCCAAATACGTTCGGTGGACAAATCCAGGTTGAAAAAGAAAATAGGTGATGTTAGCGATGAAAAAATGAAAGCTGTGGATCAGGCTCTATCGTTAACACTGGGTTTAAAACAAATTGAATAGAGACGCTATACAAAACAAAGTTAGTGCGATACGTCGAAGGTTACTTTGTCCTTTTCAAGTCTAGCTTTAACAGTATCTCCCGTTTTTACTTTTCCTTCTACAATTTGTAAAGCAAGTTCATCTAAAATACGATCTTGGATAACTTTTTTCAACGGTCTAGCGCCATAAATAGGATCGTATCCTTCTTTGGCGATTTGGGCCTCAAGTTTGGGATCTACTCTTAGAGTTATTCCTTTTTCCTTCAACTGGTTGACTACCTTTTCTATTTGCAATTTAGTAATTTGGGCGATTTCGGATTCTCCGAGAGGATTGAAGAGGACTATTTCATCAACCCTATTTAAAAACTCGGGGCGAAAGGTGTTACGCACTAACCCCATAAGTTCTTCCTTCATGACTGAAGGAGTCTTTCCAGCATACCTCTGAATAATTTCGCTGCCTAAATTACTGGTCATTATTATTAAAGTATTTTTAAAATCAACTGTTCGGCCGCGGCCATCTGTCAGCCGGCCATCATCCAACACTTGCAAAAGGATATTAAATACGCCTTTGTGTGCTTTTTCTATTTCATCAAATAGTACGACGGAATATGGTTTTCTTCTCACCGCTTCGGTAAGTTGACCTCCTTCATCAAAACCTACGTATCCGGGAGGAGCACCTATCAATCTCGCCACGGTGTGTTGCTCCATGTACTCACTCATGTCGATTCGCACCATGGATTTTTCATCATTAAACATAAATTCAGCTAGACTTCTGGCGAGTTCGGTTTTCCCCACACCGGTAGGACCAAGGAATATAAAAGAGCCAATAGGCTTGGTCTCTTCTGAAATCCCCGCTCGGTGGCGTCGTACTGCATCTGACACAATTTTCACCGCCTCAGATTGGTCTATCATGCGCTTGTGTATTTCTTGCTCCATCTGGGCTAGCTTGGTGGCTTCAGACTCAATCAGTCTGTCTACTGGAATGCCAGTCCAACGGGCTACCACCTTGGCCACGTCTTCTTCAGTTACTTCTTCACGGAGAAGGGGGGAGTCTCCGGAAACTTCTTTTAATTTAGAGTTTAAGTCCTTAATTTCTTTTGAAAGCTGAGGTATTTTCCCAAATTTTATTTCGGCTGCTTTGTTTAAATCTGCGTCTCTTTCTGCTTTCTCAAGGGCTATTTTTGCTTTCTCTAGTTCAGAGTTTTTAGTTCGTAGATTGGAGATAGCCTCTTTCTCTCTTTTCCATTTCGCCTCAAGAACATTGAATTTTTTCTTCTCCGTCTCAATCTCAATTCTGACCTGTCTTAGCCTATCCTTGCTAACTTGGTCTTTTTCTTTCTTTAAGGCCTCTTGCTCGATCTCGAGTTGAAGTATCTTTCTCTTCATTTGATCCAGATCGGCGGGCATGGATTCGACTTCCATCTTTAGTGCAGACGTTGCCTCATCTATCAGATCCACCGCCTTGTCTGGTAAAAACCTAGCCGAGATATACCTATTGGATAATTGGGCGGCAGCGATCAGGGCGGAATCAGTTATGCGCATTCCATGATGAACCTCGTATTTTTCTTTTAAGCCTCGTAAGATAGCAATAGTATCTTCTACGGTTGGCTCTTCTACGTAAATTGGCTGGAAACGTCTTTCAAGGGCAGCATCCTTTTCAATGTATTCTCGATATTCTTTTAGAGTGGTAGCCCCAATAGTGTGAAGTTCACCGCGAGCGAGAGCCGGTTTTAAAATATTGGCTGCATCTACAGCACCTTCAGCTTTTCCGGCGCCTACGACAAGGTGAAGTTCGTCAATGAACAATATATGTTTCCCAGACTCGGTGACTGCTTTAAGTACTGATTTGAGTCTTTCTTCAAATTCCCCTCGAAAGGCCGCCCCGGCAATAAGAGAGGACATATCTAACTGAAATATCTCGCGATTTTTTAAAGTGTCTGGTACATCTCCGTCGACTATTCGTTGTGCCAAACCCTCTGCAATAGCGGTTTTCCCTACACCGGCCTCACCAATCAATACAGGATTATTTTTTGTTCTTCGGGATAGGACTTGCATGAGCCTGCGAATCTCGTCATCTCTACCGATAACCGGATCTAGTTTCGCTTCTCTTGCCAGAGAAGTAAGATTGCGGCCGTAGGCCTCTAGAGGATTTTTGGCTACTTGAAAAGGAGTGAATCCTTGATTATTTTGTTCGTCCATAAGAATTTGTTATAAACTTTGTCAGCATGACGAATATATCACACCAAGTTAGCACTTTCAAGACCTGTCTGCCAATGTC
>JACZRW010000030.1 GCA_022574495.1 Patescibacteria group bacterium | reverse complement strand
CGAAGGATGCTTAGTATTAACGCAGCAGCCGAAGGATGCTTAGTATTAACGCAGCAGCCGAAGGATGCTTAGTATTAACGCAGCAGCCGAAGGATGCTTAGTATTAACGCAGCAGCCGAAGGATGCTTAGTATTAACGCAGCAGCCGAAGGATGCTATAATCGAAGAAGTTTTCTATGAAACAATTGATAGATAAGGTTTCTCCTCACCTCTCCAAAGAAGCTATAGAAAGTTTAAAAAAATGGTTAATTGAGTCCGAGTTTTCAGATTATCAAGGTGAGATAAAACTGTTAATTGAAGATAGTGATTGGAAGGAGCTGGAGGACATTTTTTATACTCATATTAAGATTGGGACTGGTGGTATACGAGGAAAGATTGGGCCGGGACCAAACAGAATCAACCAGAGAATTATTGGAGAAGCAGCTCAGGGACTGTCCCAATTTATTGAGGAATTTGGTGAGGATGCTAAGAAAAAAGGGGTTATCGTAAGCCACGAGGTAAGGAAACATTCTAGAGATTTTGCAAAACTGTGCTGCGAGGTTTTGGCTGCAAACGGGATCAACTCATTTTTATTCGAAGGAATTCGTTCAACACCGGAGGTTTCTTTTGCAGTTCGTTACCTAGAAACTATTGCAGGGATACAATTAACCGCTTCACACAACCCTCGAACAGACAATGGATTCAAATTTTTCTGGAAAGATGGTGGGCAAGTTGTACCTCCACTTGACGAAAAATTTATGAAGTTGGTTTTGGATGTAAAAGCAATTAAGAAAATAAAATTTAAGGAGGCTAAGGATAAAGGATTTGTAAAAATAATAGGTAAGAAAGTTGATGAGGCCTATTTCAAAGAAGTCCGGGGATTATCACTGGTACAGACAAGATCAGCAAAAATTGCATTTAGCCCAATTCATAGTTCTGGTAGTACAAATGCTCTTCCAATTTTAAAGAAAGAAGGGTTTGATGTTAGTGTGGTTAAAGAACAGGCTAATCCTGATGAAAATTTCCCAGGGGCATTCAAGGATTTTATTAACCCAGAATATGAGGAGGTCCTAAAGCCCACTATTGAGTTTGGGGAAAGTATTGGTGCGGACGTAGCTATAGTGACAGATCCTGACGCTTGCAGGATTGGCGTGGCATTTAAGAAGCATTTAAGCTCAAAGGAATTGGTCCAATTAACTGGAAATGAGATAGGGGTTGCAATGGTTTATTACATCTTGTCTCAGGTGAAAGAAAAAGGTGAGTTACATAAGGATAATTTAGTTATTGAGACATATGTAACAACGTCCCTAATTTCTGATATAACAAAGGATTTTGGTATTAAAATAGTGGATGATCTTTTGGTGGGTTTTAAATGGATTGGACAGATTGTAGAGAATTTAAAAAATCAAGAAGATTTTATTTTCGCTTTTGAAGAAAGTCTTGGGTATTTGCGGGGTAACTTTATTCGAGATAAGGACGCTGCAATCGGTGCTTTTACCATTGCTGAGATGGTTTCTTGGCTGAAAGATCAAAATAGAACAGTAATAAATTATTTAAATGAGATTTATAAAAAGTTTGGGTATTACAGAAATATTTTGTTTCAAATGGAAGCCGAAGGTAAAGAAGGATTCGAAAATATTGTTAAGCTGTTCAAATCTTTGAGGGCAGATCCTCCAAAGGAAATTGGTGGGTTTAAAGTTTTAAAGATTATAGATAGGTTGGATTCAGAGCTAAGAGAACTAGAAAAATATACTGTGGGTGCTACAGGAGATCAAATAACTTTTATTCTTTCTGAAGATGGAAGAACAAGATTTACGGCCAGACCTTCAGGGACACAACCTCAATATAAATACTACATCCAACATTATGGTAAAGTGGGTAATGATTTAAATAAAGTTAAGAAGGAAGTTGACTCAATTACTGAAAATATCGAAGAGTCTTTCTTTGAAATTGAATATAAAATTTTGGGAAAGAAAATAGGAGGGCACAAGTTCGAAAGTAATTGGTAAACAATATGAGTAAAGAATTAGAAGTAGCAATAAAAGCAGCTAAGGAAGCGGGGAAAATACTAGATCATCACTTTGAAACTACTTTGGAACACGAGCACAAGGAAGATAGATCTATAGTAACAAAGGCAGATATCGAGGCTGATGAAGTAGTAATTGACGAAATTCAAAAAAACTTTCCTGACCATCAAATACATAGTGAGGAAAGGGGAATTGTGGGAGGTGATTCGGAATATGTTTGGGCTATAGACCCTTTAGATGGTACTATGAATTTTGTACGAAGTATTCCTATCTTCTCAACCTCGATAGCTCTTCTGAAAGGTGAAGATCCAATTGTTGCAGTAATTTACAATCCAATTACAAATTCTTTGTTTACTGCTGAGAAAGGAAAAGGAGCTCTTTGGAATAATAAGAAAATAGAAGTTTCAAAAGTCGAAAAGCTATCTGACTCTGTGGTGTCAATTGGGAGAGCAAGAGATAAAGATAACAAACAGAAAACCTTGGCTATTTACAATAAACTTTACTTTAATATATTGAGCCAAAGGGTTTTAGGTAGCGCTGCTCTTGAGCTCGCCTATACTGCATCAGGAAGGCTTGAGGGATTTATTTCTGTGGGGTTGAAAAAATGGGATGTTGCCGCTGGACTTTTGTTAATTTCTGAGGCAGGAGGAAAGATAACAGATTATGAAGGTGGTAGTGTAGATAACGAGCAAAACCACTTCATAGCTACAAACGGTAGAATACATGGTGAGCTTCTTGATATACTTAAAGAGTGATGAGTATTGTTCTGCCAATTATATTTAGTCTTATATTAGCTGCAGTTCATTTTTTCAACGAAAAAATTCAAATACGTCAAGAATATGTTCGTATAAGAGTTATTTCTTTTGTAGCAGGAATTTCGGTCACTTATGTTTTCCTAAATCTTCTGCCTGAAGTTTATAAAGGTTTTGAAATAGTAGATCGATTGATTTTCATCTTTCTTCTTGGCGGTTTTACAGCGGCCCACGTAACCGAAAAATATGTTTATCAGCACTCCGCCCCCCAAACTCTTCGAGAGAATCTGGGCGGGTTACACTCTTTGGCATTTTTTCTTTACCACTTTTTCATTGGGGTTATTCTTGTTGATCTAAGTAAATCTAGCAGTATAGGTTCAGTTTTATTCTTTTTACCAGTACTATTTTATTCGGCAGTTGGATTATTGTCGCTAGAAAAAATACACCCTAAGATTTGGGAAAGGCCTGTGGTTAAATTTATTTTATCTCTTTCCACACTCGCTGGGGTCTTATTTGCCGATGCTTTTCTTGGGATCCAGCCCATATTCAGTTTACTTTTTGGCTTTATTGTAGGAGTATTTCTCTACGTAGCCCTAATAGATTTTGTTCCAAAAGAAGCAAGAGGAAGGCCAGAGTACTTTGCACTTGGAGTTCTAATTTACACCCTTATTTTAACCGCGACATTTATTTAAACAAATTATCAAAAAATCTTATTGACAGTAGGTTCGGTCTAAGTTAAAATTTAAATGTAATCAAATATTTGCTCACCGCACACGGAGGCAAAGAAGTTTAACTTCTCTGCCTTTTTTTGTTGTCTGCTTATTCTGCCATAAAATCTGCCTAGAAACTTGTCCTGAATGAGAATAATTTTTTTTAGTAAACCTTCTTATCCAAATTTGTTATCAAAAATCAATAAGAAACGGATTTCGGTGGGAGTAGTTGGGGTAGGTTATGTGGGTCAAGCTTTGATCGAAGGAATGGCGGATTCTGGAATTAAATCGTATGGTTTTGATATAAATAAGGACAAACTAAGGAATATTAAAAATAGTAGCTTCACACCAGTGGAGACTCTAAATCAGCTAAACAAATGTGAAGTAATTTGTATCTGTGTGCCCACACCAATTGATGAATTTGGAAAACCAGATCTTACCTACCTTACCAAAGCTTGTGAAAATGTATCTGATTTTACGGGCAAACCTAGGCTTATTATAATAGAGAGCACTGTTGCTCCAGGAACTCTTCGCAACGTAGTCTTACCTCTATTCGAGAGAAAAGGCAAGAAACTAGGAAGTAATTTTTATCTGGCCATATCACCGGAAAGGATAGATCCAGGCAATACTAATTTCAATATTACGAATACCCCAAGAGTGGTTGGTGGGGTAGATAAGTTATCAACTACTTTGGCGACTAAATTTTACGCTACTTTTATTGAAAAGGTTGTACCTACCACTTCTTCAGAAGCGGCTGAGCTTTCAAAGATGTTGGAAAATACGTTTCGATTAGTAAATATTAGTCTTGTGAATGAAATTAAAGAATATGCCGACAGTATAGGGGTAGATTTTTGGGAAGTGATAGATGCCGCCGCCACTAAGCCTTACGCGTTTATGGCTCACTATCCGGGGCCTGGAGTAGGCGGTCACTGTATTCCTATCGATCCTGTATACCTTTTAGAAGATGCAAAGAATAGAGGTTTGGATTTGAAACTAACCGCGACAGCTATAAAAGTTAATAATGTTCAACCGCAGAAGGTGGTGGAAAAAGCTAGAGAATCTCTAAATGGTTTTAATAGGAATCGAAAACCAAAGCTTCTTGTAGTTGGAATTGCTTATAAGCCAAATACTTCTGATACTAGAGAATCTGCCGGCGCAAAAATATTAGAAGTGGCCGAAAACGATGGATTTGAGGTCACTTACTTTGATCCATATGTACCTAAATTGAATGGGTATACATCAAATCTTTTGAATACTGATTTTCTAAACAGCCAGGATGTGATTATTATTGCTACTCATCATGATAATATTCCGTACGAACTTATTGCGAAAATAGATAAACCAATAATAGACACTCGGAACGTCATGAGTAAATATTTAGACCGAGAGGGAGTAAAGGCTAATGGTCCTTTAGACCAAGGTGGCGCAAGGACCAAAGGTCCTTACTCCACCGACCTACTCAAATACGAAGGAGAGTACACATGAAAATATTAGTGACCGGAGCAGCTGGTTTTATAGGCTCAAATTTAGTTGAACATCTTCTGGAGAAGGGAAATTTTGTTTATGGAGTGGATAATTTTATAACCGGCTCAAGAAAGAATATTAAAAGGCTTTCGAAAAACCAAAATTTTGAGTTCTTTGAGAATGATATTTCAAATTTGGATGATCAGAAGAGTGAGCTACTACATGATCAGAAATTCGACCAGATTTACCACCTAGCTTGTCCAACTGGAGTTCCCAATCTTGTTACGTTAGCAGAAGAGATGCTAAGCACTTGTTCAATAGGTACAAAGAATATATTGGAGATAGCCAAAGAAAGTAATTCAATGTTATTATTCACCAGTTCATCTGAAGTTTACGGTGATCCTAAAGAATTTCCTCAAAATGAAAGTTACGGTGGAAATGTGGATCAAGTTGGAGTTCGTAGTCCCTACGAAGAGGGAAAAAGATTTTCTGAGAGTTTAATAACGATGTATGTGCGCAAGTATGGTATAGATGCAAAAATTGTGCGAGTTTTTAACACTTATGGACAAAATATGTCAAAAAGTGACATGCGAGTAATTCCGAGGTTTATTCACCAGTTAGAGCAGGATAAACCACTGACAGTACACGGTGACGGTCTACAAAAGAGAACATTCTGCCATGTAGACGATCTTATAAATGGTATTTTTCTGGTGATGGATAAGGGTGGCAAGGGTGAAGTCTATAATATTGGAAGTAATAAGGAAATAACTATTAAAGATTTAGCCTATTTTATAATAAAAATTTCTGAATCAAATATTAAAGTTAAGCATATTGAAAGACCGAAGCATGATCATCAGGCTAGACTACCCTATCTATCAAAAATCTTCCAGCTGGGCTGGTCTCCAAAAATTAATTTAGGTGAAGGTCTTAGCAAAATTATTGACTACGAACTCCCCGTTAAAGTGTAGCCACTATGAAAGCAATATCCCCATTTGGATTACCACTAGGAATATCAATTACTTTTTGGACAATAGTTGGCCTATTACGGCTGGTTACAACTACCTTTTTCAGCTTTGCGAAGATAAAAAATAATGGAGAAGTGCTTAAGCCTTCAGACATTGCGGTATTATTACCGGCTCACAATGAAGAGGTGGTGGTAAGAGACTCCATAAAGGCTTTGGTTAATCTTGTAGATCAAAAGCAAATTTACGTTGTATCTGATGGTTCCAACGACAAAACACATAGAAGAGCAAAGATGGAAAATTGTCACGTCTCAAAGCTAGATCCAGGCAGAGGTAAAGCGAAAGCGATGCTTTACTTAATCAAAAGATTTCATCTATTCGAAAGATATAAATTAATTTTCATTGTAGATGCAGATACCCGTATAGATATAAATTTTCTAAAAAAGGCACTACCTTTCTTTGAAGATCCAGAAATTGGTGCTGTTTTTGCTACCGCACGGATTACTTGGCCACCTCACATTATCCCAAGACTTAAGTATTACTTCATTGCGTATAGGGAAAGGCTAAATAGAATGTTGCAGTATTTTATGATCTATGGACAAACCTGGAAATATACAAATGCTCCTTATGTTATTCCTGGTTTTGCCACTATTTACCGGTCAAAAATTCTGAGCCAACTAGAGATGGATACTCCAGGAATATTGATTGAGGATTTTAATTTAGCTCTTCAATTTTATAAGAAAAAGCTGGGTAGGGTGGGTTATAGCCCAGGAATAATTGGGTGGGATCAACACCCAGATAATCTTAAAGATTATTGGAATCAGGTGCGTCGGTGGAATATTGGCTTTTTCCAATCAGTTAGGAAAAATGGGGTATGGCCTTCCTTTTTCTGGCTAGCCCTTGGTATATTTTCACTGGAAGTCTTTATACATTCAATTTTTTTGCTTCTGTTACCATTAGCTATAATATCCCTACTTATACCGATTTTACCTTTCGCCAATGAAGTTTTAGACGGATATCGATCTTTTTATCAAACGTTTGGTTTTTATAAGGATTTGACTCTAATGGATATATTTATCTTTGTATTTTTATTCGACTATATTATGACAGTGGTGATTGGACTAATAAATAAAAAACCTCAGTTTGTATTTTACGGAATATTTTTCTTCTTTATGCACTATGTTACGGCCCTGATATTAATTAGTTCATTAATCCCCGGATTTTTAGGTTCTTCCAAAGGTCGTTGGTCTTCTCCTGCAAGACGCACAGAGGTAGCAACATCATGAGTAAAAGGGTTTTAGCAATTGGAGGTCATCCGGATGATATGGAGCAATTTGCTGGCGGAACCTTGGCCCTCTTATCAAAAAGTGGAGCAGAGGTTTTGATAGCTGCATTAACGGCAGGAGAATGCGGTTCACATGACTTATCAAGTGAAGAGATTGTAAAAATAAGAAGGAAGGAATCAGAGAACGGTGCCAAAGTTTTAGGGGCACAGTTTTTAAATATTGGAATAATAGATGGGAGTCTTAGTTATGATCTTGAAACCACCAAAAAGGTGGTGAAATTGATTCGAGAATTTAAACCAGATATTATTATTACCCATCCAACTGTAGATTACATGACTGATCACGCTCATACTGGGAAACTAGTACTCTGGGCGGTACCAGAATCCATTCATCCAAATTTCCCAGCAGATACAAAAGCTAAAGCACTAGAAAAAATGCCGTATGTTTACCACACCGATCCTCAGGGACTTATTGGTCCAGATGGACAAATAGTACGTGTGAATACTATTGTTAATATCACTAGTGTTATAGAACAAAAGTTAAAAGCTTTTGCGGCCCATAATAGCCAGATAGGGTTTTTAGAGAAGGGAAAAATAGACGCAGTGGAAAAAACAAGACGTTGGGCCTTTACTCGCGGCCAACAGGTTCGAATTGATTGCGGTGAAGGGTTTTACCAAGAACTTCTAGAAGAGTACCCTCGAAAAAATATTTTATTAGATATCCTAGACGACAAAGTTTTCACATTGTAAAAGGAGAATCGCCCCACATTGCTGCGAGGCGATTGATTCGTACGCTGTGTCTAGGTTAATCCCAGATTAGCGGGGTAGGGATGCGCTGAGAGATGGCCTGTATTCAAGTATCGTATGATTGCTTCGGTTTCGTTTATCGTATCCTGAGCCAAACTATCGTGATTTGGTACAGGAAAGCAGCGGATCTTGACGTTCCCAGGGATTGGGCGTATCAGATCTAGGTACCTCAGTATACGAGGTAAGTGAGCAGCGTGTGAAACCAGGGCGACCTCCCTTACACTGTCCCACATCGGATTTCCTTGCACACTTATAACCTGATCTCTAGTGTTTTCGATGGACCATATCTTACCCTCTTCATCCCTCGCTTCTCGAACAACCATGATTTTGCTTTCCGGAATTGGAAAGCGAGGGTAAAGTGTCCAAGTCACGAAATCGCCGTTCTCGGATTTGTCCTCGACCCCGTTGTATAGAAGTATTGGTCCTTCCAGTTCGACCTGCTCTCTTCCCACCGAGGTCACAGGGATTTTCAGTCTAGACGCAGTTATTTTGCAAACCAAAACAACCGCGCGCATTATACGCTCAAGGTCCCTCCACGCCATCCACTCTGGATCACCTGCACTCCAAGGTTCGAAGGCGGTTCCTGGTCCAGAAAACGCCCAGACCAAATCGATTTCGGGGTTTACGAGTGGTCGCGCTTTTTCAAAGACGCCAATCTCTATAGCAACTCCTTCTCTGAGTCCTCTCTCTTGAGCAGTGTTCATTGACCTCTCCTCCTCTGGACTTGGTAACGTGCCGAACGCAGTTTCGCCCGAAGATTATACAAAAATAGTTAGAGATTATCAAGCTAGGTTGGGCTAGTTTTAATTGCGGAGGGCAGTCCAGACTCGGTTGTCTTCTTTTCCAAGGCGCCAGAAGGCAAGTTTATCAATTCCCAAATTGTTGAACAAGTTTAATTTTGCTACGAAAGTATCTTTATCTTCAAACCAAACCGTGTGACTAACCCCAACACTATCCCGATACCCAAAATGTTTGCTTTTAGTATTTTGGTCCATTAAGATTTTTGGACTATATTTCTTGATAAGACCTTTGACATCTGTATATGTTAAACCTTTTGCTCGAGAGTCGGATCCCCAATCATATCCGTAAAGAGGAATTCCAGCGAAAAGTTTTTCTAAAGGTATCTGCTTCTTTGCGTAAGTTAAAATTATTTTTACCCAAGGTACAGAAGCGATGGGTCCAGCAGAAGAGGTTATCCAATGCTCATCATAAGTCATTAGGTGCATTTGATCGGCGTATTTGCTTAGTGCTCGCCAATCCTGTGCTTGTGAGCCATTTGAATACTCTGGATCTCCTTCTGATTCTTTTGGATGAAGAGCAACTGCCAATATCTTTCCATTTTTATGTAGTGATACTGATAGCTCTTTTATAAATAATGTAAAATTATCTTTCTGATAAACTCGCATTGCTTCATAATCAATGTTAATTCCATCCACACCTAGCCTTTTAGTCAATGCTACAAGATCGGTTATATGTTTTCTCCTTGCAAAAGAGCTATCAATAACTTTATCTACTCTCTTGTAATCCCAATCACCACCTTCATCTTCATCCGGTAGATTGGCTACTAAGGCAAATACCTTTACACCATTTGCGTGAGCATAATTAATTATATTTTTATCCTCCTTGGCATATGTATATTTTTTCACACTACCGTCTGCTTTTAGTGAGTACCAAAATAGAGAAATATGGGTGAATACACCAACATTTTTTTGGAAAGAAGCAAAAGCATTCGCCTGATCCCAAAATGGAATCCATCCTAAAGATTTGAATTTTAAGCTGGATTTACTTTTAAATGAGTATGAATTGGGATTATAAACAGAGAACTTTTCTGCTTTTATTTTCTCCTTCAAGGCATATGGATTTTCCTTTTTATTTTTCCTGATAATAATACCTCTAGTTTTCTCCATGCTTTCAACCATCTTACTTTCCCTAGCCTTATCTACATTTGGCGATTCTATCTCTTCAGCTGGGTGATAGTTTAAAATTATTATAGTGAGAATAACTAGGATTATTATTGCTACGTTAAAAAAGCTAAGGAATATTATCTTTATAATATTTGGCGTGATCGGCATTTATTAAGATTTTTGAGTTTTTAATTCAGCCCTTAATAATTTCTTGAGCCTTTTGTAGTGAGACGTTCATTAGCAGGTCGATCATTGATAAGTTTGGTATGAAGTCTTGCTGTTTTTCAAAAAGTTGGGAATATTTCCTACAATTCCAATCTTGAATTGTAATTTTTATCCCATGCTTCTTAAAGACGCCCTCATCCATATAGGCTGCGGCCCCCGTTCCACCGCAGTAATCCTCGTTAGCCCCGACACTTTTGCAGAGCGCAACAATTTTTTCATTAGGGGTGTGATGGTCTTTTATTACATTAACTTCGGAAGCTAGTTGAATGCTTGTTAACCTAAATTCAGGGTGATCTTTTAGCTTTTCATTAACAAATTTAATTGTTAATTTATCTTCGGAAATATCTTGTTCTCCAAGTATACGAAGTATTCCCCAGAAGATTGTCGTTAGATTTAGTTCAACAATATTTTTATGTTTGCGATTCAAGATATTCGATATTTCACTGTGAAGCTCAACGAAGTTCCTTGATCTACCGTAAGCGATACGTATAGTCTTTAAATGAACTTCTGGCCAGTTATGATCATAAGACACATGGGTTTTTGTTAGAGGAGAAAAACCAACGTGCTTTGTGGGAACAGCCAATAGTTGTCTGCCAAAAGATTGCTTTATTGGTGTGTGGGCTTGGTATGATTTATCCACTTTTCCATCTGGGTATTTATGTTTGCGCACATATTGGGCATCGTCTCGAATCATGAAGATATCGGTATTTAAGATTCTGGCGAAATAGTGAAGTCTAGGGAAATATTGTGGCTGGATTCCCGTATATCTTTTATTTTTGATTATGCGTGTTCTTCTAGATGAAGTAGAAGAAGCAGGGGAGAAAACTTCATCCCGAAGGGTGTCACTTAATATTTTATCCTGTGAAGGTAGTACGCCTCTGCTTGAAGTATTCCGCATAATGCACCTCTATATTTAGCTAAAGATTCAACTGACTCCAATGAGCGGGGGTGAGGGGTCTTTCTCACCTGGCTTTTAAAAAGTCTTAAAGATTGAATCTTTTCACCTAGATTTTTCTTTGAGAGACTAATGAAAAAATTCAGATAGTTATCCTTAGAAATTCCCCACCCACCTGTTGGGTGCTCGTAAGAAATAACTAATCTAGGAATTTTTTTACTTTCACTGGGAGCAGGTCGACAGGAGGCAAAAGCAGCATTTGCTACAACTCTATGATCTTGATTATAATCGTCAAGTGTGGGAAATGCAATAATGCTTGGGTTTAAATTCTCAAGGGAGATAGTACCTCTCTCGATCTCATCCATCAGATCTTTTTGAGAAAGCGAATCTAGCCTTAAGTGATACTTATTTCCGGGAAAAGCAATTTTGTACCCATCATATTTAAAAAAGTTTGCCACTTCTTTAATTTCGTCTTCTCTTTCTTCGGCGGTTGATACGCCTTTATCCGAGAAATCATTTGTAGTACCATTCGTAAGATATAGAACAAATATTTTACCGCCATCTTCTTTGATTCTGCTAATAAGTCCGCCACAACCCACCACCTCATCATCTGGATGGGGAGCTATGACTAGCAGAGTATCATTACTAAAATCTTTCATATTTTGACTTATAGTTTAATGAGATATGTTAACAGGAAAAGATATTTTTAGCAATCTATAGTGGAAAAGTTATCCTATAAAATTAGATTGGCCTAAAATGGGAAAAATAAATATTTTTAGCTAAAATAAGCGATAATAGCAACTAGAAAAATCAGCAATAATGTCGCAAAAAGGATTATTTCGGCGAAGATTAT
>JACZRW010000065.1 GCA_022574495.1 Patescibacteria group bacterium | reverse complement strand
TTTCTTCATGAGATTTTAACCAAGACTTTTGTTTATCAGTTAATTCTTTCTTCTGAAATAATGGTTTATCATTAAAATTTCTACTTCGCTTTTTAGGCAGAGATACCTCTTGAAATAATATAGTTTGGCTCATTCTAAAACACCTGACTTCCAGAAATTCTGAAACACTTGATACACTTTTGAAGAATCCAACCATTCCTATCTTCTAAAACAATCAAGACATGATTACAACATTTTGATTTTAGATTCTTTGAATAGTCTTTGAGAAATCTCATGATAAACCTCTCAAAGTGGATAAGGTAAACGAATGAAATGCTTTAGTAACAAGATCAACTTCTAAAAAGTGCTTGAGACTTGATTGAGGACTTCCGAGTTCTCTCAAGTTTCGCTTACTCCTTTTACAATATCAAAAGCACATTGAATGAGTTCATCTTTCGTATGTGTATCTAAATTCTTTGAACAAAAATAACAAAGGTCAGGCTTCATGTTCTGACCCCTGTTTAGTTTCGGCTATGTCTAGCACATTATTGACAACTTTATCCCAAGAATCCCTAAAATGGGCATAAGGTCTAAGTCGGTCTAGGGTTTCCCTTGTTGTTTTCATGGTGGTTCTTTGTGACATATTCTATTCGGGGTTTACCTTGGCATACTTAATAACACCTCATGTGACATTAGATACATGATATCACGTTATCTGTTATCAAAAGACCAAGTCAGATACTTATCATCACAAAATGCCACAATTACCAATTTATCAGAAAATAAGAGAAGAATTGCTGTAACTATTGGAAAGGCGTTCAATACTCTATCATTAGTTCTTGATTCAAAGAAACTCAACCAAGAGTTCAAAGACATAATGTTCAGTCCAACTAAAATAAGCTTCTTGATTAGTAGTTTAACTCGACATGATCCTAAAAACAGAAACATACAAGAGATAAACAAACAAGAAATTATCCTACACTTAATCGAACCTGTCCTTGCATACTATCGTTCTAGATACAAAAACCAAAAAATAATCATAAAAGAAATTGAGAAATTTCAAACTCTAGCTATTGACTTGAAAGAAACAGCTGAAAGTGAAAAAGAAGAAGACGAAGCTACTATCATGTATAGAACAAGACAACTTCCAACACCACCATTAATTCAAATTCAAATGAATGATTGGACAGCATTATGTATGCATTGTTTTTCATATTCACTTCTTGGTAAAAAGGAAATAGAGGCAATTAAGAACATTCGTCACGCTACAAATTGTTCATTCTATAAAGAATGGACACGTTTTAGTAAAAAAGACACTAAACGTGTAATTGAACAATTCTTTAAGACAACTAAACCCACAAAGAAAGCCTAGTCTTTCTCACTAAGTCTTTTCAACATATCTTCAAGAGCTGTAAATCTTTCTTTCATTTCTGCATTATCTTCTTTGATAGAACGCAACTCATCACTTACCATATCCTTAGATGTTCTAGTTTCTTCCTTGTTTCGTTTTAGTTCCTCTTTCAATTGCCATTCCTTAGAAATGGATAATTCTGGTATAGCTTTCTTATATTCCTCAAAAATTGCCTCATTTGAAAAAGTTCCATAATGATTATCAAGAGGAATAGAAACAGAATGACCCATCATTTTTTCACATAAAGATAGGTTACAATTGTGCCTAGATTTGAGTGCGACATTGAAATATTTTCTTAAACCATGCAAAATCGGAATGTTAAATCTAGTTCCTGTCTTTATCTTTGAAACATCTTTGAGAGTTATCGAAATAGCATTTCTAACGGTTCCTGTTTCCATAGTGTCAGCAGGGAATGAACCAAGAACGTAAGTCTTTCTAAATGCAGGGGATTCAGGTTTTAATTTCTCTTTGTCCTGTTGTCTTTCTTCCAAGTAATCATCAAAAGCCTTTGAAGCTTCTGGGGTCATGAAAGCTGTATACTCTTCTTTTGATTCTGCATAACACAAAACCTGTTTGCAGTTTTCAATATCCGTAATGTGTCTTAATTTCAATTCAGGGATAACACCAACACGACAACCCGAAGAGGCAAGAAACAAAATCAAAGCCTTAGTTCTTCTCTTGTTTGTATTGTCTATCATTGATTGAATGTGTTCTCTAGTGTAAGAACCATAACCAGACCTTTTCGTTTTAGTTGGAAACATTTTATGAAGTCGTTTAGTATTGAGATTCTTTTCATTCATCAAATAGAATAATTCAACGGGAGCCATGATAGATGGAATGTAATTAGGGGAATTCCTATCCTTGATGTGGATTAGATAATCCTCTAAATTCCTTTGAATGGATTTCTCATCTGCTTTTAACAAATCGTCATAATCTGTGATTTTATTCCAAGCCATGAATCGATCTAACTGCCATTTGTAATTTTCATGGGTAATTTTGGAGCCTAAAGCTTGATAGAATAGATTAAGACATCTTGGTAAAACCATATTTAGAATTAGGGATTTTTTGATATAAGTAGGGCTTTGTTGACTTCCTCAAGAATATAAGTAGGTAAATTAGTTTTATGTTTATGCCATTAAAGCGTGCAAGTAGAGGACGAACAAAAGGAGGAAAAGGCTCATCTGGAACAGTACAATGTACCAACTGCGGACAAACTG
>JACZRW010000064.1 GCA_022574495.1 Patescibacteria group bacterium | reverse complement strand
ATTGCGCAAGATTCCCGGTTGCTGCCACCCGTAGGTGTATGGTCCGTGTCTCAGTACCATTGTGGGAGATCATCCTCTCAGACCTCCTACCCGTCGTCGTCTTGGTAGGCCATTACCCCACCAACAAACTGATAGGACGCGAGCCGCTCCTTTAGCGAGTAGTTACACTCTTTGATCTTGCGATAACATAGGGTATTAGCCCCGCTTTCGTGGGGTTATTCCCTACTAAAGGGTACGTTCTCACGCGTTACTCACCCGTCTGCCACTATCCTCGATAAATCGAAGATCGTTCGACTTGCATGCCTAAAGCGCGCCGCTAGCGTTCACCCTGAGCCAGGATCAAACTCTCCGAAAAAGAATCCTTTGGATTCTGCGTCCACTGGACTTTAGATTCCAAAAAGACTCTGAGCTTCAATAAATTGAAGCCACAAATTTGATCAAATCCCCGATTGAATCGGGGCTGATTCTCAAAGTACTAACGTTCGATCCCGATTGAATCGGGATTCCTACTACGTTCTGAACTGTCAAATAACTATTAAATTCTCAAAGAGCAACATTTTCCCACTAAAAAGAGCTTGCACAACAAGCCCTGATTCGAACCTATCAAATGTGCAATCACTCTTTAGTTTTACATATCGGCCCCATTCTAGTTCAAGCTATTTTGTTTGTCAAGCCCAGTAAGAATCAGAGCTTCTTTTTGCGCTTTGGAAGGTATTTTTTCTTTAGTATGTATGAATCGTAGCTTTTTTGTTCTTTTGGAAGAACTTTGAAGTATCGAAACCCGAAATAAGATACCATAAATACTCCAGCGAGTATCACCAGCACCCAAAAACCAAAAGCGGAAAAGAAGCCTACTCCCTCTTTTCTAAAGAAGGCAAATACGATTCCAGATATGCCAACAGCCACAGATCCCCAGGAAAATGGGGTTAATAACTTTCTCTTTGGAGGAGAATCTTTTAGAAAAAATCTAAGGTATAAAAGGCCCAATATCCCAATCAAGATAAAGATGAGTGAAAGTATGACGAACCACAGTATATCGCTTAGTTCACTCCTACCGGACCAAATCCAAAATCGCGCTCGGATAAACTCAGAATTACTGATGCTGTTTGATATGGTATTTAACATTTCAGTCGTCTATTACTTTAATATAAACCTGTATACTTTAGTATATCTAAATAATACATGTAGTCCTCGGCTTGACCAAGAATCCCTTACTGTCGTCAGACAATTAGATCCTCACTGGAGTTTACCCCGATTCCCGCTTTCGCGGGAATGACGTGCGGGGTGAGGATGGTATTAGCCTTCGATAATTGCTCCACCAACTAATTCGGCGTTATCGTAAATTACTACTGATTGGCCTGGAGACACTGCTCTTTGAGGCTCGTCAAAAATTAGAGAGACTGAATTCTCCCCAACCTTATCTATAGTTACATCTACTAATGGCTGTCTATAACGAATTCTTGCTTGAACTTTGTCACCAACCTTAGGCTTACTACTTATCCAGCTTGCCTGAGAGGCCACCAAGTAGTCCTTAAACAGTTTTTCCGACCCTACTGGTGCAACTACTAGTTTGTTTGTCTTTAACTTCTTTTCAACCACATAATGCGGTACGCGTCTACTCACACCTACTCCCTCCCTTTGGCCAATGGTGTAGAAGGCTAAACCGTCATGACTCCCTAAGATTTCGCCATCTATATCGACTATATCTCCCGAATTATTTTTTATATTTTCACGAAGAAATTGAGATACATTTACTGGTCCTATGAAACAAATTCCCTGACTATCTGGTTTTTCCGCGGTTGGTAATCCAAGTTTTCTGGCTAGTTTACGTACTTCACTTTTCTTAAAATCCCCAATGGGAAAAAGTATTTTTTCAAGCTGATCTTGCTTTAAATTGTAAAGGAAGTAACTTTGGTCTTTACCATTATCTACTCCTGAAAGTAAATGATAACCTCGGCCGTTTGTTATTCTTGCGTAATGTCCGGTAGCCACAAAGTCAAACCCCATACCCATTGCCTTATTTAAAAATAAACCAAATTTAATTTCTTTATTACACATTACATCTGGGTTTGGCGTTCGACCAGCTTCGTATTCAGCGAAGAAGTAATCTAAAACATTTTTCTTGTATTCCTTTTCAAAATTGAAAATATGGAATGGGATGCCAAGATGAGCGGCCACTCTATTTGCATCTGCCCTATCCTTCTGGGTAGAACAATATGGACCCTGGCTCCAGCACTGCATGTAGGCTCCTTCAACTTCATAACCTTGTTTCAGCAGTAATGCGGCCGCAACCGAGCTATCCACTCCACCAGATAGGCCCACTAATACCTTTTCATAATGGTTTGTTTTTACATTTCTTCTCATGGCGGTAGATTTTATCATAAAGTTAGTTGGGTTGAAAGTTTCGTGAGTTTAAAATGACAAACACCCAAGCTCAATGTCAAAGCAATGACCAAAATCCAAATTTCTGAACTTAAGATTTTGGATTTCTTTTGACATTTGCCTGCCCGCCGAAGCCTCGGCGCAGGCGGGGATTTAGTAATTTGGACTTTTTTTATGGGGCTAGCTCTCTAAAGGTTTCTACCACAATTCCAGCGATATCTCTTAATAAATATAGATATTTAGGCTCAT
>JACZRW010000029.1 GCA_022574495.1 Patescibacteria group bacterium | reverse complement strand
ATTGTTTCTTCTTCAGTTTTGTTTTTAGAATCATAAACTATTACTTTTATTTCATAATTGCCCTCATCCACATCGGTAAAACTAGCCGAGTAGGGAGAGGTGGTATCAACTGCATCGGGAGTAGCCGAACCCCCAACGTAAAATTCAACTTTCGTAATCGTATTTGGACCAGAAGCATTTGCGGAAACCGTAAAGTCCACTCCGGTAGTTGCTCCATCAACTGGGCTTGATATACTAATTGTTAGACTACTCGTACTACCGGTGGAATAAATCTTAGTATCAGTCTTTGTAGGCGGGCAAGGCTTACACTGCTTGAAACCAGAATTAAATATTTCAGTATAAGGATCAGTTAACACTAGGTAGGTTTTATTTATTGCTTTCCCTATGTCTTCACAAGATTTGTTGGCTAGAAGTCCACTTGGTTTGCAAATTCTTTTTGTGACTCTCATGGTATTTTCTGGTGCAGGCTGCCATTTAGTGAAAATATCTGTCCTTGTTTTCGAACCTTTGGTGGGCTTTTGTCCCGTAGTAGAATCCACTTTCATACTAATTATCCCGGCCGGGCGCTTAAAATTTTCAACTTCCTTACCTTTTAAGACATTCTCTATCACTATTCTCCAAATTGGTGCAGCCCCGGTAACACCAGAGGAAATCGATGGGTGCATGGGTGAATTATCATTATTTCCTACCCAAACCCCAACTGTATAAGATGGGGTGGTCCCAAACGCCCAGTTATCTATCTTTAGTTCGGAAGTCCCCGTTTTGACGGCAATATCACTTCTAAAGTTTAACCTATTAGCCCAATATGTTCCGTAAGCAGCGTATTTAGCTGTCCTATCCGACAATATGTGATCGACTAAATAAGCGTGTTCCTGAGTAACAACCTGCTTCCCTTCGCTTTTTTTAAATTCTTCTGTGTTGAATTCTTCAATGATCTTACCGCTTGAATCGGTTATTTTTAGAATTGCTATTGGCTTTACTTCCTTACCCAAATTACCCAGAGTAGCAAAGGCATTATTTAACTCCAGCATTTTTATTGCACCACCTCCCAAAGTTAGGGAAAGCCCGTATTGATTTGGATCATCTAAGGTTGTTATACCAAAATCTTGGAGCGTACCTATCATATCCGAAACACCATTTACGCCAAGCATTTTTACAGCGGGGATGTTATATGAATTTCCAAGAGAATTTCTTATACTCTGTGGACCGTGAAATCTATCGTCATAGTTTCCAGGTTTATAACCACCACCAAAATCTGTTCTTATATCTAAATACATTGTCGCTGGGGTGTAGCCTTTCTTAAACCCCGTTAAATAATTAAACGGCTTCAAGGCAGATCCAGGCTGTCTAAGCCCTTGAGCGGCTACATTAAAATTTCCTTGAATATCTTTTGCAAAATAATCCTTAGATCCTACCATAGCCAATATTTCACCTGTTTTCGTATTTTGAATAACCACCGAACCGTTACTCATCCGTAAAGACTTACCATTTTTCTTTATTTCATCCTTAACTACCTTTTGAGCCATATTTTGCAATTTTAAATCCAGGGTGGTGGTCACTTGTAAACCACCTTCTTGTACAAATTTTTCACCGTACTTTTCCTCTAGTATTTGCTTTACGTACAAAGCAAAATGTGGGGCAGTAATACCTTCCCCAAATTTTGCAAACTTTATCTTTGGAAGCTTTTTAAGTGCCTCTTCTTCTTGCTCTTGAGTTATATACGCATCCTCTCTCATTCGAGATAAAACCGCTTTAGTTCTACCTATGTAAGCCTCTGGGTTTGTGCTAAAAGGTGAATAAACACTGGGTCTTTGCGGTAATCCTGCCAAAATTGCCGATTCAGTAAGATCAAGATCCGAAACACTTTTATTGAAATATTGATTTGCCGCCGCTTCAGCACCCCAAGCCGTACCACCATACGGTATTTCATTCAAATAAATCTGGAGTATCTGATCCTTTGTAAACCTACGTTCTATCTGAACGGCTAGAATAAATTCCTTAATCTTTCTAGTTATAGTCCGCTCTGGGGTAAGCAGCGCATTCTTTACTAATTGCTGAGTCAGAGTAGACCCTCCAGAAAGTTGTTTATTAAATATTGAATCCCTTATAGATCGAACTATACCTTGGATATCAAAACCTTTATGCTTGTAAAAATTTTGATCTTCAATGGCAATGGTAGCGTTTCTAAGATCTTCTGGAACCTTATCTAAGGTAACCAATGTCCTATTTTGATCACCATGAACATTATATAAAAGAGTGCCCTCTCTATCTAAAATTTTTGTGCTTTGTTCAACATTTCTATTTGTAAGTTTATCTGGAGAAGGAACCTCTCTTGCAAAAAATCCAAATACAACTGCTGTTGAAAGTAAAGTAAGAATAAAAAATATAAAACCGGCTGTTATAAGCGCACTAGCTAATTTTACTCGCTTTCTTTTCCAGCGCCTTTTATGCGAAAGGCCCTTTTTCCTACTATTTGGGGGCGGAAGTAATGAATATGACATATACGGCTAATATTCTACCATTTTAACCTTGTTAGAGGCAAAGTATTGATATATAATTACGCTCGTATAATACTTTTGTTACTATGACATCCAACAATTTGATCTTGGAAAGAAACATAGATTCAATCTACCCATCACAAAATAAGTTATCCACTAAATTACAAGATGAGAAAAAATTAAAAATTTACCTTGGTATAGATCCCACCAGTCCTGAAATTCATATCGGAAATGCGGTTGCCCTTTGGAAACTAAGGGAGTTTCAAGATCAGGGCCACCAAGTGACGCTATTAATAGGTGATTTCACTGGGATGATAGGGGACCCATCTGATAAAACCTCTCTGAGAAAGAGTCTGACCAAGACGGAGGTGGGCCAAAACGCCCAAAAGTACAAAGAACAAGCAAGTAAAATCCTGAACTTTTCCGGCGCAAACCCAGCAAAAATAGAATACAATAGCAAATGGCTGTCAAAAATGTCATTAGAACAAATAATCGAACTAGCGGCCAATTTTAGCGTACAACAATTAATCGAGAGGGATATGTTCCAAAAAAGGTTGTCAGAACATAAAACTATTCGTTTACACGAATTTATTTACCCCATACTACAAGGATACGACTCAGTTGCTATGGAAGTGGATATAGAAGTTGGAGGAACCGACCAAACATTTAATATGCTCATAGGTAGAAACTTACTTAAGGTGCTTAAAAACAAGGAGAAATTTGTAGTTACGCTACCGTTACTGGAAGGTGTAGACGGTAGGAAAATGAGTAAATCTTACGGAAATACGATAAACATAACGGATAGACCCAACGAAATGTACGGGAAAATAATGTCAATCAAAGATGAATTTATCGCAAAATATTTTGAACTATGCACTGATTTTTCTAGCGATCAAATCAATAAAATAAAAAGTCAACTAAACAAAAAATCAGTAAACCCCATGGAACTAAAGAAAACACTGGCTTATGAGATTGTTAAGAGATATCATGACGAAAAAGAATCTAAAATAGCTAAGGAGGAGTTTAAAAGAGTTTTTCAACAGGGTGAGCAGACCACTAATTTAACAGAAGTGACTTTATCAAGAAAAATACTACCAATCTCGATTGCAGCATTGGCCAAAAAAGTCGGCGCTACTCCAAGCGTTTCGGCCGCCATTAAACTTGCTGGAAATAAAGGGTTAAAACTAAACGGAAGCATTGTCTATAATCCAAGAGAGGACTTGAGTAAACTTGACAACAGTGAGACTATTATAGACATAGGAAAGAGAAGATCTATTAAAATATTTTGGGAGTAGGCTGTGAATTATATAAGAAAAAATCGCCTGATTTGGATAATATTAGCTTCATTGATAATCCTTAGTCTTGTGTTGTTCCCATTACTGCTTGGTACTGGTAATGCGTATTAATGCAGCAAAAAATACTCAGTTCACCAATTGGAAAGATAGAAAGTATAGGTCCGGCGTATTCACATAGATTAAGTAAATTAAATATATACACATTAGAAGATCTTCTCTACCATTTCCCTAACAGATACGATATCCTTGGGCACGTAAGCAAACTAAATTCGTTGAATATTGGAGATAAAGTATCGGTAGAAGCATCCATCTGGCAAATCAAAAATATACGGACAAAATACGGAAAACTACTTACTTTCGCAACTATAAATGATGAGACCTCGTCAATTGAATGTGTTTGGTTTAACCAACCCTATCTGACAAAAAGCCTAAAACCCGGAACAAAGATTGGTTTATCTGGAAAGGTTGGTAATTTTAATAACAAACCTACTCTGATCAGTCCAGACTATGAATATATCCACCCAGGAAGAAAGCCCATTCACACCAGTGGAATCGTTCCTATTTATCCAGAAACAAAAGGAGTAAGTTCAAAATGGTTAAGAAATAAGCTTAGATCTCTTTTAGATAGACAGGACTTTTTGGACTACGAATTCCTCCCGGATCAGTTATTAAAAAAAAATAGACTGCCAAAGTGGTATAAGTCACTTTGTGATATACACTTCCCAACTAATTCTAAATCAGAAAAAATAGCTAGGGAAAGATTTGCCTTTGAAGAATTATTCCTACTGCAATTATCTGCTCAGAAAAGGAAAAATGAGTGGAATGAAAGTAAAGGAGCCACTCCACTAACTACGGACCAGGAAGACATAATCGATTTTATTTCTAACTTACCTTTTGAATTAACTAAAGCACAAAATAGAGTGCTGAAGGAGATTATTACGGATTTAAATAAGGATAAACCGATGAATAGGCTTCTCCAAGGAGATGTTGGCAGTGGAAAAACAGTAGTCGCCGCAATTGCAAGCTACATTGCGGTTCGGAATGGATCCCAAGTGGTACTAATGGCTCCCACCGAGATATTGGCCAACCAGCACTACAAAACTTTGCTTACATTACTAAAGCCGTATGGAATAAATATAGGACTTTGGACGGCAACAAAAAAATCAAAAGGGGAATATAATATTTACGTTGGTACTCATGCTCTAATTACCAGCAAGGAATTTCCAAAAAATACCGGTTTAATAATAGTTGATGAGCAGCACAAATTTGGAGTAGAACAACGTGCCCAATTAAGAAGTAGAGGGGTTTCTTCTCACTTTCTCACCATGAGTGCGACTCCAATTCCCCGAACAATGGCCCTTACTTTATACGGCGACTTGGATTTATCTATAATTGATGAACTCCCCATTGGAAGAAAAGAAATAAAAACCTACGTTGTCCCAAAGCAGAAAAGAAATAAGGCTTATGATTTTATAAAAGAACAAATATTGAAGGGTAAACAGATATTTATTATTTGCCCCTTAATAGATCCTTCAGAGACTCTTGCATCGGTTAGAAGCGCAAAGGAGGAATGGAAAAAACTAGATAATGAAATTTTCCCGGACGTTAATGTGGGATTGCTACACGGAAGAATGAAATCAAAAGAAAAGGATGATGTATTAAATAAATTCAAAGCAGGAAAATCTAGCATTCTTGTTTCCACCCCTATCGTTGAAGTAGGTATCGATGTGCCAAACGCCAGCGTAATGATGATCGAAGCATCAGAAAGATTCGGCTTAGCCCAGCTCCATCAAATCAGAGGTAGGGTAGGGAGAGGTGAAAGCCAATCTTATTGCTTCCTTTTCACAGAAAGTGAAAATAAGGACATTACTAATAGACTTAAATTAATGGAGAAGAGCCAACTGGGATTACAACTTGCAGAACTAGATTTAAAAATGCGTGGCCCCGGTCAACTTTACGGTACTGCCCAACACGGATTACCTTCACTTAAAGTCGCGGATTTCCGAGATACCAAGTTGATCTATAGGGTGAGAGATGAAGCCATAAAGATTTTAGACAACGACCCACTGTTGAAGAGCTCCCCTCGATTGCGAGAGAAAATGCTTAAAAATATAGTTACCCCTGATTGACATCAGGTTCGTATATCAATATAATCAAAAATATGGGAGCACTACCTAAAAAAAGAATATCTACGGCCAGACAAGGAAAGAGAAGAGCAAGTAAAGGGTATTTGATGCCAAATCTTACGGTTTGTCAGAATTGCAAAACACCAATTACCGCTCACACTGCTTGTCCAAATTGTGGTACCTACAAAGGAAGAACGGTAACCACACCCAAAGTTAAAACAAAGGTCACGAAATCAGACAATAAATGAAGTCCTCCAAAGACCCCCGTCACGAAGGTAGAAAAATAGCCCTGCAGGTGCTTTTTGAATGGAGTTTTAATTCAATCGATGTTGACAAAATCATGGAAAGAAATCTAGATTCGCTTCTCGAAATAAATAACATGACTGACCAAGAAAATAAACCGGATATTGATCTCGCCAATTTTCTTGTAAAAGGAGTCACCGAAAATCTTGATACTATTGACAAAATAATTGAAGAATCGGCACCGGAATGGCCAGTAAATCAAATTGCAAAAATAGATTTGGAAGTTTTGAGACTGGCGATTTTAGAACTTTATATAGCGCGTAATGTTCCCCCAAAGGTTTCAATTGATGAAGCGGTGGAATTGGCAAAGGAATTTGGAGGCGAAAACTCCAGCAAGTTCGTAAACGGGGTCTTAGGCACTGTGGTGAAGAAGCTTATGCCTGATGTAATTAGCAGCAAAAATCAAAAAAATAAGCAAAATAAAAAAAAGGAATAAGAAATGGACATTACTGACGAAGTAAAAGTCTTAATCTCTCAACAGTTTGGAATAGAAAAAGAAAAAATAGATAGTGATTCTCACCTCCAAAATGATATCAACGCTGACCCTCTAGGGATTTCTGATCTAGTCGTAAGTATCGAAGAAAAATTTAAAATAAAAATACCCCAGGAAAACATAGTGAAATTCAATACTGTTTCTGATATAGTTGAGTTTATTGAGGATCAAGAAACAGAAAGAGACTAAAGTTGGGTTATCTGGCTTAGTACGTAAGTATTTATCCAAATAACTCAATTTATAAAATGGATTTAAAGAACCTTGAAGAAAAAATTGGGTTAGAATTTAAAAACAAAGATTTACTAAAAACCGCGTTCATTCATCGATCATATCTTAATGAGCACCCCAAAGAAAAACTTCCCCACAATGAACGGTTAGAATTTTTAGGGGATTCGGTCCTTGGGTTTATAATTTCTGACTATCTATTCAAACAATTTCCTAAAGATCCAGAAGGAGATCTCACCAATTATCGCTCAAGTATAGTCAATGCCAGGATACTTTCTAAGGTATCAAAAGAACTGGGTTTAGGTGATTACTTGTTTCTTTCGAAAGGAGAGGAATCGACTGGTGGTAGGGAAAGACAATACATATTAGCCAACACCTACGAGTCTTTTCTGGGAGCAATATATTTGGATAGTGGTGTAATGGAGTCTGAAAAATTTATTCACAGCACACTGATAGGTCATCTGCACGACATAATAAAGAATAAACTATACAAAGACTACAAGAGTCAACTACAAGAAAATTCACAATCAAAATTTAATGTAACCCCAAACTACAAAGTTCTATCAGAAAAGGGTCCTGATCACACTAAGATATTCGAGACCGGTGTATATCTCGACAAAAAACTCCTGGCAAAGGGAAGTGGTAAAAGTAAGCAATCTTCTGAGCAGGAGGCAGCAAAAAGTGCACTTGAAAAAATTGAGGATATTAAGTAGAATACTCTACCTATGGTAAAAATACGATTAACAAGAGTTGGTAGTAAGAACCAACCAAAATTCAGAATAGTGGTTGCAGACGAGCAATTTAAAAGAGACGGCCGCTTTTTGGAAATTTTAGGTCATTATGATACCACTACAAATCCTGCAAACATTGAATTAAATAAGGACCGCTACAAATATTGGTTGGAAAAAGGAGCACAACCAACCGAAGCGGTGTATCATCTGGCTAAACGCAAATGAAGGATTTACTAAATTTTATTTTAGAAAATATTGTCCAGAAAAAAGATGATATTAAAATTACTGAAAACAAAATTGATAATATCGTCAATATTAAGTTACATGTTAATAAGGACGATATTGGTAGAGTAATAGGAAAAAATGGAAAGGTTATCAAGTCCATAAGGACTCTTCTCAAGATATACTCCATAAAGAGCGACCAGAGAGTCTACCTAGATGTAGTAGAAGAAACCGCATCTTAAAATGAAGCCGCAGATCAAATTTAATGTTTTAACTCTTTTTCCAGATTTTTTTGTATCTCCTCTGAAACAAAGTATCCTCAACAAAGCAATTGAGAAGAAAATTGTTTCAGTAAGTATTCACAACATAAGAAAATACTCTTTTGACAAAAGGGGATCAGTGGATGATAAACCCTTTGGTGGCGGTGCCGGTATGGTTTTAAGGGTTGATGTACTGGTTAATGCCTTGGAGAAAATAAAGTTAAAAATTGATAACCCTTACATCATTCTTTTAGACCCTAAAGGTGAGGTTTACAATCAAGACACCGCTGAAAAAATAGGCAAAAAGAAAAATGTAATTTTAGTTTGTGGGCACTACGAGGGGGTCGATGAGAGGTTCGCTCAAAATTGGGCTGACACTGTTTTATCAATCGGTGACTACATCTTGAGCGGTGGAGAACCAGCCGCATTAGTAATAATTGACTCAATTACAAGATTGAAAAAGGGTGTACTAGGAAATACTGATTCAATTAAAACAGAATCATTCATGAATTCTAAGTTAAATAAAAAGGATGTTAAACTTTTGGATTATCCGGTGTATACAAAACCAGAAAATTTTCGGGGGTTTAGGGTACCAAACATTTTATTAAAGGGAGATCACCAGTTAACTAAAAAGTGGAGAACAAATCAATCTTTAAGTCTCACTAAAAAAAGGCGTCCAGATCTTCTCAATATCACTTGAATGGATCTTTAATTATATTTGTCTTAACTTCATTTATTCGGATATTGGTTATATTGGTAAAAGCTTCAATGATATCCAACGTGGCCTCATGAACAGAAGTTAGGAGTTTGAGAGGTGATGCAGCAATATCCCCTTCTACCTTCTGTAGGGGTCTAAAGGGAGTAGACAACTCTACGGTTATAGTAGATTCCTCATCACTTCTGTCGAAACTAATTATATTAGCAAAGGAAAGTCTTTTTGACTCTTGAAGCCTCGACAAAAACAAAATTAAATCCTTAAGATTACCTCTTAACTTTAGTTGTAGTGATAAGGCGTCGGATTGTAAGACACTTTGAGAATCGGTAGTCGCCTGAGTATTTGATTGGTTTGTTGCACCTTCTTTGGCCTCTGCTGCACCAGTGGCAACACTACCAGGGCTTAGACTAATCCCTTCAACCAGCAAATTAGAACCAGCTGCGAGATTTTGGATACCAACTATCAGAGGTGCTAAATCCTTACCAACCGGTAGTCCCTGTTCTGTTATTGTTAGTTTTTCATTTATTTCTGCTTCATCCAATGAATTGAGAATGTCTAATTTATTTGAAAGGTTTTCAAATCTTTCTTGATCGGATTTTAAACTATCGTTTGTCTCTCTAACGTTGCTTAGCAAAGGGATAAAAGCAAAAGGGATTATAAGAATAATAGTAATTATTATTAACGCTGGGACTACAAAACTCTTAAATACAGAGAGATCAATTTTCATTAGATTTTAAACCCTTTAACAAAAAGTCCATAGTAATAGTGAAATTATACGGCTCGTCTTCTTCTCTACTTAAATTTTGAAGGGTAATTGCACCAAAAATTCCCCTCTCCTCTGAGGAGATTAGTTCATTAATCAATTTTTCTATTTTTTTGGAATCAGTAGCTACACCGCCAAAGGTCACGTCTCCGTCAGATTGGATAGATACTTGAGAAATAGAAATATTACCTGATTTTTTCGCTATATCAGAGATATTTGCCACCGCACTGGCATTGGGTATCGCCGAACCTAATAGTGAGTCTATCTGATCCAATTTATCAATTAAGGCTCTCTGAGAGATTTCCTTTTCCTTCTGACTACTAATTTCTTCTTCAATATTTTGAGATTGTCTATCAACTCTACTCCTAGAAGTTTGCAAAAAAAGTTGATATGCAAAGAGGCTTAGAAAAATCAACGCCACTGCCAGTAAAGCCGCTATAGAAGTGATATTAATCTTTTTCTTATAGACTTCTTTTCTGGCTTGAGCTTCAGTTATTCTCGGCAATAAATTTATACTTTGAGCCATACTAGTTAACCTTCAAAGCTAATCCTACTGACACCGCATAAGACGTACTATCCTGAATCAACTTTTGAGAGACTTGAGACGGTAGGGAAATGCCTTCCCATGGATTTCCAATTTGAACCTCCAATCCCAATGCCTCAGCAAGATATAATACTAATCCTGGAAGTTTTGCTGTACCTCCAGTTAAAACAACCCTCTTCACGGGAACATCAGGGCGCTTACCAGAGTAAAAAGCCAGCGCCCTCCGAATCTCATTCACCACTACATCAAAGATTGGCTTTATCGCCTGCATAACCTTTCCTTCTAATTGAGTGGCATCTAAACCATAAGTCTTCATGTATTCTGTTGCTTGGTCGAGTTCAAATCCTAGCTCCTGGGCAACTCCGCGAGCCAGAGCCAAACCACCAGTGGCAATAGATCTGGTGAAACTTATTTGATTGGCTGATACTATACTCAAATCAGTGGTTGAAGCCCCAATACTTATTACCATAGTGGTAGGATTACCTTCAACCCTTTGAACTAAGGACCGCACGACTGCGGTTACTTCAGTTTCCAAAGATACGGCAGTCAGACCAGCCGCTTTTATTATCTTTAAATATTTACTAATTAAAACTTTCGGGGCCGCCACCAAAAGCACCTCTACTTTTTGATCTGAACCCTTTTGCTTGGGGCGAGACAGTATCTGCCAATCAAGCTGCACTTCATTCATGGGAATTGGTACATATTGCTCTGCTTCCCACTGTATGGCACTCTGCACCTCTTTGTCAGATAAGTTGGGCAATTCCACCACTCTTGTAAAAATTTGGGACTCTGGAAGAGCAGTTACTGCTTTATCAGTACTAATATGAGCTTCTTGATGAAGTTTTTTTATTGTTTGGGCGATTATAGCCACATCTTCTTCGGATTCCGAATTTAAACCTTGAGATGGAGTGGGTACCTGACCAGCGGCGATAAAAACAGGACGGGTGGTCTGACCACCAAGCTGGACAGCCTTTATACTATGTGTTCCTATGTCTAATCCGAAGTGATTTAGGGCAGACATTTTCAGTAATTGCTTATGACTAACCGCTAGAAACTAATTTAATTTTAGCACAAACTTAAATTTCTATAAGTAAACTGCAAATTATCTAAAGGTTAGAGGTTAGAAAATATGGGGGAACTAGAGACTAGCCTCTAAGCTCTAAGTTATTTAATCAAATCTCCACCACTGAACAATACGTAGTCAAATATAGACGGCAGAGCCGGGTACTGCTGAGTAACCTTCAGCTTCCTGGTAACACCAGAGGTGGTAGTACCAGTAGATTCTACTTCTGAGCCTTGATTTGGCAAATTCCAACCATTACCAGGTGTTGCCTGTACGGCTACAGGCGCTGCTTCAGCATCGTTGTATAGTAATCTTATTCTTGCAAGAATAGGTTTGTTACTTCCCATTCCCGTAATAGTTGTTGGACCACAAGTAGCGTCGTCTCTAATGGGTAGAGTTATCATAAATGCAAAATCAAACCCATTTGTATGCACATTGGTATCCACTGATCCAGTAGGGATAGAGCTATGACAAAAACCATTACTTCTTCCTACTACATTGTCAAATGCATATTTTTGCAATTTAAAATCTCCCACTGCATCCTTATATAAAATTGTTATGAGTATGGCTGGCGTTGTATTAATATCATCTCTAATTATACCACCTGGTCCCCCTCTTCCCCAATATATATCAATACTATCAGATGGTGATGCGGCGACAGGCGATGGCCCCAAATCGTCATTAAAATCACGGAGCAAACTCAATTGAACTACCTCATCTTTAGCGACCAGGGAAGGGAATTCGTAAGCTTCAGTTATAAGTGTAGTTAAAGGGGATGCTTTGATCTTTGCCGTAGTCTGATTTATGGAAGTGAAATCCAACTCAGCTTCTAAATTATCAGGAGTAGCAGGATCCTGAAGTCTCTTCAGAGCCTCCTCAATGCCGGCTTCCGCGGCAAAGTAGGCTCTATTTGATTCATCACTAGTGGTGGTAAGGCGAATGTCGGTTATGGAGCGAGAGGCCACAGAGAGTACCAAGGCAAGTCCAACTACCAGGATAAGAAGAAAAATTATTAGTATCTGACCTTTTTGCCTGATTTTCATCAGGCTTTTCTTTTTTTTGAGGCTAAGTAGAAATTTCTTTATCATCTCAGGCAGG
>JACZRW010000004.1 GCA_022574495.1 Patescibacteria group bacterium | reverse complement strand
TGCAAAGGTAGTGTGTTACCGCTACACCACGGAGCCAACCTCTCCCTAGAACAAGCGGTATTTTATTCCTATTAAATTACTATGTCAAATCACTTGACGGTGGTTTTCAACCCCGTTAAACTTAAATTAATATATCTTTATGTTCGATAAGGTTGATATGCAAAAGCCCAAACACCTACTAGCCATTATTGGGACCTTCTTTATTTTTGCTGCCCTTCCCCTAACTGTCTATCTTGTCCTTACCAGTCAAGAGAGAGCTAGAGAAGGTCCCCAAGCTGCAGTGCCATTACAAGGTGATTTTGAAGACTCTATTTTTGTATCAGGACTTTCTCAACCAACCTCAATGGCCTTTGCACCAGACGGAAGATTGTTTGTAACAGAAAAGGGGGGAAATGTGCGAGTGATTAAAGATGGTAAACTTCTTTCCACACCGTTTTTGACAGTGTCAGTAAACACTGATCGGGAGCGCGGACTCATAGGAGTTGCTTTAGATCCTGATTTTGAGAATAATGGATATGTTTACATTCACTATACTCACCAAGTCAACACTACCACAGTAAGAGGTAAGGTCAGCCGTTTTACTGCCAGCAGTGACAAACCAGACGTAGCTGTTTCAAGTAGTGAGGAGGTAATATTAGGTAATATTTTTTCTGGTGATGGGCACCATGATGGAGGAGGAATTCATTTTGGTAAGGACGGATTTTTATATATCGCCACTGGTGATGGGGGGAACGATTTTGGAAACAATTCCCAAAATCTTGGTAATTTAGCCGGAAAGATACTGCGGATTAACAAAGACGGAAGCATTCCTTCCGATAACCCCTTCGCGGGACAAACTGGTAAAAGGGGTGAAATCTGGGCGTATGGGCTTCGTAACCCCTTCACTTTTAATATCGATCCAGTAGATGGAAAAATTTTTGCAAATGATGTAGGGCAAAGCACTTGGGAAGAAGTAAATAAAATTGAAAAGGGAGCCAATTATGGTTGGCCTGGTTGTGAAGGCCCAGCTTTGGTTCTGATGCAGAAAATCACGATGATTGTGTTAACTTTGATTACACCTACCCTATATATTCGTACAATCATAGTGAGGGATTTGCGATAACTGGGGCTGCTTTTTACCGAGGTAATCAATTTCCTTCAGAATATACCGGTAAATATTTCTTCAGTGATATTGGTGGAGGCTTCATTAGGAGTTTACACCCTACTAATTATACTGTAAGTAATTTTACTACTAATATACAAGGTCCGGTTGATATACAAGTAGGTCTAGATGGTGCTTTGTACTACCTATCTTTTTTTAGTGGACAAGTTCATAAGATTCAATTTGCCCCTCCGACCGCAATAGCCACTGTTGATGAGGTAATCGGCCCCATATCTGTAACAAGGAGTTTTAGTGGATCGGCCAGTAGCGATATAAACCAATTGCCGCTGACATATTCTTGGGATTTTGGAGATGGTACATTTGGATTTGGAAAAAAATCCAGCCACACTTACGATTCTTATGGATTAAAGGAGGCAAAGTTGACGGTTACAAATAGTCATGGTGCCACAAGTGAATCAGAGACACTTAAAATAATTGTGGCGAAATGTGCTGATGTGATAGGGACAGGAGGGATTGGTAGCCCTCCAAATGGAGTGGTCAATATAACTGATATTGGAGCGTTAATTATTGCTTTTGGTTCAACATCAAGTTCTCCAGACTGGAATGAGATATATGATCTTGATGCTAGCGGTAATGTTAATATTTTGGATATTGGTTTTTCTGTAGCCCAGTTTGGTGCATTTTGCTCAGTTTAAATTTTCCAACTCCCTTTCCGACTAGTTACTTCAGCAAATTAAATTCTTTTTAACCAAAACTGAATAGGGTTGACCAGAAATAGGTTTGGTGGTAGTATATGCCTACAATTTTATTAGTAATTTTAAAGTGGGAATTAAAATCCCACTTTTCTTTTACATACACTAATGAATACTAATTTAGAACAAATTTACTCAAGTAATTTTAAATTTTACGATTGTATGGAGAGTGTGTGGCTTTAAGAACTGAATTTGCAGCAGCTCTAAATCAAGCCGCTACCGAGCGTGGTGTAGATCCTAAGGAAGTGCTGACAATTGTGCAAGATGCAATTATCGCCGCGTACAAAAAGGATTACGGTGCAGATACAGAAGATTTGTCTGCTGAAATTGATCCTGAGACTGGAGAAGCGAAAGTATTTGAAAAAGGAAAAGATGTAACTCCTCAAGGATTCGGTCGAATCGCCGCCCAAACCGCAAAACAAGTCCTCTTACAAAGGATACGCGAAGCTGAAAAAGGTGCAATCCTTTCCGAATTTGAAAAAAAGGTGGGAACTATTGTAAACGGTATGGTTCAGAGGATTGAAGGGACAAATTTAGTGGTTGATTTGGGTAAGACCGAAGCGGTTATTCCGGGTTCGGAAAAAACGCTTGGTGAAGACTACCGTCTAAACCAACGTCTAAAAGTATATATTGTTGGTATCAGAGAATCTGCAAGAGGCCAAGATGTTATAGTTTCCCGGGCCCACAAGGGTTTGGTCGAAGGTCTATTTAAATTGGAAGTACCGGAAATTGGTTCTGGTATTGTTGAGATAAAAGCTATTGCGCGTGAAGCTGGGCAAAGAAGTAAAGTAGCTGTTTCTTCCAAACAGACTGGTGTAGATCCAGTCGGCTCTTGTGTTGGGCAAAAAGGAGTCCGTGTTCAAGCTGTAATCGCCGAACTTGGTTTGGAAAAGATAGACGTTATTGCTTATAGCGGCGACCCGGCAAAATTTGTTGCCGCTGCTCTTTCTCCGGCAAAGGTAAATAAGGTAAGAGCTGATTTGGAAAATAAAACTGCTTTTGTTGAAGTTCCAGAAGACCAACTTTCTTTAGCAATTGGTAAGGATGGCCAAAATGTAAGATTAGCAGCGAAATTAACCGGTTGGAAAATTGATATTAAAGGAGCAGAGAATATTTTAGATATTAAAAAAGAAACCGAAGATGAAGATAAAACAAAAGAAAAAAAGAAACCAAAAAAAGTAAGCAAAAAGAAAAAAGAAGTCCTAAAAAAGGAAGCAAAAACTAAAGTAAAGAAGACTAAAAAGAAAAAAGAGGAAAAAGAAGAAAGTGAAGAGTAATTTTTATGGTGAAGAAAGCAATAAAACAGCAAACAACCGAAAAAACGCTGCACTTCCCCCCAGTAGTAGCAATTCTTGGCCACGTTGACCACGGCAAGACGACCTTACTTGATAATATTAGAAAATCTAATGTAGCCGAAAAAGAAGCTGGAGGTATTACCCAACACATTGCAGCTTACCAAGTTGATCATAAAGGTAAAAAAATAACATTTATAGATACACCTGGTCATGAAGCTTTCTCACAAATCCGGGCTAGAGGAGCAAAAGTTACCGATATTGCCATACTTATAGTAGCTGCAGATGATGGGGTAATGCCTCAGACTAAAGAATCTATCGCTCATATTAAAACAGCAAACATCCCCTACTTGGTAGCTATAAACAAAATAGATTTACAAAATTCAAATGTTGAGAGGGTAAAAAAGCAATTAGCCCAGGAAGGTGTTTTAGTAGAGGGTTATGGGGGCGATATTGTAGTCGTTCTAATATCAGCGAAAACAGGTAAAGGGATAGACGAACTTTTAGAAATGGTTCAATTAGTCGCAGAAGTCTCTGAAGTTGGTAAAAATACCATGTCAGATTTTGAGGGTACAATTATTGAATCCTATATTGATAAATTTAGAGGTCCAATCGCAAAAATAATTGTAAAAAGTGGTAGTTTAAAGGTTGGTGATTTGGTTTTCGGAGATACAACATCGGGGAAGATAAAAGCATTGATTAGTCCGGAGGGTAAATCATTGAAAGAGGCTACTATTTCCGATCCAGTAGAGATTCTTGGTTTAGAAAAAGTTCCTCAAGTGGGGGATATTCTTAGTAAAAAGATGAAGGAAAAGTCAGTGTCATTAGAAACAAAGTCAAGGTTAGAAAGAGATTGGGAAGCTTCAACGAAAACCTCAGAAGTTAAACTTATTATCAAAGCAGATACTTACGGGAGTCTTGAGGCTTTATCAAGCTCTATAGAATCATTAAAGAAAGAAGATCAAAAAGTGAAGTTTGTTCATAAAGAAACTGGAGATATAACCGAGAACGACATACTTTTAGCGTCAGCATCAAAATCGATAGTTATCGGTTTTAATGTGAAGATATCTAAATCATTAGAGAAATTAGCTGAAGAAGAAAGTGTTAATATTCGAACGTACAAACTTATTTACGAACTGCTAGACGAACTTAATGAAGGATTGGACGCATTGGTAGCATCCAAAAAGAAGAAAGATGTTCTAGGACAAGCAGAAATATTGTCTAAATTTGAAACTGAAGAAGGTATTATTGCTGGAGGTAAGGTTTTAAAGGGAAGGATAAACAAATCTGACAGTATAGAAGTTCTTAGAGGTGAGAAAGTATTGAAAGAGACTAAAATAAAATCGATGAAGCATAAGCAATCAGATATAAATGAGTCTAGCGAGGGAAAAGAATTTGGAGTAATATTCGAAGATAAAATAAAGTTTGAACCTGGTGATATAATTCAGGCGGTTAAGGATTAAATATGGAAGTAAAAGCAAACACGTTCCAGTTAAAAGATTTAATAAGTAAATCTAAAAAGGTTTTAATATTTATTGGCGAGGAACCTTTGGTTGATACAGTGTATGCCGGTCTTGCGCTAAACACCCTACTTAAATCTTTCAATAAGATTTCCCACTTGGTTTGTGCTGGTAAGCTTCCAGATAATGTTACTCTGCTTGCGGAATCCAAAGAGATAACGAAAGATTTAGAACCACGAAAACTTATTATCTCGTTTGATTATAAGAAAAACCCAGTAGATAAAGTCTCTTACAAGATTGAAGGAGATAAGTTTAATTTAATTATTAAACCTAAAAAGAAAGGACTCAATTTGGATGAGGTTCAGACTAGCTATGTTGGCGGTGATTATAATTTAATAATGATTTTAGGTACGAAGGATTTAAAGAGTACAAAAATTTATTCATCTCACACCGAACTTTTTGAAAGCCTCCCAACTATAAATATTGATATCGATGGCGCTAATACTAGATTTGGTAAGTTAAATATTATTGACCAAAAAATGGAAAGCGTTAGTGGTTTTTTGTCATTGCTTTTCAATCAATCTGAAATTGATTTAACAGAAAAATGTGCCAACTTGTTGCTTCTTGGTATGAGAGAGGCGACACAAAATTTCACAAAGGTAAAAGGCTCAAGAATTTTTGAAGCTGCTGCGTATGCAACAAAAGCTAAAGAAGATATAAACCTAGAATTTTCAAAATCAAATGATGTAGATGTAAAAAGTGAGTTACCAAAAGATTGGCTGTCCCCAAAAGTTTACCGTAGTTCCAAAGTTTCCTGACAACCATTCGCGTAAAGCTTCCGGGTGTCAACCCAGTGAGGCTTCAGCGTAGGGGGCTGATCCCTGAATTTGTTGCGAACCCAAAGAACCTTTTGTTATACTGAAATAGCTACCTTAAGGATAGGAAAAGTTAAATATGGCTTTAGAAAAGACAGATAAGCAAAAAATCTTAAAAGATTTTGCCCAACATGAAGGTGACACCGGATCGCCTGAGGTTCAAATTGCGCTTCTTAGTGAAAGAATAAAAAGATTGACAGAGCATTTAAAAACTCATAAACAAGATGTTCATTCGAGAAGAGGACTTTTGCAAATGGTCAATAAGAGAAGAAGAATCCTGCTGTATCTTACTAGGAAAGATCCTGATCGGTATAAGACAATTGTTCAGAAACTAGGTTTGGACAAGTAATTATTAGAACAATTGTCTTGCGCCCAGCTTGGAGATAAATAGCACGCTCGTAGCTTATGCCTTTAGGTCGTTGCCTGAAGCCAGCTACTGCGCATGCTGCGACCACTTCGTGGCCTAAAAAACTATCGTACAAAAACTAGGATTGGATAAATAGGATTATATATAGCTTCAGATTTAGAGCTTCTCATAGCCCAAAAGGTGGTCGTAGAGCGCAAAGCGATCTATCCTTAGGTATTCAAGTCCTGCGTTAGGCATCTTAATGTTTATCTAGATAACTTGCACACTTGGTGTAAAATGTATAAGGATCAAAGATTGGTGATCTGGGACCGGTGAAATGCGATTAAACTTAATCGTACTCCACAGCTCCCCGATTACTCTCAACAGTCTTTGGCCCAAAAGACTTAATGACTAAAGATTCAAAACGTAATAAAATTATAAAAAAAGAAATAAAATGGGGTGGAAGAATCCTTTCTCTAGAAACTGGGAAACTTGCTAGACAAGCAGACGCTGCAATTCTTGCCCAGTACGGAGAGACAGTAGTATTGGTTACTGTTGTTGGAATCCCAGCAACGGAGGATATAGGTTACTTTCCCCTCACCGTAGATTATGAAGAAAGATTGTATGCATCAGGTAGAATATCATCTTCAAGATTTATAAAAAGAGAAGGAAGACCATCTGATGAAGCAATATTGAACGGTAGACTGATTGACCGTTCTATTCGTCCCCTCTTCCCTAAAGATTATTTTAATCAAGTCCAGGTAATCATAACAGTTCTTTCTTATGATCATGAAAATGACCCAGATATACCTGCAATGATTGCCACCTCCGCTGCGTTATCTATATCTTCAATACCTTGGAATGGGAATGTGACTTTTACCAGAGTTGGTTTGAAGGAAGGTGAATTTGTTCTAAATCTAACTAAGGAAGAAGAGGAGTATAGTGATTTAGATCTGACAGTTTCTTTTAATAAAGATAAGGTAGTCATGATAGAAACCGGAGCAAAAGAGGTATCAGAAGAGGTAATTATAGATGCTTTAAAATACGCTAAAAAAAATTCCAAGGAAGTAGCCGATCTACTAAATGATTTTGTAGAAGAAGCTAAAGTTGAAAAAGATGAATACGAGGTTGAAGAAATTGATCCTGAAGTCAAGAAAGACATAGTTACCCACGTTAAAGAAAACTTTAAAGAAAAACTATTTAATTCAGATCAAGGGGCAAGAGAAACGGCTAGTATAGAATTCAAAGAAGAACTCTATAAAGAATTTGAAGGTAAACTATCCAAAGCGGAAATGAACGAAGTATTTGATGACACGGTTAAGAAGATGGTTCGAGAAGCAATTGTTGATGAAGGAAAAAGACCAGACGGAAGAAAAGTTGATGAGGTAAGGGAAATTGAAATTGAAGTGGGGGTACTTCCAAGAACTCACGGATCGGCAATTTTTAGAAGAGGTGATACTCAGGTGCTTACTATTGCTACTCTTGGTTCTACTGCTTTAGGACAGACAATCAATAGTATGGAGGGAGAATTTACCAAAAGATTTATGCATCATTATACCTTCCCACCCTTTTCGGTTGGGGATATACGCAGGATTGGTTCGCCTAATAGGAGGGAAATAGGTCACGGCGCTTTAGCCGAAAAGTCTCTTTTTCAGGTGGTACCTTCTGATGATGACTTTCCATATACTGTAAGACTTGTTACGGAGGTTCTTTCCTCTTCCGGTTCTACCTCTATGGCCGCAACTTGTGGTTCCACTCTAGCCTTGATGGATTCTGGTGTGCCTATCTCTGCTCCAGTTTCTGGTATTGCGATGGGTCTTGTGACTGAAGGCGATAAGTACAAAATATTAACAGACATTCAAGCACTGGAAGACTTTTATGGGGATATGGATTTTAAAATCGCTGGAACGGCAAAAGGAATTACCGCTATCCAATTGGATGTTAAAATCGATGGTTTAACCGATAAGATGATTGAGGAAACTCTTACCCAAGCAAAAAAAGGTAGAGGATTTATTCTAGACAAAATGATAGAAGCTATACCAAAGGTTAGGACAGAATTGTCCAAACACGCGCCACGAGTTACCGTTATTAAAATTCCAACCAAGAAAATTGGAGAAGTTATTGGTAGCGGTGGTAAAACAATAAATAAGATAATCGATGAAACCGGAGTGGCGATTGATATTGAGGACGACGGAAGGGTGATGATATCAGGAACTGATGCAGAGGGAGCAAAGAAAGCAGTATCGTGGATAGAAAGTTTAACGAAAGAGATTGAGCCTGGGGAGATATACGATGGTGTTGTGAAAAAAGTTATGCCTTTTGGTGCTTTTGTAGAGATTTTGCCAGGAAAAGATGGATTGGTCCATATCTCAAAACTAGCTTCTTATAGAGTTGAGGATATTGACAAAGAAGTTAGCATAGGAGAAAAGTTTAAAGTGAAAGTAACTGAAGTAGATTCTCAAGGCAGAATTAATCTAACTCGCATAAACGTAGAGTAGTTGTTCCCACATGGACAAAAGACTTCTGCTTTCTCAGATTGAGAAAAATATTCATGATTGTAAAAAATGTATCCTTTGGGAAGGTACAACAAATCCAGTACCTGGAGAAGGAAATCCAGATTCAGAGGTAGTTTTTATTGGAGAAGGTCCTGGATTTAATGAAGATAAGCAAGGGAGACCATTTGTAGGTCAAGCTGGTAAACTTTTAGATAAACTTTTAATATCGATTGGAATTTCACGTGAAGAAGTATTTATTACGAATGTAATCAAGCATAGGCCACCCGAAAATAGAGATCCACTACCATCCGAAATTTTGGCTTGTAAATATTGGTTGGATCAGCAAATGGAAATAATTAAACCCAAGGTTGTGGTGACTTTGGGCAGATATTCTATGGCTAGGTACATGCAAAATGTGAAGATTTCAGAAGTGCATGGCAACCCAATAAAAATCAAAAGCCTTGTAGTGATACCAATGTACCACCCCGCCGCCGCTTTAAGAAGAAGAAGTGTATTGGATAGTATAGAGAAGGACTTTCAGAGAAACAAAGAAATATTGAAAAACCCAAGTTCAGTCTTTAATATTGAAGGGTTAAAAAATGAAGATGAGGACCCAAATCAAATGAGTTTTTTCTAGGTAAGGTTTTTAAGTAGCAGTTATGAGTAATAAGTTTAAATCAAATAAGAATAAATACCAGAACAAACTGAAATTTGTCGCTTTGGGAGGAAACGGCCAAGTGACAAAGAATATGTTTGTTTATGAGTTTGGGAGGGATATTATTATTGTTGATTGTGGTATGGGTTTTCCCTCTGAAATTATGTACGGGATAGATATGGTAATACCTGACATCTCGTATTTAAATGACAAGAGAGATAGGATCAGAGGTATTTTTATTACCCATGGACATGAAGATCATATTGGAGCCCTCCCTTATTTAATTGATAAGTTGTCGGCGCCAATTTACGCTACAAAACTTACCATTGGGTTAATGAAAGTAAGACTGAAAGAGCAAAATAAATTAAACTTTACCAAGTTCCACGAAGTTAAAGTAAGAAAACAATATCAGGTAGGAGCATTTAATGTGGAGCCGATCCAACTAAGTCATTCTATTCCTGATTCAGTTGCCTATGCTATAACTACACCTGTGGGTACCACAATCCATACCGGTGATTACAAATTTGACCCAACCCCGTTAGATGGTAAAACAACAGATGAGACTCGTCTAGCTGAGTTTGGAAATAAGGGAGTACTGGCTCTAATGAGTGATTGCTTAAGATCCGAAAAACCAGGGAGAACATTGTCTGAGGCTGCAATACAAGAAAACTTTGAGAAAGTAATAAGTGTCGCTAAAGGAAGAGTGATGATCACAACTTTTTCTTCTAATATTTCGAGAATGCAGCAGGCTATAAACGCCTCCGTAAAATACGGTAGAAAGGTTTGTATTGTTGGTCGTTCTATGGAACAAAATGTCCGAACAGCTATGGAGCTAAGTTATTTAAGTATTCCTAAAGATTTACTTGTTAAAGTTGATGTTATAGATAAACTTCAGGATAAAAATATTACTATTATAATTGCTGGTAGCCAAGGGCAACCTGGAAGTGCTCTGGCTCGAATTGCAAATTCTGATCACCGCTCGATATACATTAAGCCCGGTGACGAAATAATATTTTCCGCTGATCCTATTCCCGGTAATCAAGATGCTGTTTATGAAATGATTGATAATCTGTCTAGACTTGGAGCAAATGTTTATTATTCTGATATAACCAGTGATTTTCATGTATCCGGCCATGCTGCTCAAGAAGAACTTAAACTAATGCTTACTTTAACCAAACCAAAATATGTGGTACCAATTTCTGGAATGTATCGACATATGCAGCAATACTCATTGCTTGCTAAAGAAACAGGAGTTCCAAACGAAAATATTTTTCTAATTGACGAGGGAGGCGTGATTGAATTTGATCAAAATTTTGGAAAAATAGCTGGTGAAGTAGAGACGACAAATATATTTGTAGACGGTTTAGGGGTTGGGGATGTGGGATCTATTGTCTTAAGAGATAGGAAAGTATTGGCGGAAGAGGGTATAGTGGTGGTTATTATTACCATTGATAAAGCGAGGAATAAACTTTATGGGGATCCAGATATTGTTAGTCGTGGGTTTGTCTATATGAAGGAAAGCGAAAAGCTAATTAAGGAATCCCAAGAGGTAGTAAAAAAATCAATAAAGAGCAACGGGCATATAAAAAACTGGCTTGCAGTTCGTGAAAAAATAACTTCGGATCTTAGTAGATATCTCTTTAAAAAAACCGCCAGACGGCCTATGGTGTTATCGGTGATCATTGGAGTCTGAACTTGGTCGATTTTGTTGATGAGTCATGAGAGATAAAGAAGAGAAGAACATAACTGAAATTATGGGTTTGTCCGATGATGTTATTAAAAACTATCTAAGATCAAACCCTGATAAAGCAAAAAAATTGGCACTAACTCTTATATCACTTGATAAAGAAAGAACACAACGCCGTGAGTTTCATAAATCGGTAAGTTCACTAACGCAGAGAAGATCACCCGCTTATATGAGGATGTTTGGTCTATATAGAGCATATGCGGAAGCGATCAAAGGTAACCCATTCGCAATTATTTTAGTGGTTATTTTCCTCCTAATTATTATAATTACGGCGATTATAAGATCTTTATACTATGGTTGAAAGTTTCTCTGCATTGATTGACAAAAACTACCTCCTCTAGGATAATTCAATCAATGTTTGATAAATTTTTTGGATCTACCAATAAATCTGAATCGCTAAGAAATATCTTTTCCACTCACGAGCAAAACTCTTACACCAAGCTTCATCAAAACCACCCTCATCTTAGGGAATTATTAGATAGACACAATATTGATTTAAAAAATATTCGTAAAAACAGTGTGAAGATTGGTGCAGCCGCGGCTGTGCTGGGTGCATTCTTAGCAATCCCCTTTCTTCTTGGCCATCCAAATCAAGATCAGCAACCACCGCAAGGTGTTGAGAATTCTCACACCTCGCCTCCACCGGATGCTTCAGTTTTAAACCCAGAGGGAAGATCTCAACCTTCAGGTATTAGAATCAGTCCCTCTGCTCAAATTGATTCACAGGGAGCGCAAGGATCAAGTGGGCAAAAAGATGGGTCAGGATCCTTTCCAGGTGGAGTGGGTGATGGATCCTTAGAATCAAAATCCCAAGGTCATAAATACGGTAGATCTTATTTAGCCCCACCTAAGGAACATGGATTGCATGATTTAGGGTTACATAAAGGTGAAGATAAGGGTAAGGGAGCGGGTAAGGGTCATGAAGGTGCTCATCCTGAAGATTTGGAAATAAATCATCCTGAAAAAGGAGAAGAAGTGTGAGTGTTTTTTACGATCATTTAGTTGGTTTAGATGAATTACATAACGAACTCGCAGATGTGGGTTTGCCATTCAAAGATCACTATGATCTGCTAAACCAAGCAGACTCGATATTACATAATGAAGTTTTAAATGTGATTCTTATTATATTACCGGTAGATTACCACGAACAGTTTCTCAAAGGCTTCAATGAAAGGCCGCAAGATCACCAGCACTTAGTATACTTACGTCAATTTGATCCAGGAATTGACACAAAGATTCAAGAAACCGCGAGGAAAACAAAAGAGAAGATAAAAGAGGATTTAAAGAAGGTAAAGAAAAAGTAATAATTACCACTTTTGTAACAAACTACTAAATCTACATAAACCCATAGTGTTTGACACTACATGGTTTTTATGCTACGTTTAAGCGTACTTCTGATTGAATCCGCTGTAACTTTATGCGACAATCAGTATTGATATGCCCAGAAGAAAAGGATTTAAACTTCGTCTTAAAGATAAGACTTTAAAGACTATTGTCGGCCTGCTCGTCATTTTGGCAGGTGGTCTTTCTTTCCTCTCATTTTTTGGTCAAGTAGGCCTAGCCCAAGATTTAAAGAACATTCTGTTTGGTATTTTTGGATGGGTTACTTGGTTTGTCCCTATTGCGCTTATCGCTGCGGGATTATTATTCACCAGAATAAAGATAAAGTATGTAACCCCAAATACTGTCTTTGGGTTTTGGGGATTATTACTTAGTGTAGTCTCTTTGTCAGCTTCTTTTAGTTCGGGGACCGCTGGGATTATTGGGAAAAGTATTTGGAGCTTTGGATCTTCTATTCTTTCTTCCCCTGGCGCTTTTTTTGTACTTTTAATCTTCTCCCTTGTTTCTATAATTGTATTTTTTAATACATCTTTGGAAGGGGCAATGGAATTTATTGGAAAAGTATGGGTTATAGCTAAACAAGGTACACAAAAGTTTTTTGCCCGATCTAAAAAACCAACGGAAGTACTTAGACAGTTACCTTTTAAAACCCGTGGAGGAGAAGAAGCGAAGGAAGAAAAAGACGAGAAGGTGTTGGCCACAGCAGCAGTAGTCTCCAACCTTCCTGGAAGTGATAAAGTGTGGGAGTATCCTCCTATTGATCTCTTAAATGAGAATATTGGGTCCAAGGCAGAAAGAGGGGATATTAAGCACAATGCTCAACTTATCGAAAAAACCCTTGAAAGTTTTGGGATAATAGCAAAGGTGGCCGAAGTGAATTTGGGACCGGCTGTTACTCAGTATGCTCTGGAAATAGCGGTTGGCACCAGGCTTACAAAAATTACTTCTCTAGCAAATGATATCGCCCTTGCACTAGCCGCACCAACGGGGACTGTTAGAATCGAAGCCCCAATACCGGGAAAATCACTTGTAGGTATAGAGGCACCAAACATAAAGCCGGAAATTGTTTCTTTACGATCAGTTCTATCTTCTTCCGTAATGCAGAAAGAAAAATCAAAGTTGACTTTGGCTCTGGGGCTTAACGTATCTGGCGATACTGTAACTGATAATTTAGGAAGACTTCCTCATATGCTAATGGCCGGTTCTACTGGGAGTGGTAAGAGTGTTGCAATAAATACATTCATTAGTACCTTAATCTTTCGTGCCACTCCGGCAGAAGTGAAACTGATTTTAATGGATCCAAAAATTGTCGAGCTCTCTCAATGGAATGGTATACCTCATCTTTTGTCGCCAGTTATAACTGAGCCCGAAAAAGTTTTGTCAGCCCTTAAGTGGTCTATGAGTGAGATGGACAGGCGATACAAACTTTTTGCAGAAGTTAACGCTCGAAATATTGATCAATATAATGAAATGAGTGGATTTCAGGCTATTCCTTATATTGTAATCATCATCGATGAGCTTGCCGATATAATGATTTTTGCTCCTGTTGAAGTGGAAGATGCAATCACCCGTTTGGCTCAGATGTCTAGAGCAACAGGAATCCATATGATTTTAGCTACTCAAAGACCAAGTGTAGATGTTTTGACAGGATTAATAAAAGCAAATATTCCTTCTAGAATAAGTTTTAATGTCACTAGTCAAGTGGATTCGCGGGTGATTATTGATCAAGTTGGCGCCGAAAAATTACTAGGCAAGGGAGATATGCTTTATGTTCCGCCAGATGCTTCAAAACCAAAAAGAATTCAAGGAGTTTATGTTTCTGAGGCAGAAATAAATAAATTAACTGATTATTTAAAGAAATCTGGAGTAGAGCCACAGTATACTGAAGAAGTAACCAGCATGCCAGTATCTAAGCTTTCTAACAAAGTGTCAGGTAGGGATGGAGAAAGAGATGATTTATTTGAGGAGGCAGTAAAAGTTGTGGTTCAATACGATAGAGCTAGCGCTTCACTTTTACAAAGAAGGTTAAAGGTTGGGTACGCACGGGCTGCTAGGCTTTTAGATGAACTGGAAGCAGCAGGTGCTGTTGGGATTGCAGATGGTTCTAAAGCAAGAGATGTGTTGGTAAAAGATCCTGCCCGGGTTTTGTCGTCTCAAGAAGAAGGTGAATAGTATCTTTATTGTTAGAGCGATCTTCTGATTGGGTATAAAGGGGGCTAATGAAAACTGTTGGGCAGATTTTACGAGAGGCTAGAGAAAAAAAATATATAAGCATAGTACAGGCAGAAAAATCAACCAAGATTCGAAAAAAGATTCTGGAGAAATTGGAAAAAAGTGATTGGAAAAACCTACCTTCGCCCACATTTGTTAAGGGGTTACTTAGAAACTACGGGGAATACTTAGGTTTGGATGTAAAAAGTCTTCTAGCTTTTTTCAGGAGAGAATATGATGAACCTAAAATACAGAAAACTCACATCTCAGAAAAACTAGGAGGTAGAAGATTCAGATTTACGCCTCAAATAATTTCTACCGCCGTACTCATACTAATCTTTTTCTTTGCTGGGGTGTATCTTTTTTCACAGTATCGATCATTTTCAGCGGCCCCTCTCTTAGAAGTCTCTGAACCACCAAACAATATTAAAAATGAAACATTGGATGTAAATGTCGTAGGAAAAACTTATCCTGATGCTACTCTAAAAATCAACGGCCAAAAAATCCAACTATCACCTGGTGGTACATTTTCGGTAGCAGTTAGTCTTGTTGAAGGCATTAACACAATTGTGATAACAGCGGAAAATAGATTCGGGAAGATATCAACAGAAAAAAGAACGGTTGTTGTTGAATCTAAAAATGCTGGAGTTGTTGATGAAAATAAAGGTAAGGGAGTTAACCTTACTTTGCATATTGGCCCTCAGGCAGCCAATATTAGAGTAGAGTTGGATGGCCAAAAGACTTTTGAAGGAGTGTTGTTATCTGGAAGTGAAAAACAATTTTCAGCTAAGGTGCGGATAAAAATATTTACTAGTAATGCTGGTTCCACCAGAGTAACTTTCAAAGGCGAGGAGAAAATTTTTGGAAAAGAGGGAGAATCTTTAGAAAAGGAGTTTAAAAAGGAGTAAAAGAACATCTTGCCAAGTAAAAAACCTTATGTTATTCTTGCTCTGCTTTTGAAACTCTTCCTTAGAAGGAAGGGCCTTTAGGATTTGAATTTATGGATACTGCCACACTTTTTACTATAATCATAATAATAGTCGCAATTATTTTAGTTGCGGTTGGAATATATCTTATTCTTGTTCTCCACGAAGCTAGACAAAGTCTAAAAAAGGTCAATCATATACTGGATCATGCCGGATCCGTTATCGATATAATTGATACAAAGATAGCTAGACCTGCATCTTCCTTAGGAGGAATTTTGGTGGCGATTAAGGAAGGTATGGAGGTATTGAGAAGCTTTAAGAAGAATATTTCAAACGAGGAAGAGCATCATGGATCATAATCATGGAGATGAGGAAGAAAAATTTTACAAAGGACTGTTTTTTGGGATTTTGCTGGGGGTTGGTTTAATATGGTTTTTGGGTACCAAGGAAGGAAAGAAAATCAAGAAACAAATTACAGAAAAAGGAGAAGAGTTTGTTGAGAAAGCTCAAGAAAATATAGACGCAGCATTATCGGAAGGGTTTGTTGAAGATGAGGGTTTAGGTTTGGGTGGGAGTAATCAAGATGCCAAAGAACCACCTAAACGTTATTTTGAAGATGAATAATTATACTATGGGAGAAGGATCATTTTGTAAAAGTTTCTGTAGTTTTTCAATATAATCTGGAAAATACGTAGTAATTACTGTCACATCAAATTCGGATAATATTTTTTCCTTAGGCTCACGAGAAAGAAGAAACTCGAATGATTTTCTAATTACTTGTTCTGGTTCGTATGTCGCTCCAATTCTCATTATAAAATCTCGATCCATAGTTACCCTATGGGAAGTAGATCCATTTTGGTCGGTTACCTCAACATTAAAGTGGTAACCTAGGTTATTAGTACGGGATTTAATTCTAATTTCAGACATTTTAAGTGTCCTTATCTTTCTTAATGAACCCTTCAAAAGCTCTTAGTACTTCGATTGGGGTGACGAACACGATTGTATTATTTTTGTCGGCTGATAATTCATTCAGTGTCTGAAGAGTTCTTAAGTGCATTCCACCCGAAGCCTCGGTTAGTTTATTAGCGGCGTGAGCCATATTTGCGGCAGCCTGTTTTTCTCCTTCTGCTCTTATGACTATCGCTCGTCTTTCTCTCTCGGCCTCTGCTTGCCGGGCAATTACTCTCTTCATATCTTGCGGTAATATTATGTCTTTAAGCTCAACACTCTCCACCTTTATTCCCCAAGGGTTTGTAGCCTCATCAATTATATTTCTTATTTTTTCGGCAACCTCTATCCGTTTACCTAAAAGATTGTCAAGACTTGTTTCGCCAACTACATTTCTCATGGTAGTTTGGGCTAGTTGGGATACGGCAAAGAAAAAATTTTCCACTTCAATAATTGCTTTTTCAGCATTTACAACTCGGTAGTAGATAACCGCATTTACTCTAGCCGATATGTTATCTTCAGTGATTGCTTCTTGATCCGGTACATCTACTGCTTTTACACGAATATCAACTCTTTTCCAACTCTGAAATATTGGCCAAACTAGACTCCAACCCGGATCCATAATCCCTTTGTACTTACCTAATTGAAAGCGTACGCCACGTTCAAATTGATTTACTTGACGGATTGAGATGATCAGTATAAACAAAAAGATTAATATTAGGATTGATATTAATTCCATGCACAATTATTATACCATGCTTGTGAGAAAAACTCGCTTGGTGCGTTCTTCGAACTAAGTTTCCTAGGAATGCTGCGCTATTGCAAATCAACTTTTACCCAACTAATAAATGTTATATTATTAGTTAATTAACATGGCTTTTAAAGAAATCGTCTACAAAATTATATCGCAAGTTCCACGGGGTAAGGTTCTAACTTACGGACAGGTTGCAATAATATCTGGTTTGAAAAGCCCAAGGGTTGTTGGGAATATTCTTCACAATAATACTGATACTGAAAAAATTCCATGTCACAGGGTTGTAAATAGCAAAAAACTATGCTTTTGGAGGGGAAAAAGGTCAAATAGGTAAATTAGTTGGAGAAGGTGTCCAAATTGAAAATAATCGAGTCGATCTAAATAAATATCTTTGGCGTGCTTGACACCATTATAAATATCTTGAGATAATTGATCTAATGCCTGAAAATACTCCTCAAAACCCAGCCCATAGAATTACGCTAGGGAGTGAAAGCCCTCAAATAATGCAAGAATCACCCATCATCCACAGGATTGTGTATATAAGTAAGGTTTTTATAGTAATTTATATTGTACTTAAAATTGTGCAGGTGTCATTTCTAGGTGTTGGGCTCCCTCTAAGATTAGACCAAATATTTGAAGTTGAATTAGCCCCAGCATTATTATCACGAGCCGGACTCTTACTATTTCCTTTTGTCTGGCTTTATAGCGTTGCTGAAGGGTTATTTGTCGCTTGGTTTATTTTCATGGTTGTAAAAATATACCAAAGATCAAAGCAAGGTTTTTACCTAATGACGTCAACTTTATTACTTCTACCTCTTGTGTGGTTAGGAGTCATGGTCCTTTTATTAAGAGTTTACCCGGCTGTCTTAACCAAAGGAAACATGGGGGTTATTAATACTTTATATCAAGGTGTTCTTGAAACCTCTTTGTATATGATGATTATTGCAATTATTGTGGTTTTACTTTTGCTAATTTTTACTAGAAAATATTATAACAAACCGTCAACGTCATTGTCATTAAAAACGAAAGTAGCAGTTTTGACTGTTTTCACGTTATCAATTCTACCTTCAACAGGTTACTTCGCCTTTGCTAAAATTACAGAGCAAACTCCAGACGAAAGTCGACAACTCGCTGCACAAAAATCTAGTTTTAAGCTTTTGGCGCCAAGGTATTTACCTCAAGATATTAAAATGAATTTAAGGGTGAAAGAATTACGAAGTAAAGAATTGGGAATCACAATGTTTAGACAAATTTTTGATTTACCATTGACTGATTTAGGAAAACCATTTACTTTAGTTATTTTGGATCAAGGAATAAATACCAGAAACGAGGGGATAGAAGATTTTGTAATGAAAAAGAACATTAAAGATGATTATATTGAAATCTCTTTAATACCAGCGAAAAATAATGAGGCCTACCTAGCAAAACTACAAACCAAAAAAGAAGGCTACGATCTACTTTTTGTTTCAAAAAATGAAATAATTTTTGAGTTGACTGGTGTTAATTTAACTAGGGATGCATTTCTTAAAATGGCGGAATCAATTCAATAGTATTTATTTTAACTTGGTTAATAATCAGGTTATGCTTGTGGGAAACTAGACACTTCAAAAATTGACCGTAAGTGGCAGATCCAACAAGAAAAAAATTGAGTTGATCTGAGTGAATTTCTTTGTAAACCCATTTAGTCAAACACCTCTACAAAAAAATGAACTGGTTGGCTTTTTATTTCAAAATGAATTAGCCAGATTCCAGATTTAGGAAAAGTAATTACGTGAGCGAACGGTTCTTCATCGGTAGGGATTCTTTCCACCTTAATACCAGCCGCCTCGGAAATTTCTTCGACACTGCTGTCTCCATGCTGGTTCCAGGCAAAAGCATCTCCAACTCTAGCCAGAATAAGATTGTGACCATTGTCTAGCGTGTTTTTTTCTAATGTTAATTCCTCTGAGCTTTCTTTCGGTGTAACTTTAAAAGTGAGGCGGATGGGTGAATTTATATTAATTATTTTGGAATCAACTAACATTTCAATATTCCATTTGGAAATTATCTTTTCTCTCTCAAAGTCCGGAGTAAACTTTGTAGTGGGATCGGTACCAACTTTAAGTGAAATGGTAAATTGATAAGCTTTACCATCTTTCGAAGTTTGGCTAACTATATTCCAAATACCGGCGGAGGGAATGGTTAAAACTGTTCTCCATACCCCACTCTCCTTTTCCGTTTCACTTGGATGTAGATGGAGAGCGCTTCCACCAAGATCGTTCCTTATAGCGTAGGTATGAATTTTAGAGTAGTGAATGCTTGTGTCTAGCGATATTGGACTTCCAGAAATATCCAAAACTTCATAGAATAGTTCTGCCTCTTCCTCTGGTTTAATAACCTTGGGCTCGGTCCATATTTTAACTTGGAGTTCATCTAACGATGTAAATTTGTTAAATTCTAAATCCCTAAGAACAATCGAAGTAAGCTTAGGAGCGTTGTTTTTTGTAAATCGCTCTATTGTCTTTGGAAATAAAATTGGAGAAACTTGCCAGGCTATAACTGCAAAGGTAGCGCTTATTATAAGCAGGAGTCCGAAAATTATTATTACCTTTCTCTTCGACTTTGGGGATTTTAAATATATTTTAATCACTATAAATATTATGCCATATTATTAATAAGTTAAGTTGAACTGAACTACCCTTTTACGGTATTAATATTATTGAATTGTGCAGGTTTCTTCCGTATACTAATATCCACATGAAAGCTGTAGAACTACGAGAAAAGTTTTTGAAGTTTTTTGAGAAAAGGGGACATAAAATTATTCCCTCTGCTTCTCTTGTTCCTTCTGAAAAAGTAGAGTTGGCTGGTACTCAAAGAGTTTTATTTACCACTGCCGGAATGCACCCTCTAGTACCCTATTTATTAGGGGAACCTCATCCTCACGGCAAGCGACTTACCAATGTTCAAAAATCTTTGAGAACAGACGATATAGATGAGGTGGGAGATGCGTGGCATAATACTTTTTTTGAAATGCTTGGCAATTGGTCTTTGGGGGGTTTAAATTCCAAAGGTGGCTTAGCCAAACATGGCGCAGACACCAAAGGTGGCTACTGGAAGAAAGAAGCGATTGAGTGGAGCTATGAATTTCTTACCGAGGAACTAAAAGTCCCCCATGAAAAAATTTGGGTTACGGTTTTTGCCGGAGATCATGATTCTCCTAAAGATATTGAATCCATAAAGATTTGGAGAAAACTAAAAATTCCTGAAGGTAGAATTGTCGAACTTGGAAAAGAAGACAATTGGTGGGGACCAGTGGGTGCAATAGGCCCTTGTGGTCCAGATACGGAGATGTTTGTGGATGTAACCGGGAAACCTCATAGTTCGACGAAGCTCACTACAGGTGGTTCGACAAGGCTCACCACAAGCGGATTAGGTTGTCGACCAGGAGATAATTGTGGAAGATTTTCCGAAGTCTGGAATAATGTTTTTATGGAATATGATAAACAGCCAGATGGTACTTATAAAAAGTTGAAGCAGAAAAATGTTGATACAGGTATGGGGGTAGAAAGAACCACGGCAGTTTTGCAAGGGAAAGATAATGTTTTTGATACTGAGCTTTTTTCTTCGGCAATGGACCTAATCAAGAATAAATCTGCCAATTGGAATGTAAAATCAGCGCGGATTATTGCCGATCATATACGCGCAGCTGTTTTTCTTATAGCCGATGGAGTGAGTCCTTCCAATGTAGATCGGGGTTACATATTGAGGCGACTTATTCGCCGCGCCATCCGTCATGGACGACTCTTAGGAATTAATGAAAATTTAAGTCATCCCGTTGCGAAAGAATTCATTCATATTTATGGTGATATTTATCCGGAAGTAAGATCAAATTCTGAAAAAATTCACGATGAATTGGAAGCTGAGGAAGCAAAATTCCAAAAAGTGCTAACAGGTGGTTTGCGGGAATTTGAAAAACTTGGAGATAAAATTACCGGTAAGGATGCTTTTTATCTTTATGAGACATACGGTTTCCCACCAGAACTTACTTTCGAACTGACAGCAGAGAAAGGTCTGACAATAGATCGCACTCTATTTAACAGTGAATTCGAAAAGCATAAAGAAAAATCTCGGGATGGAGCAAAACAAAAATTTGCTGGAGGTTTAGCAGATCATTCAGAAATAACTATTAGAGGGCACACTGCCACCCACCTTCTTCATCAAGCTTTGAGAGATGTTTTAGGAAACCAAATCCACCAAACTGGAAGTAATATAACTATAGAAAGAATACGCTTTGATTTTAGTTATGGAGAAAAGATGACGCCGGAACAAATTAAAGAAGTAGAGAAAATAGTGAATAAAAAAATAAAGGAAGATTTGAAAGTTACTAAAACCTTAATGAAACAAAAAGAAGCAGATAAAAAGGGCGCGATCGGCCTTTTTCCAGAAAAATATGAAGATAAAGTAAGTATTTACCAAATCGGCCCTTCGATAGGCTTAGGGCGAGCGTATTCAGTTGAATATTGCGGAGGACCACACGTAGAACACACTGGAAAGGTGGGGAAATTTAAGATTGTGAAAGAAGAAGGCCTAGGTTCCGGCCTCCGCCGAATAAGAGCTACTCTTTGATGATCTATAGAAAACTACTTTTCTCCTCCCTATTGTTAATATTACCCTCACTCATCCGTAATATATCGGAACCTAAAATTCATTATGTTATACTTTAAATACAAATTCTGCTATGGCATTTCCTAAATTTTCACTTAAGAAAAAAGAAAACAAGAATTTTCTTCTAATTGAAATAGGATTGGAAGTGGTGAACATGGCTAAGCTTTCAGTCGACCCTGAGCCAATTATTGAAGAAACAAGTCGCAAGAAATTTTCCGCTTTAGAAGATATGTTTAATGCCTCTATTGAAGCAATTGATGAACTGGCTGGTAAAGTTACCGATATCCCAAAAAAAGCTATCCTTGGAGTATCTGGAGGTCCAATTAGAACAGAAACTACTGTGGCTCAATACACTAGGCCCGATCCAAATGAAGCTATATCTGGTGAAGAAGTAGAGAAAGTTTTAGAGGAAGTTTCTGCAAAAGAGGAATCTGGAGAACTAAAATTATTTTTTTCTACAATTGCTTCGGCAAAGATAGACGGCACAAAAGTTTCAAATCCTATTGGAATAAAGGGGGAAAAAGCCGATCTTTCCTGTTTTATTGCTTACAAGCACCCAGAAGAATTAGCGGTTTTTGACAAACTGGTTGATGAAATAGATATGGAACTAGAGAAAATAATCCCCACTTCATTTGCAGTGGCCAAACTAATGCTAAAAAAAGGCAATGAAAATGCACTTCTATTTAGATTGGGGTCAAATCGTTCTGAAGTAGCCCATCTTTTAGGAGGGCATATAAATAGGATAGTCCAATTTGATTTAGGAGTTTCAAACCCAGAACTATTATTAGAAGGGTTTGAGCTAGTAGTTGAGGAAGCTGTGAGAGAGGAAAAACCAGAATTAATTTGGCTTTATCCTGACAGTAGTGAGGTTGATATGACCGATATTAAAGATAAACTGCTCCATCTTCCTTGGAAAGATTTCGGATTTCATAAGGATCCGCGTATAAGTTTTGATAAAGTAAGTGATGTTGATGCTGCTGAAGATACCGGTCTTTTGGCCTTGAGCTTGGAGATCACATCATGAAAAAATTAGAATTTAGTCAAGATGCCACATTGACTCAAATATTAGAGTCTGTTAAAGCAACCCAAGAGTCAGAAATTTCCTTAGATCTTCCCGAAAAATCTGCAGTATTACTCAATCCAATTAATAAAGAAATAATTGAAAGATTTGCCAAGAAAAACGGTAAACGAATAAATATTAAAGTAGGTGTCTCAGCAAAAGCGGCAGCACCACCAGAAGGGGATTTTGGTTTTGTTGAGGGAGAGGATATTTTACAAAAAAAACCTGAGATTGGAGAAAAAGTAACTTCACCACCTGTTAATATGGAAGAAAAAAAGCCTGAAGATGTAGGTGCTACCGCAAAAAAAGAAGGTGGGTTTTTTAAATTCTTCTCCAAGCTTAAAGGTAGAAAAAGATTAATTGTTTTTGGATCAATAGGGGCCTTTCTTTTTGCTACTGTATTCTTTGTATCCTTCTGGTTTGTACCAAGTGCAAATGTAAAAATAAATCTCGAATTCGAAACGATATCCAATCAAGTCACTCTCACTGCATCCGAAAGCGTATCCGAGATAGATATTGAAGAAAGAGTGATCCCATTAACCGTAGAGGAAGTGACAAAATCTGGTGACGAAACGAGGAAGTCATCTGGCAAATTGGTTATCGGAGCTCCGGCAAAAGGGAGAATTACAGTAGGTAATTTTAGTATTGTAACTACAAAAAAATTTCCGGCTGGGACAACTATAAAAACAGTTACCGGTCAAAATCTCGGATTGGAATTTACTTTAGATACTGAAGTTTCAATTCCAAAAGCAAGTTTTTCAGGATTAAGTATTATTGCTGGCCAATCTGGCGTGAACGCTACCGCGAAGGCAATTGGAAATGCAGGAAATGCACCAGCCAGCACTGAGTTTCAGATAGCAAGCGAAGCTTTGGGGACCGTTAAGGGGGTAAATGATTTGGCATTTGCGGGTGGAGAGTCAAAAGAAGTTAAGGCTGTTTCTGAAGAGGATAGAAAGAAGCTGAAGGAAGATCTGCTTGAAAAACTGGAAAATGAAGCTAAAGATGATTTAGAAGAACAACTTGAGGGTTCTACTGTTCCAGAGGGTGGGTTAAAAACAGAGGTTATTTCTGAAAAATTTGATAAGGCCGTAGGAGAGGAATCAGATGAGTTAAAATTGGCCCTAGAAGTTAAGGCTATTGCAAAGCTTTTTAAAGAAGATGATTTAAAAAAACTCTTGATAGAGTCAATCCAATCATCAATACCAGAGGGATTAGTTGTTGATGAAGAAAAAACCAGTGTTGAAGCGGAGCTTTTTGAAACTGAAGGTGAGGATGATGTTGAAATACTGGGAAAGATTAATGCAGTTTTAATTCCAGAAATAAATCAGGAAGAACTTAAAAAAAATCTTTCTGGTAAGACTTTTGGCTCCGCAGCTGCCTACCTACAGTCTTTAAACAATGTACCTGAGTTTGAAATAGAAATTAAACCGGCCATATTTAGACTGTTCAAATTCATGCCTTTTAATAGTTCTAGAATAAATATTGAGATAATTACTGAAGATACATTACCAAGTGAAGGAGAAGATTTAGAGGAACCAACATTGGAGGAAGGAAAAGAGGAGGAAGAAGAAGATGCAGAGTAGGTGGGTTAAAAAAAAAATCTTAGGCCCATTTGGTTGGCTATCAATCATAATTATAGTTATCTTTCTATTAGTGGTTACAGCTGTTGCCTCAGCAAATTATTTGTATCAAACTTCGTTGCAAGCTAAAGGTGGTGGTGTAGAAAAAGTGTTCGTTGTAAAAAAAGGTGAGTCTGCCAAAGAAATTGCCGTTAGATTAGAAGAAGAGAGGTTAATTAAGAGTGCTGTTGCCTTCAGAATTTACCTTTTTACAAATAAACTTGATAATGAAATAGAAGCGGGGAGTTTTAAAGTAAGTTCAAATCAAACATCCCAAGAAATAGCCAAAGAGCTCCAACACGGACAGTTAGATAAATGGGTGACTTTAGTTGAGGGTTTGAGGGTGGAGGAAGTGGCTGAAAAACTCTCAGTTGAATTTAATATCGATAAGAATAAATTTATTGGGTTGGCCAAAGAAGGGTATATGTTTCCCGATACTTATTTAATCCCGACAAATGCAGATGAAAAAAGAATAGTTGCTATTATGCGAGCTAACTTTGATAAAAAAGTTGATATTACTATCAAAAATCTGGCAAAGAAAAATAGCTTAACACTTTCCAAATTGATAGTTTTGGCATCTATTGTTGAAAGAGAATCTAAAAACACAGATGAACGCCCAATAATAGCCGGAATCTTATTAAAAAGACTTGAGGAAGGAATCCCTCTTGCGGTGGATGCTACTATCCAATACGCTCTTGGCTATCAAAGTAATGAAAAAACCTGGTGGAAAAGGGATTTGACTGTGCAAGACCTTGAAATTAAAGGTCCTTTCAACACAAGAAAGGTAGCTGGCCTCCCACCATCACCGATAGCAAACCCTGGAATCTCCGCTATTAAAGCTGTTGCTTCACCAGAGCCATCACCATACTATTATTATATCCACGATAAAGATGGTAAGGTTCATTTCGCGAAAACGATTGAAGAACATAACGCTAATGTCGGTAAATATTTAAGGTGATACTTGACAAAATTGGCTATTGATAATATTATACGTCTAATTGAATATAGAAATGACGTACGGTGGTACGAGGTACGTCATTATTTTTTGCGTCCATTATAAATATTATTGAGGACTTATCCTATACCTTCGATCTAACTGGAGGAACAAGACTGTCTAATTGGCAGTAGGTTCTTTGAAGCAAGCAGTGGAATTTTGGTCTAACTGTGAGCAAGAGAGTTTTTTCATTTGAATGATTAACACCAACTCGAGAAAAGTTTTTGGGGCAGCAGGACATAAATATCCCATACCAAACTTAATACAAACCCAAAAGGACTCTTTTGATTGGTTACTTTCGGAAGGAATAAAAAATTTACTTGTCGAAATATCTCCGGTTGAAGATTTTACTGGTAAAACCTTCTCCCTCCATTTTCTTGAACATACTTTAGGTGAGCCTAAATACTCCCCCGAAAAAGCGGTCGAAAAAGGGACCACTTATGCTGCCCCAATTAGGGTAAAAACACGTTTATTAAATAAAGAATCAGGTGAAACGCTCGAACAAGAAGTTTTTCTTGGGGATCTTCCACTAATGACGGACTCAGGGACCTTTATAATTAACGGAGTGGAGAGGGTTGTGGTTATCCAACTGACAAGAAGTCCTGGGATATTCTATACAGAAAATATTGATCCAACGACAGGAAGGCCGCTTTATAAAGCAGAACTTAGGCCTACTAGAGGAAGCTGGCTAGAATTTGAAACTGGAAAAAACAATGTTTTAACGGTAAGAATAGATAGAAAAAGAAGAATCCCAGTCACCATTTTGTTAAGAGTAGTGGGTTATGGAACTAACGAAAAAATACTTGAACAATTTGCTGACTTAGAAAAAAGTAGCGGTTACAAGTTTATTGAGACCACCCTTAAAAAGGATCCTACAAGTAGTTCAGATGAAGCGTTTCTTGAGATTTATCACAAGATGCGACCAGGAGATCCGGCTGTACTTGAAAACGCAAAGACACTTCTAGAGAATCTTTTCTTTAATTCTAAAAGATACTCGTTAGGTAAAGTTGGAAGGTACAAATTAAATAAAAGGTTGGGACTTGAGACACCAAACAATCCAAGTAACTGGATTTTAAGACCAGAAGATATAGTAGCGGTGGTAAAGATGCTTATTAAATTAAACAATCGAGAAGGATCTCCTGATGATATAGATCACTTAGGAAATAGGCGCTTGAGGGCTGTCGGAGAGTTGATTCAAAATACACTTAGAGTTGGGCTTCTTCAAATGGAGCGAGTTATAAAAGAGAGGATGGGTATATCAGCAGATGTGATGGCGGTTACTCCAACCAGCCTAATTAATGCCCGGCCAGTAGTAGCAAGATTGAATGAATTCTTTGCCGGTAGTCAACTTTCCCAATTTATGGATCAAATAAATTCTCTTTCTGAACTAGAACATCTTAGGAGACTTTCAGTTATGGGTCCTGGTGGTCTTACAAGAGAGAGAGCAAGCTTTTCTGTTCACGACGTAAACAATTCACAATACGGTAGGATAGATCCGATTAAGTCTCCAGAAGGACCAAACATTGGGTTAATTACTCATCTAGCACTGTTGGGAAAAATTAACGAGTATGGTTTTTTGGAAACACCTTATAGAAAAGTTATAAAGGGTAAGAACGGGAAACCCAAGATAACTGATGATGTAGATTGGTTGATGGCAGATGATGAGGAAAATTTCAGAATTTCTCATGCAAACATACAGACAGATAAAAACGGACATATTTTGGATAAAAGAGTACCAATCAGACATAAATCCTCATTTACCACAGGTCCAGCAGATCAAGTTGACTATGTAGATGTAGCGCCGTGGCAGATAGTAGGTGCTTCCTCTTCGCTTATTCCCTTTTTGGCCCATGATGATGCTAACCGGGCTTTGATGGGAGCGAATATGCAGGGTCAAGCTGTACCATTAGTAAGACTAGAGACGCCTATTGTTGGTACAGGTATGGAGAAGGTAGTGGGGGAGAATATAGGTAGGGTTGCTAAGAGCCCAGTAGATGGCGTAGTTACATATGTAGACGGCCAAGAAATTATAATTAAGGGTAAAAAGGATAAGAAAGAATACAAGATAAAGTTGAAGAAATTCACCAAGTCCAATCAAAATACTGCTTACAGTCAAAGATCTTTAGTATCAATTTCAGATAAAGTGAGTGAAGGACAATTAATAGTTGATGGTCCAGTTACAGACAACGGAGAACTTTCTTTAGGAAAAAACTTATTAGTCGCTTATATGTCCTGGGAAGGATATGGTTATGAAGATGCAATTATTATTTCTGACCGTTTAGTAAAAGAAGATATTCTAACCTCAATTCATATTGAGGAGTATGAGTCTTCGGTTACCGAAACTAAACTAGGACCGGAAGAAACAACAAGAGATATACCAAACGTAAGTGAAGAAGCACTAGCAAATCTAGACGAGCAGGGAATTGTATATATTGGTGCTGAAGTAAGACCTAACGATATATTAGTGGGAAAAATTACCCCTAAAGGTGAGACCGAACTAACTTCCGAAGAGAGGCTTTTGAGAGCTATTTTTGGAGAAAAAGCTCGAGAAGTAAGAGATACCTCTTTGAGAATACCCCATGGTGAAAAAGGTACCGTAATTGGGATTCAAATTTTGTCCAAAGAGGCTAATGATGAATTGGAACCAGGTGTTCAAAGATTAGTAAAAGTAAAAGTTGCTCAAACAAGGAAAGTAACTATTGGCGATAAGCTTGCTGGGCGCCACGGTAATAAAGGAGTAATTTCTACGGTAGTACCAATTGCTGATATGCCCTATTTAGAGGATGGTACTCCAATTGACATTATTTTATCTCCTTTATCAGTAATTTCTAGAATGAATTTAGGACAGCTTTTGGAAACCCATTTGGGTTGGGCCGCAAAGAAACTTGGTTATAAAGCAGCGGTCCCTGCTTTTGGTGGTTCATCCGAAGAGCAACTAGAGGAGGAATTAAAAAAAGCTAAACTCCCACTGGATGGTAAGATAATGCTTCGCGATGGGAAAACCGGAGAACCTTACAGTAATAAAATCACAGTTGGTATAGGGTACATATTGAAACTAGTGCACATGGTGGATGAGAAAGTTCATGCTAGAAGCACGGGTCCTTACTCTTTAGTTACTCAGCAACCTCTTGGTGGTAAGGCTCAGATGGGTGGCCAGCGTTTAGGGGAAATGGAAGTTTGGGCTCTTGAAGCATATGGAGCAGCCCATACATTGCAGGAAATGCTTACTATCAAATCCGATGATGTTGTTGGAAGAGCCAAAGCCTTTGAGGCGATTGTTAAAGGAGTAGATATTCCTGAATCCACAGTCCCAGAATCATTTAAGGTTTTAGTGAAAGAATTAAATGGTTTGGGGTTGAAAGTAGAATTATTAGGGGCCAAAGTGGACGATGGAAAAGAAGAATCTGAAAAGGACACAAAAGAAGAGGATACGATGGAAGAAAAGGTAAAAGAGTTAGTTGTCAACGGTAAAGAAGTCTCTTCCAAGACATCTGATATATCCTTAGAACATAGTTTGAAGGATAGTGGTAAGGAGGAAAAATAAATGAGCGTTGGAGAAATCAAAGATTTTGAAGCATTAAGAATAATTTTAGCTTCGGCGGACGATATTGCCGGTTGGTCTTATGGTGAAGTTACAAAACCAGAAACAATAAATTATAGGACTTTTAGGCCTGAGAAAGATGGTCTATTTGACGAAAAAATATTTGGTCCCACCAAGGACTGGGAGTGTTATTGTGGAAAGTATAAGAGAATACGCTATAGAGGTGTGATTTGTGATAAGTGTGGTGTTGAAGTTACCCAATCAAAGGTGCGAAGAGAAAGAATGGGACACATAAATTTGGCGGCTCCCATAGCTCATGTGTGGTTTTTCAGAGGTTCTCCTTCAAAGCTGTCTCAGCTTTTAGACATTTCTCCGAGGAGTTTGGATTCTATTATTTATTTTGCGCAATATCTCGTCACTGATGTTAATGAAGATAAGAGGAAAGGGGCACTCACTAAGATTAAGGAGAGAGAGGAAAAAGAAAAAGAAGGTATTAAGAAGGAATTCAAGAAAAGAATACTAGAAGTAGAAAAAGAAGAGAAGAAAGATATTAAGAAACTGGGTATTAAGAATAAAGAGCAAAAGGAACTCATAATTGATGAGATAAGGCTCAAAATGAAAGCTAAAATTGCAAATATTAAAGATGAAGAGATAGCAGAGATTGGTAAAATAGAATTGGAAAACAAGAATTTGTTAGATAAAGTTGAAGCGGTTGCAAAACAATCTTTACTTACTGAGGATGAGTATCTAAAATTTGTTGATTACGGAATTGAATCTTTTGCTAAAGTTGGTATGGGAGCGGAGGCCCTCCTAAAAATTCTCAAAACCATTGATCTGGCGAAGATGTCTAAAGAGCTTCGGGAGATTGTCCAAAATAGTTCAGGGCCAAAGCAGCTAAAAGCCACAAAAACTCTAAGGATTGTTGAAGGACTTCGAAATTCAGGAGTTAGTGTGGATAGAATGATTCTAAGTTATCTACCTGTTATACCTCCAGATTTACGTCCAATGGTTCAACTTTCTGGAGGACGTTTTGCAACATCTGATTTGAACGATTTGTATAGAAGAGTAATAAATAGAAATAACCGTTTAAAAAGATTGTCAGATCTTGGCGCACCAGAAATAATTTTACGTAACGAAAAGAGAATGTTACAGGAAGCAGTGGATGCATTGATAGATTCTCCCCAAAAACCAGCAACGAGAGCGGTTGCTGGACAGCAACTTCGTTCACTTTCGGATATGTTGAAGGGAAAGCAAGGAAGATTTCGGCAAAATCTTTTGGGTAAGAGGGTAGATTATTCGGGAAGAAGTGTAATCATTGTTGCTCCAGATATTAAACTTAATGAATGTAGAATTCCTAAAGAAATGGCGCTAGAGCTTTTTAAACCTTATGTACTAAGAGAATTAATTTTTCAAGGGTATGCACCAAATGTAAAAAGCGCCAAAAATATTTTTGAAAAACGGGATGAGGAGGTTTGGGATATCTTAGAATCAGTCATCAAAGGACACCCAGTGCTATTAAACAGAGCCCCGACTTTGCACAGGTTAGGGTTTCAAGCTTTTTACCCAATTTTAACAGAAGGGAGCGCAATCGGTATTCACCCATCAGTGTGTGCTGGATATGGAGCAGATTTTGATGGGGATCAAATGGCGATTCACATTCCTCTTTCAAAGGCGGCTCAGGATGAAGCAATCAATCTTATGATGTCTACTAATAATCTATTGAGACCTGCGGATGGTGAGCCTATAATGACACCTAACCGCGACGTCTTCTTTGGTATTTATTATCTGACTCAGATGGAAGATGGAGAACCAAATGGAGTTCTTACTCAAGAAGAAGCGATCACAGCTTACCAGTCACATAATCTAAATCTTCGTGAACCAATTAAAATTTTGTATGAAAAGGAAATTATTACTACTACTGTTGGAAGAGTAATATTTAATGATGGTTTGCCTAAAGAGTTTAGCTTTTTCAATAAGGATATAGTAGGCTCAGATCTTAAAAAAATTCTGACGGAAAGCCAAAATAGATTTGGTGTAGATAAAACAGTACAACTTATAGATTATATAAAAGACCTTGGTTTTAGTTTTGCGACAGATTCTGGTATCTCATTGTCTATTACGGATAGTGAAATAATTAAAGAAAAGAAGGATTTAATAAAACAAGCTGATAATAAGGTGGGGGATATAGATGATAACTTCCAAAAAGGATTAATAACTGAGAATGAGAAAACACGATTGGTAGAAGAAGTTTGGTCTAATGTTACGGCTGATATTGATGAAAAAACTTGGTTAAACCTCTCCAAAGATAACCCCCTTAAGTTGATGCAAGAATCTGGTGCTCGTGGTTCAAGAGACCAGATAAAGCAATTAGCTGGTATGAGGGGATTGGTTGCTGATCCTTTAGGTAGAATAGTTGAACTCCCATCAAAAAGTAATTTTAGAGAAGGGTTAGATATTTACGAATACTTTACTTCAACGAGAGGTGCTAGGAAAGGATTAGTTGATAAAGCACTGAAGACAGCAGACGCTGGATATTTGACTAGAAGGTTAGTAGATGTTGCTCATGACGTTATAATTAGGGAGGAGGATTGTAAGACTAAGGAAGGCATTCTTATAGATGAAGAGGGGGAACGAAGTACTCCATTGGTGAATAGGCTTTTTGGTAGGGTGCTAGCTGAGAATTTACTAGATGAAAAAAACAAACTGGTTTTGAAGAGGGGTCAGTTGATTGCCGAAGATAATTATGAAAAGGTGCAAAAAGCTAAAATTTCTAGAGCTATTGTAAGATCCCCATTTACTTGTGAAACTAAGTATGGTATGTGTATAAGTTGTTATGGTATTGACTTATCGGTTAAGAAACTTGTTTCAATTGGTACTCCGGTAGGCATAATTTCAGCCCAATCTATTGGTGAACCTGGAACTCAGTTGACTATGCGTACTTTTCACTTAGGAGGTGTGGTTGGTCTTGATATCACTCAAGGATTACCACGTGTTGATGAAATTTTTGAGTGTAGATTACCAAAGACCGCTGCAGTTATTACTGAGATTTCTGGAAAAGTAGAACTCATTGAATCAGACGAAGGAAGAAAGGTAAAGGTGAGATCTAAAGAAAAATCCTCAAAAGAGGATAAAGAATATGTGATCCCTGTTTCTTCAGATTTATTAGTAAAAGATGGACAGGAAGTTGAAGTTGGTGATAGATTGACCGGTGGTCATCTAGATTTGAAGCTCCTTCTAGAGCTTAAGGGAATAAAAGCGGTTCAGCAGTACATAATACACGGGCTTCAACGGGTTTATGAGTCTCAAGGAGCCCCTATTAACGACAAACATTTTGAGGTAATAGTAAGAAAAATGGGAGAAAAAGTTAAAATAGAGTCTTCGGGAGATACTCCCCTGTTGCCAGGTGAGCTTGTAGATAAAACAAGATTCGCAGAAGAAAATGCAAAAGTTTTAGCTGAAGGTGGAGAACCATCCACAGCCTCTGTAGTTATTTTAGGTATAACAAGAGCATCTCTTTATACTGAATCTGTACTATCGGCAGCTAGTTTTCAAGAAACTACATCTGTTCTTAGAGACGCAGCAATTTCCGGAAAAGTGGATTATCTTAGAGGTCTTAAAGAAAATGTAATTATAGGTAGATTGATTCCAACCGGTGAGAGAGCAAGACTTGATAGAGTAAAAGAGGCATCGGATATAGAGAAATCAGTAGTTTCAGCAGAAAAAGTGAAACTGAAAGAAGTTAAAATAGAGAATAAAGAAGTTGTTAGGACAGAATAGACACTGCTATACTTTTATATTTAATTACAAATCTCCTAGCTCACTTTCTAGAAAATTGAATATTTCTTTTCTGTAAAGATCTGGGTCTGATTTAAAAGTCTCCACATGGTTTCCTTTTGAGAAAATTACCAGCTTGCTCTCAGGATTGGAGGCTTCAAGCAATCTCTTACTTTCATCTATAGGAAATAAATCATCTGATTCCCCGTGTAAGTACAAAAATCTCCGTTCAGGTACTAGGGGTAATTGTTCGATTGGTTTTACCTCTCCGATTTTGGTTTTAAATACTGTATCAGTGAAAAAGAAAATTGCTGGAGCAAAGAAAGTTGGAACGTTTTTTTCTGTCCAAAGTCTATTTATTATTAACGGTTTAAAATTTGTGGCGGCGGAATCTATTATTAGAGCGCCAACCTTGTTTAGCTTATCTGCCGCCATTAAGATAGTGATTGCACCAGTAGAATCTCCTAAAATCGCAATTTTTTCCGGTTTGAACCCACGCCCTTTAGCAAATTCAACTGCCCCCAGAATATCGGCTACTTCAAATTTTCCATATGAAACTCTATCCCCTTCTGATAGTCCAGTTGCACGAGGATCGTACATTATCACGTTGTATCCCGCCCCCACCAAATCTTTTGCAATCCATATGGCGTAATAGGCAGTGTTGATCCTGTTTTGGGTAAGACCTGGGACCATGATCACTAATTTACTCGTATCGGTACTGAACAACCAGCCTTTCAAGGTTAAATCATCAGTAGATTTAAACTCGATAGCCTCAAAATTTTCCGAAACAACAGTTGGGTAAACATCTAGTCTGGGGGCCATTGGTTTAGTCATTTCATTAGCTACAAAAAATGAGAACCCGATGTAGATTAAGATAAAAAAGATTAGGAGGATTAGGATTAGTTTACGATTTCTTTTCATTAACTATCTTTCCATTTTATCGAACAACCCATTGAAGGGTTTTGGTCTGTTGGGGCTGATTTTCCTTGGAATAGTGAATTTAGAGCATCTTTGAGATCTTCTTTAGTTACTTTTTCTGGTTCCTTCCAATTATCATTTACTCGTCCATGGTAGTATAGTTTACGATCTTGATCGTAAACAAAAATCTCAGGAGTGCAAACTGCACCATATTTTCTGGCAACCTCTTGTTCCTCATCTCGAAGATATGGAAAATTTATTCCCCATTCATCTATTTTTTCCTTCATCACTTCAAAACTATCTTCCGGATAAAGATTTTCATCATTTGGATTTATCCCTACGAAAGAAATCCCCTTATCTATAAATTCATCGGCGAGTTTTGTTAAAATTGGCCAGGCCGCTTGAGCATAAGGGCAGTGGTTGCAGGTAAAAGCAATCACCAAGCCTTTTGAATCTTTAAATGAATTTAGAGAATAGATTTTACCATCAGTGGCGGGGAGATCGAAATCTTCTGCTTTTGTGCCAAGATTTATAGTGGTTGATTCAATAGCCATAATTAGAAAACATTCACCTTATCCATCACATCGCCGACTTGGATTTTATCTACCACGTCTATACCTTTGGTAACCTTTCCAAATATAGTGAAATTTTTGGGGAGGGTATCATTATCGGCGAGCATTATGAAAAATTGGCTTCCATTTGTGTTTGGACCGGCATTTGCCATGGCTACTATTCCTTTATCGTAATTTTTGGTAACTGTCTCATCTTCAAATTGATAACCTGGGCCACCAGATCCATCTCCTGAAGGATCCCCTCCTTGAATGACGAATCCTTCATCTCTTCGGTGAAAGGTTAAGCCATTGTAGTAGCCTTCGTTAGTAAGAAAAATAAAATTGCTAACCGCTTTTGGAGCATCTTTTCCAAAAAGTTCAAACTCAATGGTACCTTTCGAAGTTTCTATACGAATATTTTTTCCGGTTAATTCTTCTTCAGAAAGTTCTCCAGGGAATTCAGTATATTTTCCGGAAAGATTTGCACTCTGAGTGGCTTCTTCCACAGTATTTATATTAGCATTATCTCCTGATCTTACCAATACAAATCCTGCTCCAATTACAAAAATGATGATTATTACAATTAGCCAAAAATTATTCATGGGGATCATTATAACATGTAATCTGGTAAAATTTAGTTATGAAATATAATCAAGTAACTTGGTATTCAAAAGTTATCGCCATGGTTTTATTTATCGCTTTACCATTCGTTGGTTTTTATTTAGGTATGAAATACCAAGAAGGGATAAATCCTCAAATAAATAACGTTGTTAATACCACCCAGAAATCTGATACTAAAACTGTAGTAAATACCGATCAAGTAACGGTAAAAACCACTTATGAAAATGGGGTATTAAAATACAGTGGTAGTGTACAAGTCCCCACCCCTTGTTATACGTTGGAAGTAAAGGCAAATGTACTAGAATCTTTTCCTGAACAAGTGCAAATAAAACTAAATGTTAATGAACTCGCAGTTGACGATTTAGAAAACGTAAACGTGTGTGCACAAGTAGTGACAGAAAAAGAATTTTCTGGAGAAGTACAAGTTTCAGAAGACGCCACCGTTACCGTCTTCTTAAACGACGAACAAGTAAACTAATTTGCTTTCTCACCTATAAAATAGTAAGATCCTTCTGCTCAAACAGAAACTAGATCCAATAAGAAGAAAGGAGCTTCGAAAGGATGGAAATGGAAACCCTGTTTTCGTGGGTAGTATCTCCAGTTATCATGACCTTCATGCTATTTTTGGTATTACTGAGTCGTAGAGAGACCAAGAAGTTCGATCAATCAATTAAGCTAGAGCGTGAAGTGATCCGAACAAAGATGATTGAGTTAGCCATGTTTGTGGAATTGTCTCAATACATACACCGCAACCCGCTTCTGCAAGTTTTAACTGAAGTTGAGCGTGAAGAAAACGGTGCAGTGGGGCGAGTAAAGGTATTGGCTGGTACTAGAACATTTGAGTTTAGTGCTGATCCAATACCTGGCCTAGTGGATTATTTCTTAATCATGATTGGAAGATCTCGTGTGAATTAGAAGGGAGGTGAGAGATCTTACCAATTTGCCCATAAACTTTCCAAGTGTTTGCAGTGGGTCTATCAAACTGATAAAATTCCCTCATGAAAACAATGCTTTTAACTTCGGCGGGAATGGAAGTTAATAAGGAAATTTTAAAAATCCTTCCCAAACCTCCAAAGGAATTAAAACTCACCCATATAACCACAGCTTCAATAGATGAAAAAAATAAAGATTATTTTCATAAAGAAACCCAAATAATGAAGGAGCTAGGGTTTCAGGTTACCGAAGCGGATATAAGTGGTATGACAGAAGGCAAGGTTAGAAAATTATTGAAAGATACAAATATCATCTACGTTCAGGGTGGAAATACTTATTATTTGTTGAAAAGTATTAAAGAAAGCGGTTTTGATAAAGTGGTGAAGGAGCTTTTGGAAAAAGGGGTAATATACATTGGCGTAAGTGCGGGAAGTTACGTAGCCGGACCCACTATAGAACAAGCAGACTGGATACACGAACATAATCGGTTTGGCCTGACAGATTTAACTGCCATGAACTTAGTACCATTTTTACTTATGGTTCACTACGTGCCGGAATATAAAAGTATTTTGAAAGAAAAAATACAAAAAAGTAAATATGAATTTAAAATACTCACTGATGACCAAGCAATTTTAGTTAAAGGTGATAATTATAAATTAGTTGGTAAGGGCCCAGAAATAAATATATGAATATGATTTATATATTTTCAACTCTACATAAAAAAGACTTAGCGATAAAAATTGGAAAAGGTTTACTAAAAGGAAGAACTATTGCCTGCTATAGTCTCTTTCCTGTCGAGTCTTCTTATTGGTGGAAAGGTAAGATATTAGATGAAAAAGAAACTTTCATGATCATCAAAACCAGAAAAGAAAATTTTAAGAAGATAGAAGATTATTTTAAGAAACATTCAGATTACGAAGTTCCGGAGTTAGTAACTGTAAAACCTGATCAAGTAAATATCCCATACCTAAATTGGGTAATGAATGAAACAAAAACCTAAGCTATTTATTTTTTAGCTCTCTCAATCTTGCATCTGAAATCCCGAAATGGTGGGCGATTTCGTGTTCTACGGTATCTTTCACTACACTTTTTATCGTTTCTTCATCCCCGTGAGAAACTAATTCTATAGGGCCCTTAAAAATTGTTATCTTATCTGGTAGAGCCATGGTATAGCCAGCGCCTCTTACAGTCTTCGGCACACCTTGATAAAGTCCTAGCAAAAGCCTTCCCCTGGCCATTTGCATACTGGGCCAATCTTCTACCACCACGTCTACATTATCCAGCTTATCTTTAAAAAATTTTGGAATATTATCTAATGCCTTTACGACTAGTTTTTCGAATACTTCATTGGTCATGCTGCTTATAGACTGAATTAAAAGATCCTGAATCAAGTTCAGGATGACAAAGTATGTGTGTATTTTAGAATAAGTATGAAAGCTTGACAAGTAACTTATATATGCGTAAGAGTAAAGTGGTATATGAAACCAATCTATTGGGTGATTGTTATATCTGTAGTACTTGTTATTTTTGGCGGAGCATATTGGTATATACAATCGAATAAAACTGATGAAGCTGAAGTTACGGTTACACCAATAGAAAACACTCAAGAGCAAGAAGATCCTACCGCAAAAAGTGCAGATAGTTCTAATTCCCAAAGTGTTCAGGTGAGTGTAGAGACAATTACTTTAAAATCAGTAGGTAACTACACCGGTTCTGGTACGGCTACAAGAATTTTTGCCGATGGAACATTCATTCACACTGTTAATGCAAATATTAGTGATCCTGCCAGCGGGAAATTTTACGAAGGTTGGATTGTGAATATGTCACTATCACCGCCATTTTTCTCAACTGGAAAACTTGAAAAAGAAGGGAATAGCTACAAACTAAACTTTACTAGCAATAAAGATTATTCTAGCTACAATAGTGTCGTAATTACCGAAGAAATAGAAACAAATGGCTTAGACGGAGTTCCCGAAGCCCATGTACTCGAAGGTGAATTTTCTAACTAATTTAAGTTAAAAAACTAACCGTTGCTTGGTCTTTCTTCTCTTGGTCTTGCTTCATTTACTACAATTTTTCGACCACCGATTTCCGAACCATTAAGTTTTTCGACTGCTTTGGTTGCATCTTCATCCTTTGCCATTTCGACAAAACCAAATCCACGAGAGCGACCACTCATACGATCGGTCACAATATTTGCAGATTCTACATCGCCAATCCCAGCGAAAAGTTTATCCAATTCTTCCGAAGTTGTTTCAAACGGAAGACTTCCTACAAAAAGTTTTTTTGCCATTAAATTAAATTCACCTCCTTCGAAGGTAAATTAAGGTAGATCAGTATTCCTTTTTTCTGTTAGGGGAACCTAAAGAAGGGAGGATCTGCTACGCTTAAAACTAACTTAAAAGTACAAGATCATTTTACTATATTGATCTAATAAGTCAATTGATGGGTTTGTAAGCCTCATCACTTGATAAAAAAGTATAGGTAAAGTAGCATATTTTATATGAAGGTAAGCCCATCGGTAATGATAATTTTTGGTGGGACTGGTAATCTCACCAATTCTAGGCTCATCCCAGCTTTATATCATCTAGAATCTGCAAATCTACTTCCTAAAAACTTTAAAGTTATTGGTGTTGCTCGAAAAGAGTTTACAGATAAAAGTTATTGTGATGAGCTTTTGATTTCTCTAAAAAAATATTCAAGATCTGGGGTAGATGAAGAAGTGTGGAAAAGATTTAGTGAAAAAGTTACTTATCTTAGAGCGAATTTTGATGATAAAGATTCTTTAAGTGATCTGTCAGCCATTTTAGATAACTTAGAAAAAGAATGGAGTATATGCTTCAATCGAATCTTTTACTTAGCCGTTGCGCCCAGTTTTTTCCCAGTAGTTTTTGATAGTCTCAAGAGAAATAAACTAAATGAAGGTTGCGCAAAGGATGCTAATCCTGCTCGTATTATTATTGAAAAACCGTTTGGTAGAGACTTAAAAACTGCTAAGAATTTAACTACAAAACTAGCTGGTATTTTCAAAGAAGAGCAAATTTATAGAATAGATCATTATCTTGGTAAAGAAACGGTCCAGAATATTTTAACATTCCGCTTCGGAAACGAGATTTTTGAACCTATTTTGAATAATAAATTTGTGGATCATATTCAAATTACTATGGCAGAAGATGTTGGAGTAGAAGGGCGAGGTGAGTTTTACGAAGAAGCTGGGGTTCTGCGGGATGTGGTCCAAAACCACCTTCTTCAAGTTCTAGCTTTAATTACAATGGTAGAGCCAGAAGCATTTGATGCAAAATCTATCCGAAAAGAAAAATATGAAGCGCTAAAAGCCATACGTTTTATAGAACCAAATGAGGTGGACAAGTTTACTGTGAGAGGTCAATATGGTCCAGCGAAAAGCAAAAAAGGATATCGCGAGGAAGATGAGGTTCATAAAGACTCAAATACTGAGACTTTTGTTGCTTTGAAAACATCTATCGATAATTCTACTTGGAAAGGGGTCCCGATTTATTTAAAAGCTGGTAAAAGACTAGAGAAAAAAGTCACTTCTATGACTATCCAATTTAAAGAAACAGGACACCGGCTTTTTGAGAAATTTAGTAATAAACCAGAAGCAAACCTTCTAACATTTCAGCTTCAGCCCGATGAGGGTGTGGCGGTGAGGTTGGTTGCCAAAAAGCCCGGGTTTGAGAAAGAGCTTCAAAATGTTGATATGGAATTTTGCTACAATTCAGCTTTTCGTGAGCCACTTCCTGAGGCTTACGAACGTTTATTGATAGACGTGATGAATGGAGATCAAACACTGTTTCCTCATATAGATGAGGTAGAGGAAAGTTGGCGGTTTGTAGATAAAATATTAGAAGGTTGGAGTAAGCAATCCAAACCACAATTTCCAAACTATGATTCAGGTAGCTGGGGACCAAAAGAGGCTGATGAACTTATCGAAGCCGACGGCCACTCTTGGCTCGCCCACCAACTCTCCGTTTGCCAGATACACTTTAGGAATTAATTTTTATCTTCCTATATATTTGAATTTATTTACGCTAAAATAAATGTAGATGTACTGTCCTCAATGCGGAAAAGCTGTGCTAAATAATAGTAAATTTTGTGAGTTTTGTGGTAAGAGTATTGAGAGAATCCCCAATATTGGAGGCCAAAACGTTCAAAATACTGCTACAACCACTCAAACCCCTCTTTCAAAGGAGTACTCCCAATACACCCATTTGGGAGGATTTTGGATAAGGGTAGCTGCTTTCACCGTGGATTACCTGATAGTTTTCATTTTAGCATCTATTGTATTAGGAATATTAAGCTTTTATATACAGAATGATTTTATCGGATATATATTCTTCGCTTTAACTTTTGTTTTATATTTCACTCTGGCCGAATCTACTTATAGTACAACTTTTGGTAAAGTATTGTGGGGGTTGAAGGTGATAGATGCAAAGAAAAGAAGTAGGCTCAGCTTTGCCAAAGCACTGGGAAGAACCCTTTTATATTACATATCTGCATTATTTTTCGGACTTGGTTTTATTATGGTAGCGTTTGATGATAATAAACAAGGACTTCACGATAAGATTGCAAAGACATACGTTTTAAGAAAAGATAAAAGATTTCTGATTCCAATTATAGTTAATTCAATTATTTATTCGATAGTTGGACTAATAGTCGTATTGGCATTCACCCTAGGGCCTTACTCATATCTACCAGAAGAAGACGCTCAAAGATTAGAATCACTTGATCAATTTTTGACAACTCAGCCAGAGAATTTTGATTCTCTTTTAATATCCGCAAATTATGGTAACAATGATTATAGTATAGAAATTTCTGAAGGTGAGAAAGACAAAACATCAGAGGAGATTGTGGGTGATCAAGGCGATGCGGTGTTGTTGGTGAAGACCGATTTAGCTTTTGGGAGTGGTTTTATTATTCATTCAGATGGGGTGATAGTTACTAATTATCACGTGATAGAAGGAGCAAAAAAGGTGGCGGTATCGTTAACGAATAAAGATATGTATGTGGTTACCAAAGTAATTGATTACGACAAAGAAAAAGACATAGTTATATTGAAAATAAATAAACAAGATTTACCGACTGTAGATATTGGTGATAGTAATAATCTTAAATCTGGAGAAAAAGTGACGGTAATAGGAAATCCGGTAGGTCTTCAAAATTCTGTTTCTCAGGGAATAGTAAGTGCTCTGGATAGAGAGTACCAGGGAGCAAATTACATACAAATAGATGCCCCAATATCTGGTGGAAGTAGTGGAGGGCCTATATTTGATGATAAAGGTAGGGTAGTGGCAATTTCTACATTAATATTGATTGGAGGGCAAAATTTAAATTTTGGAGTGAGGATAAATGAAATTTTTAATCTTGAATTCGGTAATATTGTAAAGGTTGAGTAATAATTATTTTTGAATCAAAACCGCTCGCGTTGGGAAGCTAACCTCTATTTTTGCTATAATTTAACTAATGCCCGAGATACAATCTTCACCGACTATAAATCCCACTATCGAAAAACCAAAAAGGAATTGGAAAAAGATTCTTTTGGTACTAATAATTTTATTGTTGTTCGTGGGTTTAATTGGGGTTGGGGTTTATTTATTAGTTCCAAAACTTGATAAAGAACCACCAGTCACACAAAAACAAGCTACCTCTTCAGCCATTACAAAAAAATGTGTTGACGAGGATCCAAGCGATCAAATAATAGAATGTTTACCACTTACACTGGCATTTAGTCGTAATACTGGAGAGCTGATTTATATTTCGGATTCCAATCAAGTAAATGCAAAAGAAATTTGGCTATACGATAAAGGTAAGCTAAGAAAGATAACAAAAACTTCCGGGAAGGCTGGGAAATATCAATTAAATAGCGATGGGAAGAAGCTCTATTACATAAAAAACGAGGTGGTTAGCGATCCTAATGGTAGTGATTATTTTTTGGGTATCGAACTTCGTGAGGTTGAGTTGCAAACAGGAAGAGAAAAAATTCTGGTACCACGAATAAAAGTGGAGAAAGAGGTATATAAAAGGAATCTTTCAGATTTTGATATTTCTCACGATGGTAAAAAGATAGCTTTTGTACGTGGCGGGCTTTGGATACTAAATTTAGATACAAATAAAACTACCAAAATTGCACAAAGCACGTATTATGATGCAGAAACTACAACTGGTCATAGTTATAGCGCTGTGAAATGGTCCCCATCAGATAAGTTTATAGCAACGTCTTGGGGTGGATATGAAACACTTGGGTATGACTTAATTAATATAGAAAGTAAAAAAATAAATTTGATAGAACCAGGTGGCTTCCCACCCAGGTACGATTTTTTGGTTTTTGTAGACGATTCAAAAGGAATCTTTATAAACAGTATTGACTCTAATAAGGCTAGAATAATAGAAAAAGACTTTAGTATTTTAAAGAAGAAAGTACTGCTAGATGATTTAGTCGGAGATGAAGAGTTTTATAATTTAGGATTTAGTGATTTGAAATATACTTCTTCTCAGGACCGTATTTATATGATCCAAACAACAACCACTATAAAGAAGCCCTCAGGTACAGGCAGTTTCTTTCAAAGCAAAATAATTTATTTAGAGAGAAAAAGTGGAAGTCTCTCAGACTTAACCAGTTTTTTTGCGAAAGATGTGGCGGTAAACAACTTGACCCTCACCTCCGATAGTGAGTACTTATTGTTTAATGTTAATGATGATATTTGGATACTTTCTACAGACGAAGAAACCAAGGGGATGCTACTAGAAAATGCGAATAAACCGATAGTTCCCTAGCGATTAACTCACCTTGCATCTAGTTTTTAATCAAAACAGCTCTTGCGGGGGAGCCGTCAAGGTCTTTGAGTTTAAGAGGCAAAACTAGTAGTTCGTAATCTCCAGGTTGTACATCTACCAAATTCAATCCTTCCACAATTACAATTTCTTTTTCCAAAAGTTTTGTGTGAACTGGGTGTCCAGGAGCAGATTTTTTCTCAATGCCTAAATAATCAGTTCCTACCAAAATTACACCTTTTTCGATCAAGTATTCTACCCCATCTTCGGTAAGATAAACATAATCTGTGTGAAAATTCGGATCATCCAGTAGTTTTCTCTCGGAGTTTTTGGTTTTGAATAAGACACGAGACTTGAAATTTTTACCATGGAGTACGTTGGCCGTTATGGTATCTGAGTCGATTTGAATTATTGTACATTCACCAACCAATTTATGGGGTTCTATTTTGTCCACCCCAAATCCGTCTTTTATAAAATGAGCAGGGGCATCAATGTGGGTTCCGTTGTGCGCCCCCAACCTAAGGCTAGAATTCATAGAGCCGTCCTTTTCTACGGTTGTATCAGTTATTAATTCAATTTTTGGATCACCTTGCCAAACAACAAGACCTGGATGGAGAGTTAAGGATATATCAATAATTTTCATATAAATACTGTTCGAGCTTGTAGAGAAACCGCTGTCATTCCCAGTTCGATTGGGAATCTGATCCTCGATCAAGTCGAGGATGACGTTACTTCTCGACTCGTGGAGTTTATCTTGAGCTTATCGAATAGGCTCTCTCGAAGAATAATAAAAACTATTTCTTTTTAACTTCGTGGTGACCGAATTGATTTCTTAGTGCTGATAGTACTTTACCTGTATAACTAGGATTTTTCTCTGATTCTTTACGAAAATTTACAGAGCCTTCTATTATAGGTGCAGGAACACCTAGTTCTTTAGCAGTTTGTATGGTCCAGAGTCCTTCCCCGGTTTGAGCAACCGACCCAGATACTTCTTCTAGGTCTTCGCCATATTGTGCGTAAGCAGATTTGAGCCAATCAATCAGACTAGATTCAACTACAGTTCCATGGCTGTAGACTTCGGTTACTTTTTTAAGACTTAGTTTGAACGGGGATTTTTTCATCACTTCAAAACCCTCTCCGATTGCTTGCATCATTCCATACTCAATGCCGTTATGAATCATTTTTACAAAATGCCCAGCTCCAGTTGACCCCATATAACCATAGCCGTCCTTTATAGTAAGATCTTCAAAAAGTTTTTGAAACTTTTTATAAACTTTTTCATCTCCACCAACCATTATGGAGGCTCCTGTTCTAGCACCTCCAGGGCCACCAGACACACCGGCATCTAGAAAATCTATACCTTTTTTCTCAAGTTCCTTTCCCCGACGAATCGTGTCTTTGTAAAAAGAATTACCGCCATCGATGATTGTATCCCCTTTTTCTAAAAGATTTGCTAGATTTCCTTCGC
>JACZRW010000003.1 GCA_022574495.1 Patescibacteria group bacterium | reverse complement strand
CAGAAGGACCTGCACCATCGTGTCGTTGGAAATATCGCCTTCCTCACGGAATCTACGCTCACCGTAGCGCAGAAACGCTTCCGCACCGTCGATGTATCGCATGGTGTAGCCTACGATCTGGCCACGTCTGTCCATGGCCAAGTCAATAGGGGTAACTACACGATTTGGTAGTCCCTTTGGGAAGGCAGGGAGTTTTTGCTGGTGTTCGGCAAGGCGTTCTCTGGCAATCCTTTGGTCGTCAGGTTTACCGACTAGATCTGGGTGTCTGGCTCCTTTGAACAACTTGAGAACTAGGCCTGGCTCATAGAGGAAAGCGTCAGCCTCACCACCCTTGCCGACTGATTGACTTGGGGTGACACTGATTTGCTGTCCCCGAACAATTACCGTTGGCATTCGCTTACTCCTCTCGGTTTGGTGTCCGACGTACCACAACAATGGTAGTGTCATCGGGCAGCAGACCGTATTCTCTGATAATGTCCGATCCTGTCCGGTCAAGCCGAACGCCGAATTGGTTTGCCAAGACTAATCGTCGGCGAATCCAGTGTGGGCCTGCAAAATAGCGGTCCACCTCCCAGAACTGGCTTATTGGGCCTATTGGCTCTTTCGTGCCAGGTAAGTTAAGTTCTTTTTCGCCGGCCCTAACAAGATCGACCACACCATCACTGCCGATGAGGATCGAGTCAACTTGGTTGGTCCAGCAAGATTTGTTCACCCCAAACACCAATAGCTCCGGGGCTATCTTTGATCGAACCAAACCAAGAGCGGGGTACGGCGGTTCGTTTTCTGGAAATGGGCCTAGGCGAGTTATCTCGCCGTTGACGATGAACACACCATCCCCGATCGAAAAAGTCCACGTCCGCAACGGTGTCATCACCATTCCGACCACTGTGAATAGGAAGTAGTCGCTGATTGTTTCGGAGAAACTACCACCCATCAAGTTGGCCAACCCTCGTATCTGGGCCAAGACATCTAGCCGCACCCTTTCCAAGATTACGGGGAACAGTTCATCCGTCAGTGACGGAACAGGGATGTGTGCTACTTGCGATTCGATTGCCTCCACGAATAAGCGGGCGCCAATGTGGGCACCTACCTCGCTGTATGGGCCTTTGCTGCAACCATCACAGATAAGGGCAGTGATTGCTGTGTTGGTTCTCCGAATAGCAAAGGCATCTTGGTTGGCTTTAGATACCAACGGATCTGAATGCATGGTTCCTGTGATACCTCCTGCAGCGATTTCGAAGTCCAAGACTTCACCTTCCTTTCTTTATCTGTATAGTTAATGTGCGAATTAAGCTCTAACGCATACGTGCGTAAAAGCACCCTATAGTAGCATAAATATTAATGTTTGTCAAATAAATTGAGCGTAAGTATTACACTAACCCATAACCCTATAATGCGTTTACATAGTGTAGTATATACACTTACAAAAGCGTAAAAATTTTTAATTTACATTACGTCTATTTCCTTATGCTCAAAACTCTCAAATTTATACAATTTTGCGGGCCGATTTGCTGCTCCTAGCCTCTTTTTACTTATGTCTCTAATTAGGTTTAGTGATAATATTTTCTTTCTAAAGTTTCTTTTATCTACCTCTTTATCTAAAATCAACTCATACATATCTTGAAGCTCACCAAGTGTAAACTGTTTAGGCAGGAGACTATAAGCGATGTTTGTTTGAGTTATTTTGTGTTTTAGTCTATCTAAAGCCAAGCTGATGATTTCAGAATGGTCGTAGGCTGGTTTTGGTAATTTGTTCACTGGAAACCACTCAACACCTTTATATTCCTTTGTAGTATGCAGATTAAGATTGTCGCTGGGAATGAGTGCAAAATAAGCGACGGAAACTACCCGTCCGAAGGGATCTCTATCCACTTGTCCAAAAGTATGCAGCTGCTCCAAATATACATCCTTAACACCAGTCTTCTCGAGAAGATGGCGCTTAGCGGACTCTTCTACCGATTCAGTAGGTTTTACCAAGCCACCTGGACAAGCCCAAAACCCAGTAAAGGGTGGCTTCTTCATATTAATAAGCAAAACTTTTAATTGGTAGTTCTGCACAGTAAATATAACCACGTCGGTTGCAATTACTGCAAATTCATATTTCTTCTTTACAGTTTCCATATTAGTTAGTGTAATTATTACACATACTAACACCTTTTGGAAATTCTTGTCAAGAGGGTTTTTTGAGACATTCCTTTTATACTGTCTCATTTGTCTCATTTAGCCTCAGGATGAGACACGACTATAGCGATTGAACTGACCGCGACCACACTGCTTCACCAGCTAGTCTCATTTGACTTAAGAAACTTTAGGTTAGATAATTAAGCAAATGGAAGAAGTACCTGTTCAACCACAACCTCAAGTAACTCCACAGAAAACCAACTGGAAAAAAATTGGACTCACAATACTAATTATTCTGGTGGTAACTAGTATTATTGCAAGTGTATACTGGTTTTTTATTTTCGAGAGAGGATCATTTAATTCAGACCTAAAAGAAGTACCAAAATCTCAAGTACCTACCTCAACACCTTCCACTACTACTTCAGCAGAAAAAGATGAAACAGCTGATTGGAAAAGTCACTCAACTGAAGATTTTTCTTTTAAATATCCGTCTGAATGGAGTAGTGCTCCAGCATCAACAGGTGGATTTGCTAATTTCGCAGATAGTGAAAATAAGATACTAATTTCAGTCAATGAACATACATACATAAATCCTCAAGATACTCCAGAAAATTTGGCAAAAAAAGCAGCAGGGTCAAGACAGATTTTGAATAAAAAGGAAATAGTTGTGGATGGTCACAAGGGAATCTATCAAGAAATTAATTCTGAGGAAAGTTATGATATAGATACTCATATAGGAGGAGTCAAACAAATAACTAATTTTTCCGAGCAAGATGGAGGACCCAGATTAACCTCTGGAACTCAACGAATCACTCTCTTTATTTACGACAAAGAAAATATTAAGGAATATAGAGATATAATGAATCTTATTCTCTCCACACTAACTTACCTTAAATAGGTTTTCTTCTTCAAATAATCTTCTTACATTATTAATCTTCTAATCCCCTTAGGTAGTTAGTCCCAAATGTATTCTTAGGTTCAATTGGTTCTAGAAGATTTTGAGTCTGCCAATCATTAAGAAGCTGGATCAAGGTGTTCGAAGTCAGAGTCGTTAGGGTCACCAGCTTGCTTAATTCTATTTAGAACAATTATAATCTGTACAGATGCGTTTCTACATCAAAATAGGCTGGTTAATATTTACAATTGGATTACTTGGATTTCCTGTTTACCTAAGACTTTTGTCAAGCGATGCAGCTGACAAGAACATGTTATTGGTCTTTTTTCCAGTATTTTTAGCAATCTTCCTTCTCCTGACCTTTTTAGAAAAAAACCAGCCAAAGCTAAAATTCCTACTTCTTGTACTTTCAATTGTTTATTTATTACTAGTTGGATTGATGTCATTTGGCTCTGGTCTATCGCCAGACCCTGGAGATTCAAGAGCATTTATGATCACCTTAATTGGAGCCTTATTGTACATCCCTTCAACCTTAGTTAAACCAACTTAATTTTCTAATAAACTTAGGTAATTATAGGTAAGAATATTTTTCTAACAAGGGCTGAATCTCATACTGACCTGATAACTTAAACTGAGTTACAAACTCTTTGAATCTGAACAAGAAGCTTCGTGGGTCACCATCGATATTGATTAGTTAAACTTTTAGGCGGTGACGTCTCTTTACACGTAGTCGAACGAGGGATTTTTCCAAAGCGGCGGCAACAGCAGCATACTCTTCGCTGGAAAGTCTTTCTTTTTCTTTAAGAGTGTCCTCAGCTCTCCTTCTAGCTTCTTCGGCTTCTTTTTCTGATATATTTTCAGCTTCTTCGGCGAGGTCAGTGAGGATACTAACTTGTTGACCGGTGATTTGGGCGAATCCAAAACCAGAAGCAATATTGGTTTCTTTGGATCCTTGTTTGACAATTAACTCGCCTGGTTTGATAGAAGTAACCAGAGACATATGGTTTGGTAAAACGGTGATATTTCCTTCGATAGTAGGAATAGTGACCTGATCAACCACGTCATCGAACGATTTTTTCTCGGGAGTTACTAATTGCAATAAAAATTTTGATGTCCCATCCATACTTTATAAAATCCTAATTCCAAAATCAAAATGATAAATCAATCTCAAATGACTAAATGTCAAAAAATTAAGCATTTGGGTTTTGGATTTCTTTTAGTATTTGAACTTTGAAATTTGATATTCATCCTAATTACCTTTTAACCTCCTCAATTTTACCAATCATGTAAAAAGAGGATTCATCAACATCATCAAATTCACCATCAAGTATTCTCTTGAAACCTTTTACTGTCTCAGTAATCGGAACATATTTTCCCTCCCGTCCAGTGAAGGCGGCGGCTACAAACATTGGTTGGGTGAGAAATCTTTGGATTTTTCTGGCCCGGGTAACAGTTAACTTATCTTCATCGGAAAGCTCTTCAATTCCAAGGATAGCAATAATATCTTGCAGTTCTCGGTATCTTTGCAACACTCTTTGGATTCCTCCGGTAACGTCATAATGTTCTTGTCCAACTATTGCAGTGTCTAGCGCACGAGAAGCAGATGCAAGTGGGTCTACAGCAGGGTAGAGGCCTTGTTCGGTGAGAGATCGCTCCAAGACTATGGTGGAATCCAAGTGAGCAAAGGTGGCTACCGGTGCCGGATCGGTATAATCATCGGCTGGTACGTAAATGGCCTGAAGTGAAGTGATAGATCCTTTTTTGGTAGAAGTAATTCGCTCTTGGAGAGCCCCCATTTCGGCGGCTAATGTTGGTTGGTAGCCAACTGCAGAAGGTATTCTTCCCAGCAGTGCGGAAACCTCACTTCCGGCTTGGGTAAATCGGAATATATTGTCTATAAAAAGAAGTACGTCTTGATTTTTTTCATCGCGGAAATATTCGGCAATTGTCAGGGCTGTTAATCCTACTCTGAGCCTGGCGCCGGGTGGTTCATTCATCTGACCAAATACCATGGCCAGTTTGTCTAGTACACCAGCCTCTTTCATCTCGTGGTAAAGGTCGTTTCCTTCACGGGTTCTTTCACCCACACCAGCAAATACAGAGTAACCACCGTGCTCTTTGGCAATATTATTAATTAGTTCCTGAATGATAACCGTTTTACCAACTCCGGCACCGCCAAAAACACCAATTTTACCACCTTTTATAAATGGGGCAACCAGATCAATAACTTTTATTCCGGTTTCAAGGATTTCCTGTTTCGTTTCCTGATCAATAAGAGTCGGAGCAGGGCGATGGATAGGGTAGTGTTTTTTAGCATTTATGGGACCCTTATTATCGGTTGGATCTCCGGTGACATTTAATATTCTGCCCAACACCTCTTCCCCCACTGGAGTAGTGATAGGATTTCCGGTATCTATAACTTCCTGCCCTCGTTTTAACCCATCAGTAGAACCCATAGATACAGTGCGGACAACATTATCTCCCAAATGAGACTGGGTTTCCAAAATTAACTTTTCACCACGTAAATCTATTGCCAGAGCGTTATAAATTTCGGGAATTTGGTCTTTAAATTCTACATCGACGACTGCGCCAATGATTTGCGTTATGTTTCCTTTATTCATAATTATTCCATGGCCACCTGGGCGGTACTAATGTCTAATATCTCATTAGTTATCGCTGATTGGCGAATACTATTATAGGTGAGGGTGAGGTCGTCAACTAGATCATTTGCATTATCGGTGGCACTTTTCATAGCGACCATTCTGGCTGAGTGTTCACTTGCCTTTGCTTCCAAAAGAATATGATATAGCTCCATCAAAATATATTGAGGCAGAATACTTTCCAATACAGTATCGGCGTTCGGCTCAAATATAGGTTCATTCTTTCCCTGATCCTCTGATTCCTTTGCTAATTCGGCTAAAATCCCTTCATCAATTATCGGTAGTACTTGTTGAATCTTTGCTTCTTGCTGAAGGGTATTTATGAATTGAGTATAAAGTACGTGTACTTGATCAAATTCACCTCCTAGAAATCCATCAATAACTAGCTTTGATATAGGTCTTATATCTTCTAGCGTTGGCTTTTCACTTAGTGAAAAATCGGCAACTAGATCTTTTCCAGTCCTAGCTACGTAACTACTTGCTTTTTTACCAACGGCTATATATTTTGTTTTTCCTACAACATTTTCTATTTGCTTGAAAAGATTACTGTTTAGTGATCCGGCTAAGCCTCTGTCAGTTGAGAAAAATATTACGGCTGATGTTTCTCCCCTAGATCTTGTAAGTAGGGGATGGGATTCTGGATTTATTCTATTGGCAATAGATCTGAGTACATTATTTATAAGATTAGAATATGGTTTACCGGATATCGCAAGATATTGAGCTCTTTTCATTTTTGCCGCTGCCACAAGCTCCATAGCATGAGTTATCTTGGCCGTGTTATTTACTGATTTAATTCTCTTACGTATTTCTTTTATTGACGACATATGTTTGTTTGGCTATACATTATTGTAACCTAATTACTTAAACCCCTTTTTGAATTCCTCAATTGATTTTTCTAATTCTTGCTCTGTCTTTTTAGATAAAGATTCTTCCTTGATTATTGTGTCTAGCACGTTCTTTTTCCTTGTACTCATAAAATCAGAAAATTTCTGCTCAAACTCGTCTAGTTTATCCACGGGAATGTCATCTAGAAAGCCCTTTGTAGCTGCAAAAAGGATTACAACTTGTTTTTCTACGCTCATAGGAGCAAATTGAGATTGTTTTAATATTTCGACCAATCTTTTTCCTCTTTCGAGCCTTTTCTGGGTTGTTTCATCCAAATCACTACCAAATTGGGCGAATGCCGCTAACTCGCGATATTGAGCAAGATCTAATCTCAGAGATCCGGAGACTTGCTTCATTGCTTTTGTTTGAGCAGCGCCACCAACTCTAGAAACAGAGAGACCTACATTTATAGCCGGTCTGGTGCCGGCGTAAAACATGTCTCCTTCAAGGAATATCTGCCCGTCGGTAATAGAAATAACGTTTGTAGGTATATAAGCCGATACATCCCCTTCTTGAGTTTCTATTATCGGCAATGCGGTTAGGGAACCAGATCCGTTTTCTTCATTTAGCTTTGCAGATCTTTCTAGTAATCTAGAGTGTAAATAAAATACATCGCCAGGGTATGCCTCACGACCGGAGGGTCTTCGTAATAGAAGTGAAAGTTGTCGGTAAGACCAAGCGTGTTTTGAAAGATCGTCATAAATTATTAGAGCATCCTTTCCTTGATCCATAAAATATTCCCCCAAGGCACAACCAGCGTATGGCGCAATAAACTGCATGGTGGCCGAATCTGTTGCCGATGCAGATACGATTATCGAATGCTTCATAGCATCGGCTTTTTCCAACGTGTTGATCAGCTGGGCTATTTTAGAAGTTTTTTGTCCGATGGCTACATAAATGCAGATTACTCCCGAATCCTTTTGATTTATTATCGTATCGATGGTAATCGCCGTCTTTCCCAAACCTCTATCGCCAATAATTAGCTCCCTTTGACCTCTACCAATCGGAATCATACTATCTATCGCTTTAATTCCTGTTTGTAGAGGGGTTTTTACAGACTCTCGCGAGATAACTCCAGGAGCAATTTTTTCTACCGGGTATGCTTTGGTTGATTTTATGGGGCCTTTTCCATCAATTGGTTCACCAACTGCATTTACTACTCTTCCTACTAAAGAATCGCCGACAGGAACTTCAAGGATCTTGCCAGTTGACCTTACTTCGTCACCTTCCTTAAGTTGAGTATAATCTCCAAAAATAATAATTCCGACACTGTTTTCTTCTAGGTTTAGTGCTAAACCCTTCAAATTATTAGGTAGATCTATCAATTCATTAAAGACTACGTCGGATAGACCATCGACTTTGGCAACACCATCACCAATTTCAGTAATGATGCCAGTATTTTTAGCTTCTTTACTTATTTCCAGTTTTTCTATTTCTTTTTTTAATTCTCCTATAATATCAACCATTTGCACGCTCCTTAAATACCTCTAGAGATTGATTAACCGAGTAATCCCACACATTATCATCTAGTTTTATTTTTATACCACCAATCAGGGTTTTGTTTTCCTTGAAAACAATAGTTAAAGGTCTTCCAATTTTTCTTTCAAAAATTCTTTTTATCTCACTTAAATAACTTTGCTCAAGTGGTAATGAGCTTTCTACTAATAAAGTTTGTTTTTTATAAAAACTGACTACCTCTTTTAACAGAGCCTGAAGAATATTCAGTGCTTTATTCGGTTTCATTTTTTTTACGGTAGAAATAATTGAAAATAACCTTGATGTTTCAATATTTCCTTCTTTAATACTACCTTCAAAAATTTTCTTGGCGATTTTAATATCTTGCTTTGAATAACCCATGATTATATATTCTTAAGTGATTCTCTTACGAGACGCTCATTTTCTTGCTGAGAAAGAGTTTTACCAACTACTTTTTTGGTTGTTTCGGCAACCAATTCGGCCATTCCTATCTTCACCTCACTTATCATTTTTTCTTTCTCTAATTGCAAAACTTCTTTATTTCTATCCATCATTTCCTCGGCTTTTTTATTTGTTTCAACTAAGGTTTCGTCCTGTAATTTTTTAACGGCGTGTTTTGTCTCTTGAATAATTCTAGATGATTCTTGCTCGGCTCCAGAAATAATCTCCTTTTGCCTTACTTCGGTTTCCATTAGTTTTTTCTCTGCCTCTTCGGCTTGTCTCACACCAGTTTCGATTTTAATTCTGCGCTCTTCCAGCACTTTCATAATTGGTTTATAAGCGAATTTTTTAAGCAGAAATAGTAAAATAATAAAATTTACTATCTGAGCTAGTAATAAAACTGGTTGTACTCCAAAATTTTCTAAAACTTCCATAAACTAAATTGGCTATAAGGTTATTGGGTACTTAGGTTTTTAGGAGTATGTCACCTAGCAACCCAAAATCCTAGCGACCTAATAACCTTTTTTTATCCAATGAATGCCAAAACTAGAGCGTAAATAGCAATTGCTTCGGCGAATGCCATGCCTAAAAGCATAGCCGGCATAATTTTACTCTGAGCATCAGGATTTCTTCCTATTGCTTCCATGGCCTTCATACCAATAAGTCCAATAGCAAGTGCCGGAAGAGCACCACCTAAAGCTACCACTAATCCTCCACTAATTGAAAATTCCACAAAAACACCTCCCTTCAAAATTTAACACCATTCTATTCATTAATGGGTTGCCTTCTCGCTTAGGATAATCATAAACACTAAGGTAAGCATCATAAATATCATTGCTTGAACAAAACCTACTAGAAGTTCAAGGGCGATAAACGGTAGTGGTAATATAAACGCAAACAATGATGAAATGGTCACCAAAAGTGCCTCTCCGGCAAAAATATTACCAAAAAGTCGGAAAGATAGCGATACTAGTTTAGTAAATTCAGCAATAATTTCCAAAAATCCGACAAATAAAAATACAGGATTCAGACTAAAAAATTTACCCAAGTATGCACCAAATCCCAAAATACTAATTGCGTAGTAGTGAGTCATTGCTACTGAAATGAGAGCCAAGGCTAAAGTGGCGTTTAAATCGGTATTCATAGGACGTATCAGAGGAACCCAAACCTCTTCCTGACCATGAAAAGTGTAAAAGCCGATCGTACCCACACCAGGGAAAAGTCCCAAGTAATTTGCGAAGATTATGAATATGAAAAATGTAGCTACAATGCTAAAAAATTTCTTGGCTCGTATATGATCCGATAAACCAACTCCGAGATCAAATATCCAATCTAAAACGATTTCCAAGATTGCCTGAGGTTTATCTGGTACTAAGGAGATTTTTCTGGTTGCGGCATAGGCAACTCCAACAATCACTACCATAGTTATCCAGGTGGTAAGAAGAGTATTTGTTATCGGAAGAAACCCGACCTGAAATAATGTTTCTGGAGCAAGTTCAATATTCATTAATTTATCTGTTTCACTTTATTAAATTTAACTATATAAGTATAGATTTTCAAACCGTTTTGAATTTTGTTTATTACCTCTTTTGCTTTTTTTAAATTTTGAATATGTCTCTCTTCAGAGTTATTTTTTCCGTATACTGCACAATCATCATGATCAAAAATGTAAACCTCATTGGGGCCATGTACCTTAAGAGAAGTTTTTATATCATCCTTTATCTTTTGGACGTTTAGGGAGGCGCCTGGAGTAGTGAGGAGATCGTACCTATCTTTTATCCCAATCTTTAAAAGGTAATCTCGACAAGAACTTATGAATCGGTAATCTATACAGGAAATTACAAGAGTAGTACATTTATTATCATTTGGCATAACGAAGAATACTACCAGAAATGTAAATATCTTGCAAGGGGTCTTTGGGTGTTGAATTTAATGCTAGTTCTTAGCTATGATGAAGTAAGTAATTTATGAAAACTTTGCCCGATAATTTCATAAAACCAATGGTACTAATAGTGCTAGATGGTTGGGGAGTTGCTGGAGGAGGAGTGGAAGTAAACGCAATTTCAGCAGCCAAAAAACCAAATCTTGATTCATATTATTCATCGTTTCCCCACACCGTTTTGGAAGCAGCGGGTGAGTCTGTAGGTCTTCCCCACGGTGAGGTTGGAAATTCTGAGGTAGGGCACATGAATCTTGGTGCGGGGAGAATAGTTTATCAAGATCTACCTAGAATAAATACGGCCATAGCGGACGGAACTTTTTTAAAAAATCTTGTTTTTAAGGAAGCAATTTATAATGTAAAGAAAAATAATTCTAATGTTCACTTACTGGGGTTAGTGGGCTCAGGGGGAGTACACTCCAGTGTAGAACATTTATACGCGCTGCTATGGCTTCTTAAGCAATCTGGAGTAGGTAATGTGTATCTACACTTATTTACCGATGGTAGAGATTCACCACCTTCATCTGCGCTACAATTTTTTAGGGAGCTAGATGCAAAATTGAAGGGAATTAATATTGGTCAAGTGGTTTCAATTTCGGGAAGATACTATGCCATGGATAGAGATAACCGTTGGGATAAGACAGAGAAAGCATACAAAACAATAACTGTAGGTAGTGGGAAAGTATTTAGAAGCCCATTCGAGGCGATTGATCAATCTTACAAAGGTAATGTAACGGATGAATTTATCGAGCCTTGCATAATTTCTGATGGAAAGAAAGCGCCGGTATTTGTAAAAGAAAATGATAGTGTTATTTTCTTTAATTTTCGTCCTGATAGAACTAGACAACTTACGAAAGCATTTATTTTAGATGAATTTATTGGTTTTTCAAGAGAAAAGATAAAAAATCTTTACTTTGTGTCCATGACAGAGTATGAGCGCAATCTACCTGCCCATGTAGCCTTTCCCGCACCATTAATAAGTAATCCTTTATCTTTGGTTGTGTCAACCAATAATGTTCAACAGTTCCACATAGGAGAGACAGAAAAATACGCTCACGTGACCTATTTTTTTAATGGAGGTATTGAAACCCCTTTTGCTTACGAGGATAGACTTCATGTACCATCTCCAAGAGTAGCTACTTATGATTTGAAGCCAGAAATGTCGGCACACACGATTACCGATATTATTGTAAAAAAATTAAGAACAGCCCATTATGGATTTTATATAATAAATTTTGCTAATGCCGATATGGTTGCCCACACCGGTTCCCTAAAGGCAACTATCGAAGCGGTACAAATTTTAGATTATTGTGTAGGAAAAATTGTTGACGAAGCCTACCCCATGGGAGGCACAGTTGTATTGGTTGGAGATCATGGGAATGCAGAGCAAATGATTAATCCAATTACAAAAGGAGTCGATACTGAGCACACGTCAAATCCAGTACCCTTTTTGGCAATTTCAGATAAACTAAAGGAGAAAAAAATTCAGCTCCAGTCTGGGTCTTTGGCTGATGTTGCCCCTACTCTGCTTTATCTGATGGGTAATAATAAACCAGCCGAAATGACAGGTAGGAATCTATTAATTTATTAGAATGGTAATCTCACCCTTCAACTTTTTTCCTTTAAGAATTTTTGCAACAAATGCTACTTTACCTCGAATTATTTCCTCGTGAGCTTTGGTTAGCTCTCTTGCTATTACGAGGTTTTTTTCAGGGAAAATACTAGCCAGCTCTTGAAGTGTTTTTTCAAGGCGATATGGAGATTCAAATAATATTACTGTGCTGGTGATACCATCTAATGATTTGTGCATTTTTTCGTAGAAAAGTCTTTTTTTCCCACCCTTCTTTGGGGCGTATCCAAAAAACGAAAATGAATCTGTAGGTAATCCTGATGAAGCCAACGCCGTAATAACTGCTGAAGCGCCGGGGATTGAAATTACTTTGATGTTTTCCTTAACACATTCTCGGATTAGTTTATACCCGGGGTCGGATAAAGTTGGAGTACCGGCATCTGAAATTAAGGCAATATTTTGTCCTTGTTTAAGTTTTTCTATGATTTCGTTTTGCTTTTTCTCTTCGTTATGCTCATGAAAACTCGATAATAATTTATTAACTGAGTAGTGCTTTAGTAATATAGACGATCTTCTTGTATCCTCCGCTAATATTAAATCTACATTTTTTAAAGTATTAATTGCTCTGATAGATAGATCTTCTAAGTTTCCTATCGGTGTTGAGACTAGGTAGAGTTTTCCCATGGAGTGATTATACATGGTTATAGCTAGATTTATTGAACTTAAATTGCTAGAGTTAAAAATTAGTGATATTTACTATTATCATAAATATAAGGAGTTTAAAAAAGCTAGATGAAAGCTTCTCACTTGATTAAAAAAACTTCATCTGGAATTATCACTGGTGGTGCGGATAATGATCCATCTGGTATTACAACATACTCAATTACCGGCGCAACTACTGGTTTCGCTCTAGCTTGGTTACTTCTTCTTTCTACACCACTACTCATCGTTGTTCAAGGAATGAGTGCAAAGATTGGCGACGTAAAGAAAAAAGGGCTGACCACTATTATAGAGGAACATTTTGGTAGAAAAGTAGCCGTCATTTCTATGGTTTCCCTTATTGTTGTTAATACACTAACCATTGGAGCAGATTTATCTATAATGGGTTCTGTTTTAAATAGTTTTATTACTTTTATTCCATCAGTGGTTTTCATTCCTGTTCTGGCCTTAATTATTTGGTATGTAGTAGTGTTTGAAAATTATAAAGTGTTATCTAAACTTCTACTTTGGCTAGTTGTTGTGTTCCTTGCTTATATTGCATCTGGGGTATTGGCAAAACCAGATTGGGGTTTAGTGTTAAGTAGTACTCTTATTCCTAGAATTGAATTTACCCCTATATACTTTGCCACGGCTACTGCTCTTTTAGGCACCACCATAACACCGTACTTATTTTTTTGGCAGACGTCTGAAGAGGTAGAGGATCATACCCCAAAAAGTGAAGCGCGCAATAAATTCCTAGCGGTAGCGCCCGGGTTCATATTTTCCAATCTAGTTGCCTATTTTATTATTATTAGTACCGCTACGGTACTTTTCTTTTCTGATAGCCCCATAGAAAATTTTAGCGCCCTTACTGCAGCCGATATTTCGAAGGCCTTTATACCTATTGCCGGTAATGGAGCCTTTTTACTATTTTCTATTGGGATTGTGGGTGGCGGGTTGATTGCGCTTCCAGTACTAGCGGCTTCATCTTCTTATGCAGTTGCCGAAGTATTTGGATGGAGCGAGGGTCTAGGTAGAAAAGTAAATAATGCTAAAGGGTTTTATGCAGTTTTAACAGCTACTTTTTTCATTGGAACAGCTATAGCCATATTAAAAATAAATCCAGTCACCGCCCTTTTCTACTCCCAAATTCTGGCTGGAGTAGTGGCCCCACCGCTTTTAATTTTAATTATAATAATCTCATCTAGTAAAAAAATAATGGGGGAATTTGTGAATAATACCTTAACAAAAATAACGGCCTGGTTTACGGTAGGGATAATGACCATTTCAGTTGTACTTATGTTTGCATCAATGTTTTTTAGTGATATCTTCTAACCACCCCGACGACTTTTCCTTGGATCTTTACATTTCTGGTAAGGATAGGGTTCATGGAAGAATTAGCTGGTTCCAGTCTTACGTGGTCTGTTTCCTGGTAGAATCTTTTTAGGGTTACAAAACTATCATTAAGCAAAGCAACGACTATATCACCATTCTCGGCTGTCTCTCGGTGCTCAATTACTACAAAATCTCCATCCAAAATTGCTGCCTCCACCATCGAATTTCCTTTTACTTGTAAAACATAACAACGCTTGTCACCGATCATATCTGGTGGAACTATCACAGACGCTGTGTGATCATCAATAACTTCTATTGGTTGACCGGCGGCAATCTTACCTACTAGAGGAAGCTCGACGGCGGAGGGAATCCAACCCATGGCTCTTTGATCTATTACTTCTATACCTCGTCGAACACCTTCAGATTTTTTTAACACTCCTTTTATAATTAAATTTTGTATGTGCTCGTGAACTGTTGCCGGGGAACGAAGGCCTAGGCCATCACAAATTTCGGCCAATGTTGGGGCATAGCCTCTTTTTTGCATGAATTGCGATACAAATTGAAGAAGGTCTCTTTGTCTCTTGTAAATTACCGGTGCCACTTAGCCTCGCTTTCGCTCGGAATTAAAAATTAAGAAGAATCTGCGATCAGTCCAAGCAGTTCTAGTTCGCATAATTTCTGGTTATATTGTCGTCCTATTTTCGGAGACTGTCAACAGAGTATAAAGAGGTAAAAGAAGGTCAAAAGTTATCAAAACACAACTTCCCACACTTTAAATAAAAATATTTTTGCGCTAAAATTAATTATTATGGATAAATCTGATCCTTCAACAAAGTTCAGGATTAAAACTAAGCAAGGCCAAAGCTTTGAATTGGTGAAACCATTTGAGCCGACTGGCGATCAACCGGAAGCAATAAAAAAACTAGTAGATGGTATTAAGAAAAATTACAAACACCAAGTTTTACTTGGGGCCACTGCTACGGGTAAGACTTTCTCTATGGCCAACATCATTCAACAAACCCAAAAGCCAACATTGGTAATCGCTCACAATAAGACTTTGGCGGCTCAGCTTGCCAGCGAATTTCGCGAATTCTTCCCCAAAAATGCAGTGGAATATTTTGTAAGTTATTACGATTATTACCTGCCAGAATCATACATTCCTCAGATAGATCTTTATATAGAAAAAGATGCTGCCATAAACGAAGAAATTGACAGATTAAGACTAGCGGCAACCAAAGCCTTACTTACACGCAGGGATGTACTTATAGTTGCTTCCGTATCGTGTATCTACAATATAGGATCTCCTGATTCCTATCAAAATAGTGTAATCAGTCTGTACAAGGGTCAAAAAATTCAGCTAAAAGAAGTCTTAAGCGGATTAGTAGATATTCAGTACGAAAGAAATGATCTTGAACTGAAAAGGGGGAATTTTAGAGTGAAGGGTGATACCTTAGAGATTTACCCTTCTTATGAGCAATTTATTGTTCGGGTAAGTTTTTTTGGTGATTCTATTGAAAAAATAGACAGGTTAAAACCGACCAGTTTTGAAAATATTGAAGAGCAAGAGGAAACCATGATTTTCCCGGCTCGTCATTACGTAATGCCAAAAGAAAATCTTCAAGCACCACTTACCCAAATAAAAAAAGATTTAAAGGATAGACTGGCTTACTTCAAAAATAATGACAAAGTAGTGGAGTATAGAAGATTGGAGCAAAGGACAAATTTTGATATTGAACAGATAGATCAATTTGGCTTTGTAAAAGGAATAGAAAATTATTCAAGATATTTTGATGGTCGTGCTCCAGGGGATTCCCCATTTACACTAATGGATTATTTTCCAAGAGACTTTTTACTCTTTATTGATGAATCACACATGACCGTTCCTCAAATTCGTGGTATGTGGCACGGGGAAAAAGCCAGAAAAAGTGTATTGATTGATAATGGATTTAGATTGCCTAGTGCACTTGATAATAGACCGTTGAACTATGAAGAATTTTCCAGAAAACTTAATCAAGTAATCTATACTTCCGCCACACCACAGGATTATGAGTTGAGTCTTGCGGATCAAATAGTGGAGCAAATCATCCGGCCCACTGGTATTATCGATCCCGAAGTTGAAATTAGAAAAACCAAAGGCCAAATCCCCGACCTCATGGAAGAAATTAAAAATCGCGTCTCTAAAGGACAGCGGGTATTGGTCACTACGCTCACAAAAAATATGGCGGAAGATTTAGCGGAATTTCTAGCAGAAAGAGAAATAAAAGTAATGTATATCCACCATGAGATAAATACCTTGGAAAGAATAGATATTCTGCGCGATCTACGAAAAGGAAAATTCGATGTTTTGGTGGGAATAAATTTGCTGCGCGAAGGGTTAGATCTGCCAGAAGTTTCCCTGGTGGTTATACTAGATGCTGATAAAGAAGGATTTTTAAGATCCAAAACAAGTCTTATTCAGACTACAGGTAGAGCGGCTCGTCACGTGGATGGAAAGGTGATAATGTATGCCGATAAGATAACTGGTTCTATGAGAGGAGCAATAGAAGAAACAAACCGTCGTCGAAATATCCAGCTTGTTTATAATAAAAAGCACAAAATAACTCCAGAAACTATTAAAAAAGCGATTCATGATATTGGTGAAAGGCTGGAAGAAATTCAACCTGATGCAAGTACGGTGGAGGAGCTTGATCTTACCAAAGTACCAAAGAAAGAAATTAAAAAACTCGCCAAAGATCTTGAAGAAGAAATGAAACATGCAGCCGAAAATCTAGATTTTGAAAGCGCCGCTCTCCTGCGTGATCAGATGTTGGAATTAAAGAATAAAAACTTGCACATCCCCAAAACAGTTACTGCAAGAGAAACAGGAAAGTTGTCTTAAAAAAGAGAGGCCCTGGTGTGGTGTTTCACCAGGGCTTTAGTCGGCCGACATGAGACGTCAGACGTTAGACGAAAAGACGTACTAGAAGGCTATGGCAGAATAATGAAGCAGCACTTAGTTGGTCCGCCATACTTCATCACCAACCGTCCAGGTCTACACCCTGATCCAGACTGGCGGTGTGAATCTGTTTTTAGGTGGGGTATTTATCGGAAGGTTGAACCGACCGTACTCCTTGGAAGGCGTAGAGGGTCATGTTGTGCCATTCCGTCCACTGACCCGAGGGTCTGAAGACACACCCACCCCAGTTTCCCGCTGCTAGGCAGCGATGACCGGTAAGTTTGTGAGCCCTCAATGGTGCGCTTGAGGACTCTTAGTAAAGATAGATCCCAGTCCAATTACAAGTTTCCCAAGCCCTACTCGCATCCGTAGGCCAGGAACAACTGTTGAATTCAGTTTTGAGAGGGTTTTTACCAGCGACTGGCTACCCGAAACCAGGTCTAGCAACACAACATGAACTGCTAGTTGGAAGGTTCGCAACGCATCGCTGGTATGGCACCCTCTACCGTGAACACCTCTCCAAACTACACGAATTGGGTGACACCAATCAACTAGTGTATTTTAATTCAGCCCCATAGCCATTGTCAAGTATAAAGTATTGGTCTCTAGCACTTGAATTAATTTGCAAAATCGCGTATAATTTCCGATCTATGAATGATAAGATTTCCATTGTTGGTGCTAGAGAGCACAACCTCAAAAATATTTCCGTAGAAATCCCTAAAAATAAATTAGTGGTTATCACTGGTATTTCCGGTTCGGGTAAATCCTCTTTGGCCTTCGATACACTCTATGCTGAGGGGCAGAGGCGCTATGTAGAATCCCTTTCTGCCTACGCCAGACAATTTCTAGGCCTGATGGAAAAACCAGATGTAGATCAGATAGAAGGTCTTTCCCCAGCCATATCTATAGATCAAAAATCTGCTCCAAAAAACCCGCGCTCTACTGTAGGCACTATCACTGAGATTTATGATTATATGAGACTGCTTTGGGCAAGAGTAGGAACACCACACTGTCCGGTAGATGGAAAAGAAATAAAAGCCCAAACCCCTCAAGAAATAGTCGATAAAATACAAAAATTCCCAAAAAATAAAAAACTTCTTATCCTTTCCCCGATTGTGAGGGGTAGAAAAGGAATTTATGATGAAGTTTTTCAGGATTTAAAGAAAAAAGGGTACGTACGGGTACGAGTGGATGGAAAGGTCTACGAAATAGGAGAAACTCCAAAACTGGTTAGATATAAAATTCACGATATTGAAGTGGTGATTGATAGACTAGTAACTCCGGTAGACAAACAAAGACTCACCGAATCTGTAGAGACCTCTTTGAAGTTATCAGAAGGAGTCGTAATCGCATCAATAGATGGGAAGGATCAATTATTCTCTGAACAATTTTCTTGCCCTGAGCATAATGTATCCCTACCCGAAATAGAACCTAGAACATTTTCATTCAATTCTCCATACGGTGCTTGCCCGGAGTGTACTGGGATAGGCACAAAACTCAGTGTGGATGAGAATTTAGTAATACCAAATAAAAGTCTTTCGATTTCCGAAGGTGCAATATTACCTTGGAGTAGGATATTAGGATCGGATACTTGGTCTTCAAGAAGGTTAGATGCTCTAGTGGATCATTTGAAAGTTTCTTTAAGCACACCAATCAAGGATTTACCAAAAAATGCTTTAACCACTGTTCTTTACGGTTCTGAGGAAGAAGTATTTAAAGTCTCAGGGAGAAATAGGTTTGGAAAATTAATAACTTTTAACACCACTTTTGAAGGAGTAATGCCAGAGATTTTACGTAAATACAAAGAAACGGATAGTGAATGGACCAAGAGGGAAATTGAGAAATATATGAGAGAAGAAATTTGTGAGACTTGTAAGGGTTCTAGATTAAAGAAGGAATCGCAATTTATAACAATCAATAAGAAACCAATTACCGAAGTGAGTGATTATTCAATAGATAAAGCCAAAGAGTGGTTTGCATCTCTTGACTTGACCGAAAGAGAAAAGATAATCGCCAAGCAAGTACTAAAAGAAATAAAGACCAGGTTAAAATTCTTAGTAGATGTAGGTTTGAACTACCTTACATTAGGGAGAACTAGCGCTACTCTTGCTGGTGGGGAGGCTCAAAGAATCCGCTTAGCCTCACAAATTGGCTCTGGGCTTTCTGGAGTCCTTTACGTTTTAGATGAGCCGTCCATAGGTCTTCACCAAAAAGATAATACCAGATTAATTAACACCCTAAAAAATCTCCGTGATTTAGGAAATACGGTTGTCGTGGTCGAACACGATCGAGAAACTATTGAAAGTGCAGATTGGGTGCTCGATACTGGTCCTGGTGCTGGGGAACATGGGGGAGAGATAATTGCTTACGGGACACCAAAAGAAATAACTAGATCAAAGGAATCCATAACGGGGCAATTTCTTTCGGGTAAAAAAATAGTAATGAAAGATTATAAAAAAAAGGTAAGAGGAAACGGCAAATCACTAAAAATCATTGAGGCCTCAGAACACAATCTTAAAAATATTAATGTAGATTTTCCTTTAGGGAAGTTTATTTGTATTACCGGTGTTTCTGGTTCTGGCAAATCCACTCTAATTGAAGATATCCTGAGAAAGTCCTTGAGTGCAAGTCTTTACCGTTCAAAGGAGAAAGTTGGAAAGCACAAAAGTATTTTGGGTATTGAATTTATTGATAAAGTAGTAAGTATAGATCAATCACCAATTGGTAGAACACCAAGAAGTAATCCAGCTACTTACACTGGCGCCTTTTCTTATGTTCGAGAATTATACGCACAGACAGCCGAAGCTAAAATAAGAGGCTATAGAGCGGGTAGGTTTTCATTTAACGTTAAGGGAGGTAGATGTGAAACTTGTCAAGGTGATGGCGTTATTAAAATTGAGATGCAATTTCTACCAGACGTCTACGTTACCTGTGAAACCTGTGAAGGTAAAAGGTATAACAGAGAAGCCTTAGAGATAAGTTTTAAAGGCAAAAATATTTCTGAAATCTTAGCAATGACTGTTGAGGAAGCGCTGGAATTTTTTAATAATGTACCAGCCATAAAAAATAAACTTCAAACTCTTAGAGATGTTGGCCTTTCGTATATACGTTTGGGCCAACCAGCAACAACTTTGTCGGGTGGAGAAGCACAGAGGGTTAAATTAGCCACAGAACTCTCGCGTAAAAGTACGGGAAAGACTTTTTATATACTGGATGAGCCAACAACTGGTCTTCATTTTGCCGATATCGAAAACCTATTGTCTGTTCTTCATCGACTGGTAGATTTGGGTAATACCGTAGTGGTGATAGAACATAATTTTGATGTAATTAAAACAGCCGATTGGATAATCGATCTTGGTCCAGATGGTGGAGATGCTGGTGGGATGGTAGTCGCCCAAGGGGATCCCGAAACAATTATAAAATCGAAAAGATCGTACACCGGCGAATATCTAAAAAGAGAGTTAAAATACTTAACTAGTAATAAGTGATTATGAAAATATTATTGGTAGACGACGAACCTCAATTTTTAAAGATGCTAAAATTTAAATTCCTGTTGGATAATTATGAGGTAGTTACGGCAATAAACGGAAAAATCGGTATTGAGAAAGCATTTTCTGAATCTCCAAATATTATTTTTTTAGATATTAAAATCCCAGAAATAGATGGGTTTGAAGTAATAAGAAGGCTTAGAAGGTCACCAATTACTAGATATATCCCTATATTAATACTTTCCAACTTTGAGGACCAAGAAATGATTGAAAAAGGGTTATCATTAGGTGCCAACGAATATTTGGTAAAAACTCGATTTACTCCAGAGGAAGTTTCTGCAAAAGTAAAAAATTGGATTTCTGCCTAGAGTTTTATTGAAAATTTATCTATAATAACCACCATGCCTTTGAGAGTAAAGAATTCAATTATTTTGTTAATCTTCACCGCCGGTATATTTCTTCCTTTTCTGAAAGTTCAAAAAGTAGAATCGGCTTCTTTCTCAGTCTCCTATGATATGACGTTTACTCTTCAAGAGAATGGTTCGGCAAAGGTTATCCAAAAAATAGTTCTACAAAATTTAACCGCAGATTTATACCCATCAGAATACAGTTTGAATATCGGCGCATCTGATATAAAAAGTGCATCGGGTACCGACTCTTTGGGGTCATTTAAGGTGAGTAGTAAAAAAGATAAGGGTCTCACGATTTTAAATGCAAAGTTGAACGATAAGGTAATTGGAAAAAATAAACTAACTAAATTTACTTTAAATTATACGATAAATAATATTTCCACAAAAAATGGGAACATGTGGGAGGTCTTGACACCTGGTATAAACACATCAGAAAAGCTCGGATCATTTTCTTTAAAGCTGAAGACCCCCAAAAACTTTGGTAAGTTGTACTCAATATACCCAAAACCAAACAAGACTACTGAAAACAAGAGTTTTAGAACTTTTACCTTCAACAAAAAAGACTCGCCTTCAGAAACAATTATTGCCAGTTTTGGTGATTTTCAAGTAGCCGAGTTTTCTTTCAGAGAAAAATTAAAGAATCCAAATTTCTTCTCGAAGGAGGAAAGAATACTTCTACCTAGAGATACAAATTTTCAGGAAGTTAATTTCACTAAAATAAATCCTCGACCAGAGAAAATTGAGGAGGATGATGATGGAAACTATTTTGCACTGTACAAGTTGGATGCTGGTGAAGAGAAAGACATTTTGATAGAAGGAGTAGTTAAAATTGATAAATCCATTAGTGACATTTTTACTAAAGAGAATACTAACAATGAACTCACTTTGAATCAAAAATACTGGGATACCACCTCTAAAAATATTTTGGATAAGGCGTCAGAGCTTTCAGATGTGAAGGAAATATACGAATTTGTTACTCAAACTCTTGTGTTTAATAATGAAATAATAGAAAAAAATATTACCAAGCGATTAGGTGGTAGTTCTGCTTTATCTAATCCCAAGGAGGCTCTATCCAGCGAATTTGTAGACTTATTTATTTCGCTATCCAGAGCAAAAAATATTCCAGCAAGAGAAGTGATTGGATTTGTAGTTGGGGATGGGACATCCCTCACCCCTACTATTGTAAATGGAAAGGAAAGTAGTGAAAAACTCCATACCTGGGTTGAGTATTTCGATAATGAAAATAAGAGGTGGGTGCAGGTGGATCCGACTTGGGCTTCAACCAGAAGAGTAGATTATTTTGATTATACAGACGCAAATCACTTTGCTTTATTTATACGGGAATCCTCCAGTGAAGAGCCGAAAATCCCAGAAATGTTTTGGTCATCTACTGATAATTCATCTGATGTATCATTTGTAAACGAAGAATTTAATTTTTCAGCAAATCCTACGGTTGAATTAGGTATATCAAAGACCATATCAGGATTTCCAACAGGTGGGAAGATAATTATAAAGAATGATACCGGTAAATCATTAAGATATTCAAGAATAAATATCTCAGCGGAATCAATGCAACTAATAGGTGAAGAGAATCAGGAGATTGGGACAATACTCCCCTTTAGCGAGTACGTGGTAAATATAAAACTTAGAAGTGGATCAGTATTTAAGTCAGGAGAAGGAAAGCTGACTACAAAATTAGTAGGGTATGATCAAGGAGTGGAGAAAATTTTCGAAGAGTCTAAGGTAATAGCGATTAGCCCATTTTTCAGCTTTAACACACCTCAGGTATTACTTCTATTTCTTTTACTAGCCACTCTCGGTGGATTGTTTTATCCTCTTTTTAGGAAATTCAAGAATAGACTTTCGTAGTAGAATATAACAATGAAATTAGACTCAAAAAGGATCACCGATAAGCCGGGTGTATATATACTCAAAAATAGGAATAGAAAAATTCTATACATTGGAAAAGCTTTGAATCTCAGAAACAGATTGAAATCCTACCAACGTCCCGCTGATGACCCAAGAGTAAATCGGTTAATAGAGAATGTTTTTGAAGTAGATACATTTGAAGTTAACTCTGAAATTGAAGCCTTGATTCTAGAAGCAAATTTGATAAAAAAGTATAAACCTGAATTTAACGTTCAACTTAAAGATGATAAGGATTATCTCTATATAATATTTACGAAGGATAAATTCCCTAAAGTACTTCCCGCCAGACGTAAAAAAATAGCAGATGCAAAAGAATATTTTGGTCCGTTCCCATCGGCCACCACCGTTCGAAGAACCTTGAAAACAATAAGGAGAATATTTCCATATAGTACTTGTAAACCATCTAGTCGGGTTTGCTTGCACTACCATTTAGGACTGTGCCCAGGTGTTTGTGTCGGAAAAATTGGTTTTAGAGACTACAAAAAAAGCATTAAAAATCTACGACTCTTCCTTAATGGAAAAAAGCAGAAAGTGATTCATGATTTGGAACGAGAGATGAAGATTGCCTCAAATAAACTTAAATTTGAAGAGGCAGAAGAGATTAGGAAAAAGCTAAACGGGTTAAACTATGTTACCCAACCCAGAGGTGATGTAACGAGATATATGGAGGATCCAGAATTTATTCGGCTACGATACAAAGAGGACCTTGAGGAATTAAAATCTGTCCTAAATCTAAAAAAAATCCCAAGGAGAATTGAAGGCTATGATATTTCAAATATTCATGGTGAGTATGCGACTGGATCGATGGTGGTGATTACGGACGGGGAAATCGATAAAAGCGAATACAAAAAATTTAAAATCAAAAGAGTTAGGGGGATCAATGACACGGCTATGATGAAAGAAGTAATATCTAGGCGCTTTAATAACGATTGGCGGCTACCAGATTTAATTGTAGTTGATGGTGGGAAAGGTCAACTTTCAAGCTGTTTGGCCGCTCAAAAAGAATCCCAATTAAACATACCTTGTTTAGGATTGGCTAAGAGGTTGGAGCAGATCTATATTCCTGGAAAAGACAAACCGTTAAGGCTCCCAAGAGATTCTAAAGCGCTGCACTTGTTACAAAGACTGCGAGACGAAGCCCATCGATTTGCAATTTCTTACCATCGGAATTTAAGAGGGAGAGAACTTTTGACAGTTCAAAATACCTTTGATAACCTAGTAAAATGAGGAATATTGTTAAGCAACTTTTCTTAAGTACCACTTCTTTCTTTGTTGTTGGGTATTTTTTCCCCGGTATTGAATTCGAGAAAATAGAAATATTATTAGTTGCTTCGATAGTATTTGCAGTGCTAATAATGGTGGCAAAGCCAATTTTAAAATTTATTTCTTTACCGTTAAATCTATTTACGTTTGGGTTATTTAGTTTCTTTAGTGGAGCACTGTTACTTTATTTAATCAGTATTGTTGTTTCGGGATTTTCTATCGTAAATTTTGATTTTTCCGGACTAGAAATTAGCGGATTTTTTGTGCCTAAATTTCATGCTATCGCCATTTTCTCGGCCCTTATAGCCTCAATTTTGATAAGTTGGCTAAATACTCTTCTTAGATGGGTGTTCCATTGATACTACTAATATGTTAAAATCCTCTCCTAAATGCTAACAGATATCTTAATGGTGGCGATGATAATTATATCAATATCACTTCTTGCTGTTATTCTTATACAAAAAAAAGGTAGTGGAATAGGGGCTATCTTTGGTGGTGGTGGTGAAGCATATCGAAGTAAGCGAGGAGCAGAAAAGATACTCCATTACTTAACAATCGTTTTGGCCTTTCTCTTTGCAACCATTTCATTTTCCCTACTGTTTATTAAGTAAATGCTAAGAAGTCTTAGATTTTATTATCGTTTTTTAGTCCACTTAATTACAAGGCGATACCGCCAAATATTTCTACTTTCTATATTTTTTTTAGTTCTATTGATAACAGTCAGATTTTTGTCGATAAGTTTCTTTCCCGATATTTTCAGTCAAGTCACTGCAAAAATTAATAAAGCAAGTTTTAACGAAGGGGTGGTAGGTAGCGTATCTACCCTAAACCCGGTATACGCATCCACCTTAGCGGAGGAGGAAATTAACTCACTGGTTTTTAGGGGATTAACTAGGATTGATGATGATGGTAGTGTGGTTTTGGATTTGGCTGAAAGCTTCGAGAGAGAATCCCCCACAAAATATATATTCACTCTCAAGAGAGATCTATATTGGCATGATGGTCAGGAGATTACATCCGACGATGTAGTACATACAATTAAACTTACTCAAAACCCTAACCCGCCCTCTCCTTTCGCTTCGAATTTTAAGGGGGTTAAGGTAACTAAAATCGACAATTATACGGTGGAGTTTATTCTAAACGAAGCCCTATCCCCTTTTATCCAAAATACAACGTTGGGAATAGTTCCCGAGCATATATCACTGGAAAAATACCGACCAATAGGAAGCGGAGATTTTAAAGTAACCAATATATTTGAGGATAAAATTGTTCTTGAAAGTGATTATCTAAATCTAGCTTTTAAACTGTATAAAAATAAAGAAGATGCTCTTCTGTCAATGAAACTTGGTGAGATAGATGGCCTTGGAGGTCTTAGCTTTTTTGAGCTAAACGAGCTAAGCGCTTGGCCAAATCTAAAAATTTTTAGTAGCAACTTGGCTCAAAGGCAAATAGTACTTTTTATGAATCTTAATGATGATCTATTAAAGGAGAGGAGATTTAGACAGCTGCTATCTAAAGCAACGTCAAAAGAACTGGTGACCCAGATACTTCCTGGTTTTAGCCTAATTATTAGTGAAACCTCCCTCCCTTTAAAAAGTTGGGCTGATAATAGTTTTAAAAACCCAATCCAATTTGATATTGATGAGGCTAAAAAAGATCTTGATGCTCTTGGTTGGAAGCTTGATGGGGAGATCAGAAAAAACTCTGAAGAAGAATTAAATATTACCATCACAACAACCCAAGACCCTGAATTGGATAGGGTGCTAGATCGTATTAAAGATAACTGGGCGGCACTAGGAATAAAAGTAGAAGTTTTAAAATTGGAGAGCACGGAATTAAGGGAAAAGGCTATCCCTGAGAGAGACTTTCAGGTTCTTTTGAGTGTTCAGCAGCTTGGTGTCGATCCTGACCAGTATAGTATTTGGCACAGCTCTCAAATAAACGATGGAAATATAACGGGACTACAATCAGATAAGATAGACAAAATTTTAGAGGACGGGCGAAAAATATTTAAGAGAGAAGAGAGGAAAGATAGTTATGCCAAATTTAATAGGATTTTAGCAGATGAAGCACCGGCTATATTTTTATATTACCCAAAATATTTTTGGATTGTAAATAAAAAAATTGAGAACATAAAACTTAGGAATTTAATCCTAACCTCAGATAGGTTTAAGAATATTAGTGAATGGAAAATTAATAAGGTAAATATTTTTAATTAAGTAATTAGTATCCCCACAAAACCTACCCTTCCCACATTAATTGAATCTGTAGCTTTAAATTGATATAATACCAAAATATTTAGCTCGCAGTGAATATAACCAATGTGCCCCAGTAGCTCAGCGGATAGAGCAGGACGGTTCTAACGTCAAGGTCGGGGGTTCGAATCCCTCCTGGGGCGCCACGTGGGCCAGTAGCTCAATCGGCAGAGCAATTGCCTCTTAAGCAATAGGTTGAAGGTTCGAGTCCTTCCTGGCTCACCAATAAGTATAGGCTGTTGTAACAGTCAATAGATCCTATTTTCATCTCTATGGTAAAATTTAATAGTGATACCAGAGTCAGAAAAACCATCGCCAGAAGACATGGGTTTATCAAAAGATGCTATAGATTTTGATGCTGCCAAAGCAAAAGCAAATCTTGAAGCTAAGAACGAGAAAGATTTTTTTAGGCAGCCCGCAGATGCAGCTTTTGATAAAAAAGACATAGAGTTTAGTGAACGAGAACAATTTGGAGATGTTGTTTTAGGTACCATAGATCCAAGGACTTTATCTGAAGAAGATTTTAGAAGCTCTCCTGAACTTTTACACCATGGTGCCAAACAGGATCAGCTTGAGTTTGACGACTCTGTGGACTATACAGGTAAGAGTTTAGAAACCCAGACTCGAAGTCTTACGATTGGTAACGGCTTTTATACTACTCCAGAAAAGAGAAATGCCGAAATTTATTCAGAGCTTAGTCGGGGAACTGATTCTGAAGCTGTAACACAAGAATTACTGCCATTTCAAGCGAAAATGCTAGATATGCGTTCCAAGATTAACCCTAGAATAAACGCCCCTGTGACAACCGATTTCGCTCAAGAATGGCTCTCTTTTTATCAAGACTACTTTAAATCTCAATTTCCTACTGGAAAACTTGAGCTTGAGGGAAAACCTATTAGTGAACAAGGAATGCTTCTTAATTGGTACAATATAACTTCAAGTTACTTAAGACTATTAAAAAGTAGGTTGGCTAGCGGTAATGCTCTTGAACTGAGACAACTTTTGGATCGTAACAAAAGTGGAAAAGGTAGTGAAACGGAACATGCTTCTACCATATTTACGGATTTCATGTTACGAAAGGGTTACGACGGATTAATTTACAACGAAGGTGGAGATAGAGCTGATCAAAAACACATAACTTCTGTAGTTTTTTACAACCCTAAAAAATTAGGGATGTACAATACCTGGCAAGCAAGAAAACCGTAAAACTGTCTATTCCAATAAACTTTGGTAATTTGCTTTAGGTTGGAGTTTAGCCTCAAAAGCTGGAAGCGTAGAAACAAAACGATAGTCTTTCATAACCTGCTGTAAAGAGTTCCAAGCCAAATTTACGTTGTTTGCTAAGATCAAAGACTAGATTTACTTCTACTACATTTGTTAAGATCCCTGTAGATGTCATACTCTGATTTCCTAATAAAATCTTTAACAGAGGTATCTAAGATTGCTCTGGGTAGTTTTGGTAGAGTAAGAGGTGTATCTAAAGGACAAGATAACAATCAAGTGTTGACCGAAACAGATTTGGCAATCGGTAAGCTTCTAATATCTAAAATAAAAAAGGACTACCCTAATCATAATATTATCGATGAAGAAGCGGGAGTTATAGATAATAATTCCGACTACACTTGGGTAATAGACCCGATCGATGGGACTAGTAACTTCGCAAACGGTGTACCTTTGTTTGGAATTATAGTAGGCCTACTTCATAAGGATAAACCTTTGGCAGGTGGCGTTTCCCTACCGTATTTTCACGAAATATACACAGCAGAAAAAGGAAAAGGAGCGTTTCTTGACTCTGAAAGACTCCAAGTAACTAAAGAAACTAAATTACTGCATACCCTTGTTGGATATGGTATTGATGGTCATCAAGAAAAACCACAGCTTACCAGAGATGAATGTTCTCTGCTTGCAGATATAGTTCTAAACATAAGAAATCTAAGAAGTAGTGGCTGTGTCTTTGACGGAATGATGGTAGCCAAAGGAAATCTAGGAGGTTATATCCATCGAAACACAAATATTTGGGATGATGTCGGAATGCAAATAATTATAGAGGAAGCAGGCGGCGTATTCACCTACTTCAACGGTAATCAAATGGATTACTCTAACCATCTTAAAAGATCTAAAGAAACCTTTCCATTCTGTACCGCTCCGCCAAAATTACATAAACAGCTTCAAGAAATTATTCATCGTTATAAAACAATTTAAGATTCTAATAATTTTGGATAACTAAGACTAAGATTGTTGCTAGGTTTGATTGGATCTAATAAGTTTTGTTCTTTCCAATCGTTCAGAACCTGAATCAGGGTGTTTGAAGTCAGAGTCGTTAGGGTAGCACATCAAGGTAGCTTTACGGTATTTATTTCGTTTAGGGAATTTATCACTTTATCAGCTTTGGATAAATCCTGTATTGGTGTGTTGGGATTTGCTACAGCTATGCAATAACATCCAGCCCCCTTCGCTGACTCTATTCCTACTTCAGCGTCTTCTAAAACTACTGCCTCACTAGGTTTGACGCCCAGTTTATTTAGGGTTAATTTATAAATCTCAGGATTTGGTTTCCCATGCTTTACATGATCACCAGAAATTATAACGTCAAAATACTCTTTTATTTTAAACCTGTCCAATACCATTTCAATATATTTTTTTGTCCCAGAACTAGCCAAAGCAATCTTAAACTCCCTTTGTCTATAGTAGCTCAATGATTCATTAAGCCCAGGCATTGGTTTAAGTTCTTTTTTAACTAAGTCTAGGAAGATTCTATTCCTTTCCTTATAAAAACTCTCGAAATCAACGTTAAGATTAATATAAGATATAATAGTTTTTAAGATATCTGAAATTCTCATCCCAACGAAACGCCTATTTACTTCCTTAGGAATATTACTTGCATCAACTCCATGCTGTTTTAGTAATAAATTGGTCGCACGAACGTGAATTTCGTATGAATTAACCATGAGATCATCCAAATCATAAATCACAGCTTTAATCATAGCTGGCATTCTAGCATTTTTGATGTAAGATACGAAACATGAAAATAATTAGCATTGCAGGAGGATCTGGATCTGGTAAATCTACACTTTCATATCGCCTGGTAGACACATATCCAAAAAAGGTGGAGATGCTTACTTTAGATGACTATCAACTAGAGGATGATGGTAGAAATAAGCTTCCTACCTTAAAAGGTATGATTAATTGGGACCATCCTGATGTTATCCGTTGGGAGAAACTACTGAAAGATATTGAGATTCTACGCAGCGGAAAACCCGTTACAATTAGAACTTGGAGTGATCGCTCAAATCCTGATTACTTTGAACACAAAAATATGATTCCTCGCACTATTCATCCCAAGGAAGTCCTCATAATAGAGGGATACTTGTCTTTGTGGCACAAGGATCTCAGAGATTTATACAGTAGAAAATATTACTTAGACATAGATCAAAAAACTAGCCAAGAGAGACGAGACAAGTTCGTAGACCCAGTTTACGATAAAGAAGTTCTTACTCCGATGCACATCAAGTATGTTGAACCTACAAAAAAGTTTGCTGATGTTGTATTAAATGTATCTAAAATGAGCTCAGATGAGGTATTTGATAAAGTAGATCAAGACCTTATGAAGGAAGTTAAATAGTTCACCTCTTTATATATTACCTCTGGATACTGAATTTTACTAACGGAAGAATAGAAATTAGATACGAATTTGTTCGAATAACGTAAGCGTTGGCTCACCAGCTAGGGCACCCCTATGCAATCGGAGTGCTTATAATCTCCAGATTACATCAACAATAGAGCTATATTTTCTTGTTAGGTCAGTTATTTTTAGTGGTCTTTTCTTTGGGTCAATATTCTGTTGAAGCTGAAAGTAGATTAAAGAATTAGTAGTTTTGTAAAGAAACGGTCTTAACTTCAAAAGACTTACCTTGATGTTTAATATTATCTGTAATCAAAGTCGCCTTATATTGCTTGGCTAGAGACATAAAAGAAGCATCATAGTAGGTAACCTTGTGCTTAAAGGCAAGGTTAAAGGTTTGTTTTGCCAAATCTTCAGTCTCACCAACAAAAGTAATTGGAAGGGAATAGATGGTACCAAGAGAAATGTTTGCTTCTTTAGGAACTAATTTCTTGCCAGTAAGAAGTACATTTCCAACCTCGTACTTTGCCAATTCGGGAGCGATTAATTCTACCTTACCTTTATGAGTATCTTCGAGAATTAAATCCGCTTTATCTATGTTTTTCTCATTATTCTTGTTCAGCCACTTTGTAATTACTGAAGAATCGACAACTAAGGTGTCCATTGGTTAATGAGATCTACGATCTTTTTTTAGAAAATCATAGCCACTTTCATCTCCCTTTCCGGATATTGCTCTGGAAGCATTAATATTTTTCCAAATCTGATCCCAATCCAACTTATTCTGATGAGGTCTCAAAACGATTTCATCAGGTTTAACCACGCTAATTGAAACTGCCGACATGGGGTTAACCCATCCAACAGTTTTTCTAATAGGATCAGGGATTGTTATTTGACCTCGATTGCGCACAATCACTACACTTTTCATATTTTCAGAATATACGATAATCCGAATAATGTCAAGGAAGTTATAGCGATTGAAGTGGCCGAGGTCATCCTGGTTCACCACTGAAGCTATATTGTCAGAAAAGACAACATCAAACCTCTTAGCCCGCTGATTTTAAATATTTAGGAAAGAGATTAGAACCCAGTGCGTGCGAGGGGTTGTAGCCACTCACTCACACACTGGGCCCAACGGAACCTGAAGTACACAGACGCTCAAGGTGTACACCAAGCCCGTAGAGTGAGGTTGCAGTGCGGTACGGGTATACCGACTAACGAGAAAAGGGAGTGGTATCTCGTTCTGCAACTTCTCTCTCCGTTATGAAAGCGGGAGGAGGTAGGATCCTGACAACCTTACTCTGGTGGCGTCAGGGTGCCCAGACACTTGGATTCCGCTCTTTGAGCGTTTCCTTAACCTACTCCCTCCAGCTCACAAACAGTATATCAGACTAAGTCTACTTTTTTATTACCTACTTGCCTTCAATTGATATAATACCCAATATGAGAAAGGTGGTGAATAATTATGAAATCTATGACTTGTAAAGAACTAGACGGTGTTTGTGATGTAAAAATTAAAGGAGAAACACCAGAAGAAATGATGAAAAATAGCCAAGAACACGCAATGAGCGCCAATGATGATGCTCACAAAAATAAAATGAAACAAATGGTAGAAACGAACACTGGGCCTGAAGCGGTAAAGAAATATATGAATGATTTCAAAGTGAAATTTGACGCTCTCCCAGAAGATTAAAACTAAAAAGTAGTACTATTCTGCTTATATCAGGCTACGTTACATAATAACTAAAAACTCAAACCTGACAATCTTTTTCAGTTTTTCCCATCCAAAAGTATGATATTCTCCCGCTAGGTTAACTAGTTAGTTCTGAGTTTTAGTTTTCATACTCTTCCACCCCAAATATATAGCAGCACCCAGTAAGATAACCCCAAATATTCTGTGTACATCATGAATAGGTGGTAGACCAATAGCGTCGTGATTGAATGGAAACGGATCCGAATGAAATATTAGAAAATAGACCCCCAATAAACCTAATATTATTGTAATAGCTTTACTTTGCATGTTTTATATATCACCTTCTTTCTTTGTTTGTTGGTTAAAAATTTATTTTAACGTATTACTAGATTGTAAACAAGTATTCAAACCAAGATTTATAAAAGAAAAACGACCCTCCGCTTCGCCAGTTGACGAATGCCGGACTGAGTCGCTTTTCTTCTATACAAATAACAAATCAAAGGTTTTTAGCCTCCGATTTTAAACATTTTAGTTCCGCAATCTGGACAAGTACCTTTTAGTGCTTTTCTACCGTTTTTCATGGTAACTTGCTCTGGATTTTGAACTTCTTTCTTAGCCTTACACTTTACACAGTATGCGTCTGACATATTATTATTTGCACCCCCTTCCAAATTAAAGGATTTTGTAACTTTGTCTATTATCTTCAATCATAGCCCCTGTGTCAAACTTACAGATTTTTATATATGTATTATACAGTGGTATAATTTTTCTATGTCAAATAAATACAAGAATATAATTGTTTGTGGGGATATGGGTACTGGAACAAGTACGTTAGCTAATGGTCTTGCAAAGAGACTTGGTTGGGAGCATATAGCTGCTGGAGATATATTTAGGGAATATCAAAAAAATAACCGCATTCCTTTATGGAACACAGCCGCAATCCCAAAGGAGCTAGATAATAGGGTGGATGAAGAATTTTTCAGAAGAATGAAAAACAGTAAGCATATTGTATTTGACAGTCATTACGGTGGTTGGTTTGCTAGAGATTTAGACAGTGTATTTCGAATACTATTGACTGCGGATAAAGAAGTATCTGCAAAAAGAATAATAGAAAGGCAACATACTCACCAGGAAACTTCTAAAGAAATCGTTAAACGCAGAAATGAATTACGAGCCAAATTCAAAAAGTTATACTCAGATGATAACTACGAAGATCCTAAATATTTTCATTTGGTAATAGACACTACCCATACCGGAGTAGAGGAAACTATAAATAAATCTATCGAGGCGTTCGAAAATCTCTAAAATTGACCTATAGCTGTATAATTCATATGTCAGAAAATTGAACTACGGAAGTAGCCTGCAAACAAGGAGGGATAATTATGGCGATTCTCTGTCCAAATTGCCAGGGCGATTTGATGATCCAGGATACGCAAATACTTGGTTCACAGGTAACCCTGGCCTACGAAATTGTCGGTGAGCTGGAGATAGATTGTGAAAAATGCACTGAAGACGTAGGTGAGTATCTAAAAAGGAGGGTAAATGCGTACGGTCGGTTGGTAAACACCCTGATACCACCAACAAATGTTTTTCACGATCTTACTGCTTTCATAGAGAGTATCGAAGAGGGTCTAGACTCAATTCAAGAAAATAGAGGTGGCCCTCGTCGTGCCAGAGCGATAAGACTGACCTTCGGGTTGGATGACGGGATTAGCAGATCACACGCAGAAGTCGGCCGAATTTTCGGTACGAGCAGAAACCGCGCTTGGGATGTCTACAATTCAGCTTTAAGAATGCTTAGACAACTAGGTGCATTATTGACTATCCATAGGAGAAAATGGAGGCCACCGGATAGCTTTAACACCGTACTCAATAGAGCTGAAGCGGCCGAATCTAAACTTAAGGAACGCCAGTAGAAAAGAGAGAACTCAACCGAGGTTAACGCCTCGGTTTTGTTTTAAAGAAACGGAACTAAAAGTAGAGCAACGATATTAATCACTTTTATCATTGGGTTGATAGCCGGACCAGCCGTGTCTTTTAGTCCAGTTTATCTGGACGCAAGGGTACAGCAGACTTATCACAAAAAGGGTACAAGTAGAAGTGCCACTATATTAATCACTTTTATCATAGGGTTTATCGCAGGCCCTGCTGTATCCTTATACGGATCTCCAACCGTATCTCCAGTAATGGCGGCTTTGTGAGCAGCGGATCCCTTTCCGCCTAAATTCCCTTCTTCGATATATTTCTTGGCATTATCCCACGCTGCTCCGCCGGTAGTCATGGATATGGCCAAAAATAACCCTGTCACTATAGATCCCACCAAAAACCCTCCCAGAGCCTCTGGTCCAAGCCACAAACCAACTATAATAGGTGAAACTACTGGTATCAGGGCGGGAATTATCATCCCCCTTTGAGCTGAGGCGGTAACTATAGATACAGCTCTAGCATAATCCGGTTTAGCGCTGCCGTCCATGATTCCTTTTATCTCCTTAAATTGGCGGCGAACTTCGGTTACTACACTGGCGGCTGCTTTTCCAACTGCTTCCATCGCTAGTGCAGCAAATAGGTAAGGTACGGCGGCTCCAATAAACAATCCAATTATTACGTTGGGGTTATCTAATCTAAAGGATGCGTTTATACCAACAGCCTGCAATTCCTGAGAATAGACCGCAAAAAGTACTAATGCAGCTAATCCCGCACTCGCTATTGCGTAGCCTTTGGTAACGGCCTTTGTCGTATTGCCAACCGAATCTAGTTCGTCAGTAACTTCACGAACTTTTTCTGAAAGTCCGCTCATCTGTGCGATTCCGCCGGCATTATCGGTTATAGGTCCAAATGCGTCTATAGCCACAATAATACCGGTCATAGAAAGCATACTCATTGCCGCAATTGCTATTCCATATAAGCCCGCCAGATTAAAAGCAGTAATTATAGCCGCGGAAATTAAAATTATGGGTAGAGTGGTCGATTTCATGGATACAGCTAGTCCGGAAATTATATTGGTAGCGTGCCCTGTTTCACTTGCTTTGGCTATAGTTTTGACTGAGTTAAATTTCTTCGAGGTGTAAAACTCGGTAATTAAAACCATTCCTAGCGTAACCACTAGTCCAATAAGCGATGCATAAAATAGCGAGAGACTTTCCCCCACCTCTTGGATAACCGGAAATTCTAAAGTAGCAAAGTAGAAACCAATTGCCGACAATAATCCAGAGGCAATCAACCCTAAATAAAGAGCACTCATTACACTTTTTCCGATCATACGAACAAAAAATGTACCAATAATTGATGCGATTATTGATATTGCACCAAGCACTAAGGGAAAAATTATTGCATTTTCATTATTTGGAAAGAGTAAACTGCCTAGAATCATGGCCCCTATTGCCGTTACTGCATAAGTTTCAAAAAGGTCGGCGGCCATTCCAGCAACATCGCCAACATTATCACCCACATTATCGGCTATAACCGCTGGGTTCCTGGGATCATCTTCCGGTATCCCAATCTCAACTTTTCCTACTAAATCTGCACCCACGTCCGCCCCTTTTGTGTATATTCCACCGCCAAGTCTGGCAAATACCGAGATTAGACTACCGCCAAATCCAAGACCAATTAGCGCTTTTATATCATTGGTAATTAAATAAAAACCAGCAACGGAGATTAGAGCCAGTCCAACCACGATTAAACCAGTTACCGCCCCACCTCGAAAGGCAACGTTGAGTGCATCAGATAAACCACTTTTTGCCGCTTCTGCCGTGCGAACGTTGGTTCTTACGGCTACACTCATGCCAATATAGCCAGCTAAACCAGAGGCTAGGGCACCAAGCGCAAATCCCGAAGCAGTTACCGGTTGGCCCAGCCCAAACCAAATTAGAGCAAAAATTACAATACCTACAATAGAAACAACAAAGTATTGTCGAGAAAGATAGGAAGAGGCACCTTCTTGAATTGCCGTTGCAATCTCTCTCATTTTAGCACTTCCTTTTTCCTTATTTAGGACTGTAATGGTTAGGATTGCCGAGTATACCAAAGCAATTAATCCTGACCCAATAATCCAATACAGAACATTATCGATATTCATAACTATTTAATTTACAATATTGTTGGCCTTTTTACAAGGGTAGCAATCTGGCCTATAAAATTATATATTGACAATAAATAAAATATAGTAGTAGACTGATAGTAAGGATAATTCTGCCTTTGTCCCAATTGATATGTCCTTTCACCTAAAGAAGAAATGGATTAGTAAATATAACAAATATCTAATCGAAGGGAGGTGAAAATATGACACTACAGGACTACATTACTCTTTCACAGGATTCAATAAATACATTCTTCGTATCTTTTGGAAGTATTTTTTCCAACATAATTGCTGCGATAATCACTTTGGCATTAGGTTTGATTATTGGAGCGCTACTCAAAAGAATCCTGGTAGAAATTTCCCAGGCCACAAATTTAGAAAAAGCTCTTAGCAGATGGTCAGTTTATCAAAAATTACTGAAATCGCATGAAGAGATGAATCTAACAAATTTCCTGGGCGAAGTACTTAGGTGGCTCGCCATATTTGTTTTCATTGTTCCAGCTGTTCAATCTCTTGGAATAGTTGGTCCAGAGGATGTACTGTTTACCATTGTAGGATACGTCCCCAACGTTATTTTAGCCTCGTTGTTCCTAATATTTGGGTTTGTATTCGCTTGGTTTGCTCATCGAATTACTCAAACGCTAGCCGTTTTGGTAGGGAACAACCCAGCTCACCTAATTGCGAATACTGTTTACGTAGCAATTGTAATTTTTGCAGCGCTTCAAGCACTACTTCAATTGGGTGTCAGTGTTGAGATAATAAGAATATTAATAATAGCAACTATTGCAAGTTCAGCATTAGCTTTTGGACTGGGTGCAAAGGATCAAGCAATGGAATTAGTTAGGAAACTAATAGAAAGATCGAAATAATTCGAACTAATTTGTTGTGGGCTCTTTGTCCTATTCTTGTGATGAAAGTGCTTACGACCAGTTATTAGTGGTATACTATTTTCACTAATTATTTTTAAGAAGGAGGTGAAATTATGATTCAAGAAGTTACAAATGCGTCTCTTCAAGCTTTGAATGACGCGTTAGTAAATACAGCAAATTTTCTTCCAAATTTGATTGCTGCAACCTTAATATTTATTATTGGGGTTATCCTCGCTGTTTTAGTAAAGAACGCTTTGACTAGAGTGTTAGAGGCAATCAGATTAGAAAAGCTTCTTTCGAAAACAGTTATTCCAGAGGCACTTAAAAGTGTGGGGACTGGTGTAACTACAACTAGTTTATTAGGAGAATTGGTACGCTGGTTTTTGATTATTATTTTTCTTATACCAGCGATAGATCAACTTGGTCTTGGCGCAGCAAATGAGGTATTAACGGCAATATTGTTGTATATCCCTAACGTTGTCGTGGCGGTTATTATAATTGCAGTGGGTGCTGTTCTTGCAAAAATCGCAAGGGATTTGATAACCGTAACTGCCGCCAGTCTTGGTACTCAAGCGGCGGGGGTAATAGGTCAAGTTGGCCGTTGGGCAATACTAATTTTTTCTATTCTCGCGGCTCTAAATCAACTAGGTGTAGCCACTGATTTGATCAGAATACTATTTACGGGTTTAGTAGCGATGTTTGCAATCGCTGGTGGTCTTGCTTTTGGTCTTGGTGGTAGGGAAACGGCGGAAATGATATTAAAAAAGTTGAGACGAGAGATGATTCAAGATCAGGACTAGAACCACTCATTGTCTTTAGCTGCCCCTACTGGTAGAATTTTTAGTAGAAAATTCTACCATGAAATATATTGTTTGGTTTTCTCAAATAGATAAGGAAGATGTAGATATAGTGGGTGGTAAAGGTGCAAATCTTGGTGAGATAAGAAGGATTGGGTCTCCAGTTCCTGATGGGTTTGTTGTAACTTCAAAGGCATATTTTGAATTTCTAGAGAAAAATAAACTTGGTGTAAGAGTAGAAGAAATACTTGGGAAGCTTGATTATAATAACCAAGAGCTGGTTGATGAAATCTCAGAGCATATTAAAGATGTAATAAAATCTTCTCCGCTACCGGAAGAAATCATATCCGAGGTAAGAAATGAATACAAAAAACTATCGAATTCAAAGGGATATGTCGCCGTTCGTTCATCTGCAACAGTCGAGGATTTATCGGTAAAATCCTTTGCTGGCCAATTGGACACCTTCCTAAATCTAAATAATCTTGACAACATACTATCATCAATAAAAAAATGTTGGGCCTCGCTTTATAATCCAAGAGCACTTTTATATCTCAAAGAAAGTGGGTTAGGAAAATCAAAAATTGGAGTCGCCGTAATAATACAAGAGATGGTTCAATCCGAAGTTTCTGGAGTCATGCTTACCGTAGATCCAATGACAAATAATAAGGACAGACTTGTAATAGAGTCTGTTTGGGGGCTGGGTAATTTAATTGTTGAGGGCGTGGTTACTCCAGATCATTACGAAGTGGCCAAAAGCAGTTTTACTATTATAAATAAAAAAATAAGTACTCAAACTACGCAACTAATATTAGCAAAGGAACAGAATAAGGAAATACCTGTATCCGCCGCCTATCAAAATATTCAGAAGGTATCAGATGAAAAAATTATTGAACTGGCCAAAATAGGGAGGAAGATAGAAAATACCTATCTTTTCCCACAGGATATCGAATGGGCTATCGAGAATAATAAATTATACATCTTACAGTCTCGTCCGGTTACTTCAGCAGAAAGTGAACCAGATGAAAAATTCGAAAAAACCGAGATTAATCTACCTGTTTTAGTAAAGGGAACCCCTACTTCTCCTGGAATCGCTCAAGGAGTGGCAAAAATTATTAAGTCTTCAAAACAAGTCGCAAGAGTGAAAAGGGGCGACATTTTAGTACTTCCTGTAAATAATCACAACTTTATCGCAGCCTTAAAAAAGGCGGCTGCAGTTATAACTGATAAAGGCGGTGAGACCTCACACGCCGCAATCATAGCCCGCGAAATGGGTTTACCTTGTGTTGTCGGTACATCTATAGCAACCAATATGATAAAGCCGGATACCGTAGTTACGGTCAATGGATCTACCGGTATAGTTTATAAAGGAGGATTACCATATAAACGAATTAGTAGATTGGTAGCTAGTTTTGAGGATAAAAGTGCCTCAAATAAGAAAGAGCCAGCCGATAAAAAAACCGCTACGAAAATATTTGTGAATCTGGTGGATTCTACCTTAGCCTACGAGATTTCACAGAAAAATGTGGATGGCGTTGGGCTTCTTCGAGCCGAATTTTTAATTTCGGAAATAGGTATTCACCCAAAAAAACTAATAGAGAAGAATAAAAAGGATTTGTACATTAAAAAAATAATCGAAGGTTTGAAGATATCTTGTGCCTCATTTGATCCAAGACCAGTAGTGTATAGAGTGTCGGACTATACCAGTAATGAATACAAAAACTTTAAGAATGGAAGTCAATATGAGATCGAAGAGGAAAACCCACTTCTCGGGTTTAGAGGGGCTATAAGGTATATATCCGAACCAGAAATTTTTAGTCTTGAGCTAGAAGCTATCAAATATGTTCGAAATAAGCTAAATCTTAAGAACCTTTGGCTTCTTATTCCTTACGTAAGAACCCTAGAGGAAATGGCAAATATAAAAAGAATGGTAGCCGCATCTGGTTTACATCGATCGTCCACGTTTAAGCTAATTCTTTCGGTTGAAGTACCTTCAACAGTGTTTCTAATAGATAAATTTTTGGATATTGGTATAGATGGGATCTCAATAGATCTTGCTGATTTAACTTCCCTTTTGCTAGGTGCAGATAGAGGAAATGAGAAAATTTTTAAATATTTCTCTGATTTAGATAAAAGTGTGCTTTGGGCTTTGGAGAGAGTAATAAAAGAAGCAAGAAGGAAAAGAGTGTACTCCACTTTAGTAGGTCAAAATACAGTTCTGTCCCCTCAATTAGTTGATAAGGTTATAGAATGGGGTATAGATTCTATTTCAGTCACTCCAGATATGATTGAAAGTACAAGAAATACTGTCTACGAGGCGGAAAAAAGAGTGGTAGTCTCCCGCAAAAAATAAAATGAAGAAGGAAATTGAGAGAAAATATCTGGTCTTTCCAGATAGACTTCCAAGACTAAAGAGAGGACAGAAAATAGTTCAAGCCTATTTATCCACTGACCCTGTTGTTCGGGCTAGAATTAAAAACAAAAAGGGCTACCTAACTATAAAATTCAGAGAAGGGGGTCTAAACATTGAGTACGATATTTCTATTCCTATTGCTGATGCGAAAAGCATGATTTATAGGTGTAGTAACCAAATTGAAAAAACTAGATACAATATAAAAGTGAACGGTAATGTTTGGGAAATTGACGTTTTTGAAGGGGCTAACAAAGGTTTAATAATTGCTGAAATAGAGCTAAAAAGATTGAACGAAGAATTTCAAAGACCACTGTGGATTTCAAAAGAAGTCACCACTGACAAAAAATATTGGAATGTAAGCCTCGCCTATAAACCGTACAACCTTTGGGGGTAGTTAGTTACTTTGTACAGTGAAATTACCATCGTCGCTTAATTTGGCGGAGAGCTCATATTTTGTAAAATCTTCGTTTGGTTCGTAAAAGTAGGGCACTTTTGATACTGGATCTAAGGGTATTACGGTCAAATAATCCGGTGTTAAAACCTCTAATTTTTCTGGGTACAATTTATTTTTCTCAAAGTATTCTGAGAGCCCACCCTTTATTGAAGTTATATCCAACTTCCTTATCTGATCATTCTTTACATTTTCCTCTAATTGCTTAAGCTGGAGTTCCTCTTTTTCCTTATTTTCCTCTTCCATTTTCCCACTATCCTCGATGTTTTGGTTTTGTAAGTATTGAAGATAAAATAACCCACCAAAAAATAAAACAATTGTCACCACCACAACACCTACTATTGAAAAGATAGGAGACCCATTTTTTTTACCTCCCGTAACTTGACTTGGTGGAGAAACTGGATTTCGAGGTTGTCCTACTTGTTGTTGAGGTTGTGGGGGATACTGATTAACCCTTGATTGAGCAGACATTATTATAATTATCTATTTTTTAAGTTTAAAAGTCAAAATTCCGTTTCCTAGGTTAAATCAGGCCTAAAAAAGTTATATAATTAAATAATACTAGGATTATATAAACAAAGAATTTCTTTCTTGGTGGGATAAATATAGCTCATCAAAACATTTATTGGATGGTTGGAATAGTACCAAAGAGGATGGACACTTTCCATTCAAAGGATTACTTGATAAATCTAAATTCCCAAATGGACCTCAGCATTGTTACCCTCCGGGAACAGATGTAAGAGACTAAACTAAGATTAAAGTATATACTAATAAATAAGGAGTCAAAGATGGATTTTAAAAAAATTAGAGAGTATGTAAAACCAAATATAGGGATAGATATTGAAGGGGCCAGGGAGAATGAGCTTCGATACAATTTTGACATTGGGAATGATGAGACCTGGAGGATTATTACTCCGGCAGATTTTCCGGATGAAAAATCTATCGCTCGTAGAATAAATAATCTATTCGATCAAGAACGCAGCCAAGATACTTAAGTTCAAACTAAGTAAGATTTTCTAATTCCTAATAAGACCAAGTAGTGGTTCATCGATTCAAAGATATTTGTAAACAAGTAAAAGTTACTCAAGCAGGAATAATTTACCCACCTAATTATTAGAAACGTTTTCGAAAAACGAGACTACTAATTTCGAACCTCTTGGTGTTCTACGCCAAAACTGGCCAACGCGCCAGTCGTCCCATTGATGGCCTAAGTTTGGATAAATAACGCTACGAACTAATGAATCACAGCCCTCGTAGTCGATAATCTCACGAGTTTTAGATTTTTCTATGATCTTAGTTTCTTGGTTACAACCGTTTACATCTCTCCAAGTATTTACGGTGGTAGTGAAATCTAACCAATTAAAGAAGCCATCATCACCAGAGAGGCCACCCTTGAATGGAATACTCTCATCTCTCATGCCGTGAGCGAGCAGTATTGGAACTGCGCTCGAAGGTTTTAATACCTTTTTTTCGACGCCTACTGATCCAGATATAGCAGCTATTCCAGCAAATTTTTTCGGATACTCAGTCGCTAGATATTGAGACATTGTGGCACCATTAGAAAATCCGGTGATAAAAATTTTTGACTGGTCTATATCATAATCCTGAGTAATCCTCTCTATAAGAGCCAAAATGAACCCCGCATCATCAATATTATTCTCAAGTCCAGTTCCGCAGCAATATGTTGAGTTCCAACCTGCTTTTAAACCCTTCTTATTTGATAAAACGGCGTCAGGATAGACTACGATTGTATTTTCGCCCACGACATTATGAAGTCCAGTGAAGTAGGAAAAACGTCTACCACTTCCTCCTAGAGCATGAAGCCCAATAATTAATGATTTCTTTCCACTAGTTTTAGGATCATGTATTCGGTAAGTTCTCTCTAACCCATCAAAAGTCAGGTTTTTCGGTCTGGATAATAATACCTGTCTATCGGCTGGAGTAAACGCGAATAACAGTATTAAAACCAAAACTGCCAACAAAAAACCAAATGCTATTATTAAAATCATCATAAATGGAACCAATCTTAATTTCCTAATTTCTGACAACCATTTTTTACCTTCTAGCATACATTAATTTTCTCAAACTAATAGTTACCTTCTTTACCTTTGAAAAGTCAAGCTGAGTCTAATAAAAAACAGGTCTTCCACTACTTCACGTACTTAGTACTGTTAATTGTTACTATTATAAACAAAAAGCTAACCTTACAACTAGCTTATTATCTAAAGAAGACGTATGGTGAGCCCGCTGTCCCAAAACTCGAACACTTTATTTGAATATTTCAATAAACTTTATTTTACTTTTGGGAGATACAACATTTCCGTTTGAACTCACCCTGAACCTATAACTTAGCCTCAAAAATAGTACCATCAAACTTGACTTTAAACCTATAGTATTGTATAGTTATGCACACGGCAATTTTGGGCTGATGGTTGGAGAATAACCAGCCACGTGACTCAATAGCCGAAGGAGGAAGATGTGCGTATTTGGCTAGATGGAAATTCTGAGGATCCGAAGTTTAAGGAGAGGGTTCGGGAAGCTGGGGTCAAGGAATTATGGCCAGACAAGCGGACGGGTAAAGCTTATTTTGAGTTCTACGGAGACCCATTCGACCCAACGGCCGAAATCCCAGAGCTCCCGGACGATCTCGTCACCCACGGTACCTACAAGGGTAGGATTTATCGTGGTTTACGCCGTGATGCTCTTTATGTGAAAGGTGAAGCACGGCTCCTGCTAACGACCGAAGACAGAGGCGACACAACGTGGCAAGAAGTTGATGTTCGAGCACCAACAGTTACGGATCTGATCGAGATCTATCGGCTGGTTCGTACTGGTGAACTTTCACCAGAGCTCGACTTCGAAAAAGATATAAAAGAGTACAACACGCTGGACAAACTCGCACGTAGGGTGCTGGAAAATCACGAGGGTATCAACCCAAGCTTCATCAGAGAGGTTCGGGAAGACCCAAGCTCCGAACTATGGCAGATCGTCAGAGGAGAGATAGAAACGGTTTCGCCAGAGTCTTTGGGGTTGATGTCCGGCGACCAGGATTCAGACATCTTCGAGTTGGCTATCGTTTCACTAGTCCTCGAACGGGTGACTAAGCTTGTCAAAGAGACACCAATCTCCTAAAGGCCCATTGGTTCTATAGCTCAGAGCAAGAACCTTGGAGCATCTGATTGCTGAGATAGCCTCAAAGCTTTCGGCTCTGCTCCAGTTCCTTAGCAAATCTCGAAGAGGTTTTCTTAGGAGGAAATGCGACCTAGCAATGGGTCGTTTTTCTTTTTGTATCAAGAAATACAGGATTTGGTGAGCGGCCTGGGAGTAAACTCGAACACTTTATTCGAATATCTGAACAAATTATATTGGACTTTTGATAAATGTAATATTACCGTTTGATCTCACATTAAACCTTTGGATTCCTTATTATAAAACCCATAGTTAGACTTTTTAAAATATTTTGATATAATAACTTACCAACAGAGTATAGTGTCAAGAATCTGCAGGGATGCATAAGTAGTTCAAGGAAGGAGAAGATATCGGTGGTTTCGCCAGACTTATATAGGAATGAAGCAACCGAATCGTCATACGTGTACCCCGAGGATTATCCGTTCAAGCCAGCGTTTGGGAAGCTGCTAGCCTTGAGTCTTCCCTTCCCAGACCTGGACGGAAGTAAAGTGGATATACTGTCCACGGAACTTTCCCGCCAGACGCCATTGGGAACTGAGGAGCTTCTGGTCTGTCCCAAGCCCTCTTTGATAGCGGGTAACTACCACGAGGCACTCGTCAACGTTCTAGAGTTGCTGGGTAAAACCCGCAACTTAAAAAACCAGAGGGAGGGTTGGCTGAACTCTCCGTTTATGGAGCTTTCGGAAAAGACTGCCGAAGCAATCGCCAAGCTGGAGAGGAAAACGGCAGGAGACTACCTGGTTATTCCCGTCCAGATGGGAATGCGGCACCGTGGTAGAAGCGTTCGTAGGGCACGAGAGTGCTTCATCCACAACGAGTTTGGCCTCGGACCATATGAAGTGGTCTGTTACCTGCT
>JACZRW010000028.1 GCA_022574495.1 Patescibacteria group bacterium | reverse complement strand
AGCTATTATCAGTTGGAATGTGTTTGGATAAATTCTCCAGTTGATAGTCCAAAATATTTTTTTCGCCAAAAATATTAACTAAGGCTTTTGGCTTGTCATTTTTTAGCCTCATTCCAAAACCAGCCGCCAAAATTACAGCCGAAATATTCTTATTTGACTCTTCACGTTGCTTAAACATAGAGCGCTATTATAGCATTAATAATCTTAAAGATTAAATCTACGCCCCTTCCCCCAACTTGCTTTAGTGGTAGTTTTGTAGTAAAATCCACTAAAGGCAGCCTACTATAGGTTGCTTTTGGCATGATTATATGAAAATAAACAATCAGAGTCTCGCTAAAAACTTATCAGTACTGTTTGTGACTACAAATTTTAACTACAATGGTGCGAAAAAATATATTGTGGTGGTGGCCAATGAACTTGCTAAAAGAGGCTATAAAGTAGGTGTCCTGTTTGATTCTGGCCCTCTAGCCACCAAATTAGAGGGCAGAGTAATAAAATACCACGTAAAACTTTCTGGTCTGGGTTTAGACCCTATTAGTCGCCTAAAATCAGTTGTAAATGCGGCATTTTTAGCCAAAAAAGAAGGATACAAAGTTATTCATGACGAAATTTATGGTGAGGTCGCGAACAGCATAATTTCCCACAAGCTTTTAAGCTTTTTATCTCGCTCAAAGATTGTCGAGACGATTCACTACGCTTGGGAGACCTCAGAGCAGCGGGAGAAGGCAGCCAAGAAAATCGATAAAAGAGCTGATTGGCTTATTGCAATTCCTTCCAGCGTTGCCAAGGTTTATGGTGACTGGGTTTTGGATAGAAGTAAGGTAACGATTATTCAGAATGGGATAAATATAAAGGAATATGATCCTCCCAATAGTAAAGAGGTTGAGGAACTTCGAAAGAAACTTGGCATTAATAAAAAGGACCCTGTATTGGTCGCCGTATCTAGGGTAAGTAAAGTCAAGAACTTCGAAGCATTTATAAACTGGTTCCCTTATATACTCTCGGACTTTCCGAATGCAAGATTCGTAATTGTCGGCGACAACGGTACTGGCGATCGATCGTACCTAGATCAAGTAATAGAGAAAGTAAAAAGTTTAGGACTTTCTAAGCATATTATTTTCGTAGGTGGTAAAACAGAAATTAAACCCTATTTGGGGCTAGGTAATATTTTTACCATTACTGGCCTGGCCGGTGATTTGTCTGTGATGGAAGCCATGGCTACTGGGCTACCTGTCGTCGTCAGCAGGTTAAAATATGAATTCGAGCCCGAACTAGTGAAAGATGGAGAAACAGGGTTGCTATTCGATTGGGGCGACTGGCAAAAGTGGGCATCACAAATAAAATTTCTACTATCCAAACCAAACACAGCTAAACAATTTGGTGAATCCGGTAAAACCAGAGTCCGCTCTTTTTTTACAATAGAACGATATGTTGATGAGTTAGAAAAGGTTTATAGAAACGTATTGTTGAAGGGGTAAGTTTAGGCAAATACTTATTGCTTTTCCGTTACTTCGTGAAAAGTATTTAAAGTCTCATTAAACATTCGATCAAACTTAAAATGCTCTCCCACTCTTTTTTTCGCATTTGATCCTAGTCTTTTAGACAAATTACTATCCTCTAGCAAACTATTGATTGCCAAAGCTAATTCTCGAACATTTCTTGGCGGTACAAGCAACCCAGTCACCTTGTCAACAACAGCTTCCGGGATACCACCCACATTTGTAGCTATAACGGGCTTCCCTTCGGCCATTGCCTCTAGGATAGAGAACGACAAAGCTTCACTTACAGAGGGTAAACAAAAAATATCAGCGATGCTTAAAAGTTCCTCCACATTATCTTTGGCCCCTAAAAACAAAACTTTATTTTTAATCCCTAGATTTTTTGCTAGTCCTTCATATTCTACTCTATGTCCCCCATCGCCAACAAAAACTACTTTAATATTATTCCCTCGTTCTAAAATTTCTGGAACTGCTTGGATAAGATAGCGAATACCTTTTGAAGGGTCAAGAGAAGAAACACACATAACAACTCTTTCCGCCTTTTTTATCCCTAAAGATTTTTTTACATTTAAGTCTTTTAACCCTTCATTAAATTTATTGGTATCGATACCAAGGTAAATCAATTTAACTTTGTTAGAAATTAGACCAGTTTTTATCAAATGTTGTTTAATAAATTCTGAAACAGCTATTACCTTATCGGCTAATTTATCTATTTCTAAACCAACAATTGGTATTCCGCACATTGGCTCTGAATGGACCGTAAAAACCACAGGTACTTTTGTACGACTTCGTGCTATGGCAGCAGCCTTTAAACTAGTTGGAGTATTACAATGGACAAGATCAATTTTTTGGCTCAAGCAAATCTCTTCTATAGCCTCTGCAGTTTTTGCTATACCTGACCTTGAATTTTCTGGTATAGAACTAATTAACCTCTGGTTGATTTTTTCGTGTAAGACTTTTACAGAAGAGCTGCTGTAGCCAGCTGAAACTACAAATACCTCATTACCTTCCTCTACAAGGGCATTAGCCAATAGTTTTACATAACGCGTAACGCCATAAAAAGTAAGTCTGTTTGTCGCTATCAAAATACGGATATTTTTTCCAGTAAAATTCATTTCTGGGTAATATTATTTAAATTGGATATCTTTAGTCAACTTGACAAAAACACTTTTATTTTCTCCCAAGTTCAAAAATGCCGTTTTTACGGATAAATTGATTAGATCATACTACTAAATATCACAAGCTAAAAATAGTTTCTTGTTAAGATTAAGCTATAACAAAACTAATCGAACTTTGGAAAACGGGACGTGGGGATTGTGAAGAAATTTAGTAAATCATGCATACACTTTTTCCTTTTCTAAGACTTCTTCATAGGTATCCACTGTTTCCCCAATCATCCTATCAAACCTAAAATTCTCATTAATTCTTACTTTAGCATTCTTGCTAAGTTTCCTGGCTAACGGTTTATCTTCGAGCAGTTTGTTAATTGCATTGGCTAGATCCTGAGTATTTCCTGGGGATATAAGAAGTCCGGTTACTTTGTCTACCACTACTTCGGGAATACCACCAACTTTTGTCGCCACCACCGGTTTTCCTTCAGCCATAGCTTCTAGAATTGCAAATGAAAGCGCTTCGTTATTTGAAGAAAGGCAAAAGACATCAGCAATGCTTAAAAGTTCCTCAACCTTATTAGTCACCCCAAAGAATAAAACTTTTTTCTCCACTCCAAGATCTTTAGCTAACTTCTTGTATTCGTTTTTGTGACTACCCTCGCCAACAAAGACAACTCTGATATTATTCCCACGCTCTAAAATTTTCGGTATTGCTTCAATAATGTGATTGATGCCCTTTATAGGTTCAAGCCGGGCCACACACATTATCACTCGCTCGGTACTTTTTATTCCCAACGAAGTTTTTAGATTCGGTTCCAATTCTCTCTCTCGAAACTTGGAGGTATCAACCCCGTGATAAATCAAATTAACTAGTCTAGAAAATAAGCCCGTTTTTCTTAGATAGGTTTTTATAAATATTGAAACAGCAATTACTTTGTCTGCTTTACCAACAAACTGTGCTCCCAAAGAGTTGATATTTGTTTGTTCCGCCGAATGAACTGTATGGACTACTGGTATACCACTCGTTTTCTTCACTAGACTAGACGCCTTAAGATCCATTAAGGAGTTTGAATGGACCAAATCAATTTTGTGCTTCTTACTAACCCTTTCAATTGCAGCTACAAGTCTATTTGTTTCTTGGACTGAAGTGTCGATAATTGGCCCTACTGACTCTACAACAACTTTTTTATCTAAGTGTTTAGCCATTGGACCGCCAGAGCAAATAACAGCCACCTTGTGACCCTGTTCTACCAATGCGTTGCTAAGCACGCTAACGTAGCGCTCAGAACCACCGTAATGACCATTTACATTAGTAGCGACGAATAGAATGTTCATATTATATTGATTCAGAGGCAGGAATTTATAAGATGCTCAAGGTGAATAGATAATAACCCTTAGAAAATGCTTTGGCAACTTGACAAAAGTGTTTTCATTTGATCTAAATTATTAAATGCCTATCCCTATAGTAAACTGTATGTTACACAAGTAACGAAATTATGTGTTCCTATAGTAAACTATCCTGATGCATATGTAAAGTCATCATTGAGAATCCTCTCCTTACTACTGTCTATCGAGTCATTATCGATGATAACCGCCCATAATATTGACAAGCAAGCAATTTTATGAAATACTTTGATATAGTTGTCTCTCTTGTTTTCCCTCCACTCAAGACAGACGGCCAAAAACTCTGCCCTGCTTCGCCTGCCGGCATCGACAAGGCGGGCCTATCTCGGTGTTACACGAGGTTTGTCGTTAATTGTACGGGGGTAGGAGTGGCCAGATACTCCGAAGTTAGTCCACGAAGTGGTCGTAGCAAGCATCTCTTGCTGTTTTGGAGCAGTTTTGGCTCTGTCGCACGTTTACAGACCAATACCTTTGCCCATTGTTCTGTAAACCTGTCCTGAAAATGCGCCAGTTAGCCAGATCTACTCGAGAAAAATTTTGGGTTTACACCCACCCAAAGAGAAAGATCACACACCCCTCCGGTGCGCCGGAGGGGTTTTCCTTTTTAGCCCACAAAGTGGTCGCGGAACGCGCAGTAGCTGACTTCAGACGTCGATCTGAAGGCATAAGCTACAAGCGGTCTATATTAACTACAATATTCGACGTCTAAAAATTATTTCCTTTTCGAAAATATTAGCCACAGAAACTTTGGCAGTGCCATCTGTCTTCTGATACGTCCAGGTTCAATTATCAGTCTGAATAACCATTCCAAACCCAATTTTCTCATCCAATAAGGGGCTCGTTTCGTCTCACCTGAGATAAAATCAAAAGAACCCCCTTCTGCAATAGATAGAGGCACTTTGAAATCATTTAGATTAGTTGCTATCCATTTTTCTTGCTTTGGATACCCAAGAGCAACAAAAAGAATATCTGGCTTTACTGTTTTAATTTCCACAACCACAGATTCGTCCTTTTCGACATAGCCATGGCGTAATCCAGCAATTTTTAATTTTGGGAATCTTTTTTTTAAAACCAAAGATAATTTTTCGATTACTTTTGGTTTCGCACCATAAAAATAACAAGAATAACCTTTATCCTCTGCTAATTTCAGAATTGCCTCAGTGAGATCTGGGCCACCCACCCTCTGACTCAAACCACTACTTAAAAGCTTCGAACCGATCATTAACCCCACTCCATCCGGAGGAGCAAGATCGGCGTTATTTAGTATTTTTTTAAACTGAGCATCAGACTGTGCATAGGTAACTATTTCCGTGTTTGGTTTTATTATGTATTTAGGCGCTCCCCTTCTTCCTTCTTCAATAAGTTGTTCAATTCGTTCTAAGGCTTCGCCAACCTTCAAATTGTCAATCTTAACCCCAAGAATTTCTACTGTATTTCTTGATACTTTATACATAATACTTGATACTACTCCCGATACACTTTCTCAAATACTCGTATAGTCTCTTTGGCTGCTTTTTCCCAAGAAAATTTTCTAGCCCATTCTCTGCCCTTATCTTTAAGCTTTAATCTCAAATCCTCTTCGTTCAATATTCTTGATAAATTGTACGACATATCGTTTACATCATTTGGTTTGACTAAGAGAGCATTATCTCCAGAAACCTCCGGCATACTGGAAGTGTTTGAGGTAATCACCGGGACTTCACAAGCCATGGCTTCTAAAATCGGCAATCCAAAACCTTCATAAAGAGAAGGAAGAACAAAAGCCTCACTTCCAGAGTAAAGAGACGGTAAGTCCTCTTCGGATACAAAACCTAGAAATTTGACAAACGAAGATACACTATATTTCTTTGGGGCTTTGTAAATTTCATCATAGAGCCACCCCGGCTTACCCACCAATACTAAATCAACTTTTCTGTTTTGAAGTTTTGCATATGCTTGGATCAGTTTGATTATATTTTTTCTGGGCTGAATGGTTCCAACAAATAATAAGTACTTACTATCCAAACCATACTTTAATCTTACTTTCCTCACCTCTTGTGCATCTCTTCGGTAGAAAAATTTATGATCTACCCCCTCATAGACCACACTTATCCTACTGGAAGGAACTTTTAAAGTATCCATTAGATCCTTTTTGGTCGAATTTGATACAGCGATCATATGGGTGGCATGACGGGCTATGTATTGTGTAGACCAGTTTAAATATATCTTTTGAGGAAACCTATGATACGCTTCCAAAAATTCTGCTCCTAAATCATGTACAGTTACTATAGTCTTCAATTTTGGTCTTCTGATAATGGGGATAGTGTGAGCAGGAACAAAAAGTATTTCTGGAGGTTTTGTTAAACACTCTAACGATAGACGAAACTGGGTCCAAAAAATTGGCGATCCTAATATTCTAGTGCTAACATTAGCATTACCGACATTATAATTTTTAGGAAGATCTCTGAAATATAGAACATATTTGTTCTTGCGATCCAAATCTCCTAGAGCCATGATCAGATTATTCGAGTAGTTATTGGTTCCAGTACCGTCTGTTTCATCAATTCTGGAAGCATCGATTCCAATTATCATTTTATTTTTTGGCTATAGCTAGAATTGTGTGGCCTCTTCCCACACCTATTAATCTTAAAAACAATACTATCACGTTGAAAATAATAGTCAGTAAAAATATTACAGCAGCTCTTATTACTCCGAAATTTCCCGATCCAGCGCTAATTAACTTAAAACTTCCTTTACTTTTAAGTCTCCTTATTTTTTTTACAGCAAACACGGTATGTAGTAGTAAATCCTCACCCATTAAAGGCTTCTCTATTATTTTGATGTCGCGAAATCCAGATTTTTTTAACGCAATTTTCAAGGCGTTCGATGTCCAGATGGTCAAGTGGTGCGGTGGATAATCAACTTCGCTATCAAAAACTTTTGGGTCCCTATCCCACCTTGGAACCGTGATACAAATCAATCCTCCTGGATTCAAAATAGTTTTAACAGTGTTAAGAAATCTAATTGGTGAGGATACATGCTCTAAAATATCAAAGGATGTAATTAGATCAAACCCCTTCCACATCCCATCCTCGCCTAGATTATCCCAACTTAGTACTTTGATTTCAGTAACTTTCAATCTATTCTTGGCTAGTATTATAGCTTCTTTATCTATATCAATCCCAAAAAGTTTTGCTCCTTTTTCCTTCACAAGTGATAAAAAATCACCTCTTCCACAACCAATATCCAAAACTTTCTGACTTTTGTCTATATTAACTAAACTGAATAATAATTTATAGCGCCAGTCTTTTTCGGGGGATTTTACTTGGTAACTTCTGGAGTGGTAAAATTCCTTCCCTCCCTCTTTCATAGGTTCAGAGAAGCGCAGATTGCATTGATTACAAAATAAAATCCTATACTTACCTCGATCTTCTAGTTTTGAAATGGCTGTGTTTCCACATAAGGGGCATTTATACATGATATGAGCTAGTTGCCTTTTTATTATAGAACGCTTTAGTCCCGCCATCGGCCGGACGCAAAAGAAGTATTACCTTTTAGTTCAGCTACTCTGAACGCAAACGTTCTATCACCTTTTGGTAATTGATCGCTTTAGACAACTCTGTTGTCGCAATCGTAGCTAACGTTTAGTTATGCTACGCTTATACAAATCTATATTCTCAAGTGCCATTCCTGTTCCTTGCACAACACAAAGCAATGCGTCATCAGCAACGTGACAAGGAACCCCAGTAGCCTCTGTAAAATACTTATCAATATTTTGTAAAAGGGACGTGCCTCCACTCATAACAATTCCCTTATCAATTATATCACTAGCAAGTTCCGGTGGCGTTTGTTCTAAAACCCCTTTAACAGCTTCCAATATCCGATTAAGTGTAGGTCTGATCGCTTCTGTTATCTCTTTATCTGTTAATTCTATAGTTTTTGGTAACCCAGTAATACTATCTCTACCTCTTATCTCCATCGATATCCTCTCCTCCAAAGAGGTAGCACTTGCCAAAGTCAACTTTATTTCCTCTGCCGTTCGTTCCCCAATAATAAGATTAAATCTTCGTCTTATATATTGTGTTACAGATTCATCCACCTTATTCCCCCCGACTCTAGCACTACTATGAACCACCACTCCTCCTAAAGAAATAACGGCTGCTTCAGTCGAACCTCCACCAATGTCTACGATCATGTTTCCCGATGGTGCTCCAATTGGTATCTTTGCGCCTATTGCAGCGGCTAGTGGTTCCTCGATAAGATAAGCACTTTTTGCACCAGCAGAAAGTGTAGCGTCGAGTACCGCCCTTCTTTCCACAGAGGTTACTCCAGCAGGAACGCAAACCATTACTTCAGGTTTGAAAAACCTTGATTTCCCACAAACTTTATCTATAAAATGTTTTAGCAGAACCTCAGTAATTATGTAATCAGCAATCACTCCATCCCTCATCGGCCGTGTGGCCGTAATACCTTCTGGCGTTCTTCCAAGCATTTCTTTCGCGTCACTCCCAACGGCTACCACTTCACCATCATCTTCAGAAACAGCTACCACAGTAGGTTCATTCAAAACCACACCTTCACCTTCAAGATATACTAATGAATTTGCTGTGCCGAGATCTATTCCGATTCGTTTGGAAAACATATTATTTCATTGGTAAAATACTTTTAAAAATATGAATTTTACTCATTATATGTTTAGTGATTATTCAGTGCAATAGGCATTTTGCAACTAGCTCTAAAGATAACTTAAAAATGTCAAAGTATGTGAAAATAAATATATTTTTGTGCTAAAATGGTAAATTATGAAGAGGCTAATAATATTTTTTGGGTCCTTAGTATTTGTTTTTGCCCTAGCTTCTATATTGGTACTTTTTGGAAAGGGTTATAGACTTAACCTTGATGAAGTAACTATTTCTGGTACTGGTATCTTAACTATAGATTCCACTCCAGATGGCGCTGAAATCTTTCTGGATGAGGAGTTCAAAGGCAATACTGACGCAAGTATAACCAACTTAAAACCGGGTAAATATAAAGTTAAAGTTACTAAGGAAGGTTTTTCTACTTGGGAAAAAGAAATTTTAATTGAAAAGGAAAAGGTTCTTCCTATAAGGATATCCCTATTTAAATCTGCACCAGATCTTACCGCTCTAACTTCCTCAGGAATTATTTCTCCTACAATATCACCAGACGGTGAAAAGATAGTTTATGGAATTGAGAAAAATAGTAAATCCGGGATATGGGTAATAGAGCTAAGTGAAGGACAGTTTATATTCTCAAAATCACCAAAACAAATTGCCAAGGATTCAGACGATTTCACTTTTTCAGCCTCGAAATTTTTGTGGTCTCCAGATAGCAATTCTATTCTAGTTTCTGGTAAAAATATAGCTGGCAAACAACTAAACTATCTGCTAGATTCTGGGAACCTAAATGAGTCTTTTGATGATGTTTCAGCCAAGGTTAAGGAACTAAAAAGTAAATGGGTAGAAGAGGAGGAAAATAAACTCAAATCTAGCCTTAAAAACCTTGGAAAAGAGGCAGAGGAATTGGCAGAAGGTGCCGATAAAGTGCTAGTTTCTCCAGATGGTGAACGAGTCTTGATAATTAAAAAGGGACAAAAGACAATTGTTTATGACTCTAATCCAAATATTCCCCCAGGAGAAGAACCAAAAGAATTCAATATTCCACTAGCTCAAGATTATATCTGGTATCCTCAAACCAGCAGACATATTATTTTAGTTGGAAAAGAATCAATAAGTATTGTGGAGTCTGACGGAAAAAATAACGTTACCGTTTATACTGGTAATTTCAGTGCTGGCGCTATATTTCCCTGGACAGATGGGTCAAAAATTGCGATAACCACCACCCTCAACACTTCCATGAATGAAAGACTAAATCTTTACACTATCTCTCTTCGCTAATTTTTAACTAATTTCGCGGTTATTATCAAACGGCGTAAACTAGACCCAGGTGGATCACAAGTTTGCAAGGTTAATATGGGGTCTTTTGATGGTTCTGTTAAATACTTTACGTCATCTGCTTCCACTACTATTTTATCAAAAACTTCGTAATTAAATCTTTTACCTTTGTAAAAAGTGATTATTCTATCCCCCTTTTCCAATTTCCGCAAAAGATAAAACACGCTATTGTATCTTCTTGCCTCAATAGGGTTTATGGCCGAATGAGCAAATAGAAAAACGTTGTTATTTGCAGCAGTTGTAGATCCTGGTAAAGCCGTCCCTTGCGCATGTGCCACTCCACTTTGCAAAGCATTTATGTACTCGCTGTAGTTACTGCTATCAACATTTTTAACCACCGGGGCATTTACACCTATCTTCTCAATTACGATACCAAAATCGGTATTTATGGGCTTGATACTAATTGGTTTGGGGGTATTTATTATCGGAAGTGCATTTTGACTTCTCTCTGCAGCGAGAACTTCATCACCTTCAATTATGTATTCAACTCCTCGTAGATTATTTAGCCAAAATTTTAATTCTTGATTAACAAAAGGCCAAAAACTTATAAATGCAAAAACCACTCCCAAAATAATAAGAGAGTTGGCTAAAGTCCTAATTGTAATAAACACCCAGAATCTTTTTTTTCTGTTCATATCTATTTGGTCGGGGATGGCAGATTCGAACTGCCGACCTCACGGTCCCGAACCGTGCGCGCTACCACTGCGCCAATCCCCGAATTTCAAAGTATGATTTTAACCTAAGCTCAGTTTTATTTCAACAAATTCATCCAAGACAAAAACACACGGCCGTAAAGAATTGTCCCGCTTTCATTTTGTTAAGAGCCTTTCTAACATCGGGTTTGCTAGATCAATAGTCTCTATAACCAAAATATACTCTTGTAATTTATTTCTTCTGATAAACTCCCGAAATTCTTTTGTAACATCTTGTTTTGTCACCCAAACACTTTGTTGCCAACCAACAAAACCAAATTCCTTTAATCTATTTCTTAACTCGTCTCTTATCGGTCTATTCTTCTCGGGGATATCAAATAAAACAATCCTAAACTTCCCATCCCAAGGTTTATTTTTCTTATTAAGAATCAGTTTCTTTGAATATTCATCAAGTTGTTTCTTACCCAACGGTGTTAAGGCCAGATAAACTTCATCCTGATTGACAATTCTTTTCAACCAATTTTTCTTTTCCGCTCTTATTAGAGCTTTTTCTATTGATTTAGCTTTATAAACTTTTTCCAAATCACCATACAACATTTTATAAGGGGATTTTAAATAGGTAGCTATACTTTCACCTATTTGCCCATCACTGAGGTTTTTTAGAATAGTCTCGATTATTGACATGCCAAAACTCTACCATAATCTAGACAAAAGTATACGGCCGTATGTTTTTGTCTCTGTTTTTATAATACGATTAGGTCTTGTGGTAAGTTTAGAGAAAATCTGATAAAATTCTAGCGTCTACTTAAGGCCTCAAATATCGGATCATGGCACGCTTTAAGTATTATAAGAAAGGCGCGCATGCCGACGTAGCTCAATTGGACAGAGCAGACCCGTCCTAAGGGTAAGGTTGAGAGTTCGAGTCTCTCCGTCGGCGCCATTTTCTAAGAACACACGCATCCTACGTTTCAGCTTTGCTGAAAGGGTAGCTCAAGGAATTTACTGAATAAATTCCAGGGCGTCAGAGTGGTGTCGGGGGTTCGAATCCCTCCGGGGGCGCCAAGTGCTCTAAGAGCAGACCGTCCTACGTTTCAGCTTTGCTGAAAGGGTAGCTCAAGGTGTTTGTATTAACAAACCCGAGGCGTTAGGGTAAGGTTGAGAGTTCGAGTCTCTCCGTCGGCGCCATTTTTAAGAGTAGCTATAACATTAAGTAAAGGCTGGGGGTTCAAATTCCTCCGAGAGCGCCAGTTTGACTACAATAGTCTGCTAAGATTATAGTTAACTTATGCAACTGCTTAAAAGACTCCCTTCATTTAGGGACTTTACTCTAAAGACGCAAAGCGGCGCAAGCGAGAAATTCAAAAAGGGATTTACGCTTATAGAACTTTTAGTAGTTATCGCTATACTAGGCGTACTCATCACGTTTGGGATAAATCTCTGGCAAAGAGCAGTGGTAAATGCTAGAGATGCGGTAAGACAACGGGATTTAGAACAAGTTAAGACTGCGTTGGAGCTTTATTTTGAAGACCATGGATTTTATCCTCCAGAAACAGAGAGAATAGGGCATCCTGGAGAGGGGCAGGATCATATATCATGCTTTGGGTCAGCTGGATTTAGAGGAATAGGATGGGGATCCCGATTTGATTGTAGAAGTGCTTCCGCTCAGGATATAGTATACATAAAAAACCTACCAAGAAATCCTCATGGTACTCTCCCTGGTGGCGTTGGAGATTATTGTTACAATGCTGAAGTAATCGATTTACCAACAAAAGCATCCTCAGATTTTTTTGAGCTTTGGGCAGTAATGGAAAATGATCATAATTCCAATACCACCGATATAGCCGTATGTATAGGCGAAGGAGTAGGACTTGGTACAGTTCATTATAATTACGTAATTAGAAGTGACCCTTGATTCCCCAACATCTATTTTGCCAGTTTGACAACCCTCTCAGGCTAAACTATATTTAAATCAATGCTCTCCCCTATTAAAATAAAGTCC
>JACZRW010000027.1 GCA_022574495.1 Patescibacteria group bacterium | reverse complement strand
ATAACCTTACCTCAGCAGAAGGTCTGCAGTTGCCAGAAACAGTAGAAGGGTATATTACTTTAGACAGCCTTTCATCCACAGAAAAACAAAAATTAATAACAAAAAATCCTAAATTACGCATTATGTAAGTTGTAATTTAGTAATCTGGGATAGGGTGAATCATTTGAAGATTCTGAAATTGGGTTCGAACCTTGTCTATCCAAGGACCCCATATTTATTGATACAAAAAGAAAACTACCCAGTGCAAGGTCGACTTTTTGCTTTATTTAGTGAGTTTGCTAAAATTAAGTTATGCCAGGTGAAGCCCCAGGTCCAGAAATGGATCAAAATCCAGAGGATTATGAAACCGAAGTAATCAAACCTGAACCGCCTCAAAAAAAGGAATCCACAGATAAACCCGGAGATTCCTCTCAAACTGGTGAAAGTATAAAGCCAGGGGCAAAAACACAACCTTCGCAAAAAGAAGAGAGCACGCCAGAGATATCTTCCACCGAGCCGATTAAACAAGAAACGATTGAGGACTTATTTAATTCGATGAAGCAACTTCCCAGATTAAGAAAGAGCAGTGCTTATCAGATTCCATATAGAGTTACGAGAAGATCGCCAACAGAAGGCGTTTTTGATGAGGAAACGGGCTTGTACATTCAGGCAGCTTATAATTCTAGTTTAGATGAAGGGTCAGCACTTCGGTTTGGACGACCACCCGGTTTAACCGTCATAGTAGCGACTCCCGAGCTTACAGCGTCTCCAAATAATGCAGAAGATCCTTCCGTTCATATTGATAAAATGGAAGACTTTTTAAGAAGAGTATATAAAGATACACCGGATTTGGAAAAAGAATTACAAGGAAACAGAAATAGGGTTGAAAGAGCAAGTGGCAAGAAGAGTGATTATGATCGAATAAAATGGGAACTTTTATACGATGAAGGTAATGAGGTATTAAGTGATTTTTTGCCAGTTAGTGGCGGAGGGGATGTAGACAATTTAACCACGTATGCCACTTCTAGAAGGCGAGTTCTAGATTCAGGTGGAAAAGTTTTAAAGGGTATTATCGAGCGAGTGGCAAAAAAACAAAACGAGGAAGCCGAAATTAATAGATTGCAAACGAATAAAGTTATTAAAGCAGTTGAAAGTGAAATTGTTCCCAACGAGGAGTCGAGAGTTTATGAATACGCATACCACGCAACTAATGTCAGCAACATTCCTGAGATTGCAGAATCAGGACTTCTGCCAAGTGATATAGAATCTAAAGAGCCAGGAACAATTTTTTTTAGTGATTGGGATGCTGCAACACAATATCTCCCTAAGAACAATGAAGGTGTTCTTTATAGATTTAAAGTTTCTGATTTTTCGAGTATTGCCAGTGCTTGGGAATACGATCTACATAATGAATTTAGAGGTCAAGCGGTTGCGACAGATCAGCCGATTCCGACAGAAAGTCTTGACTTTAGTATTGATGGAGGGAAAAAGTGGATGCCAGTAGTACCTCGAACTGATAAACAGGCTGCTTAATGTAATTCTTTTAGAAATTGTTTTCTAGAAATTCAGGTTCGGAAATCTTTCGGATTGATTAAAGAAGCTTTAAAAAAAATTGAAAACAAGGGCTACTGTTTTTGCATTTTATTTATAATTTCCCCCAGCTTGCTAATCTCTTTCCCATAAGCAGACCAATCCCCTTCCTTTTGAGCTTTAAGAGCCGCTTCATAGGCAGACTGCGCTTGGCTAACCAAATCTTCGTCGGAGGGGGCCTTTTCTGGAACAACTTCTTCTTTTTCTTGATTTGCCCCGGGGCCGAAGACTCTTTCCAATGCCTTTTCCAGCGTTTCTTCCATAGCGATCCTGTTTTCATAAGCCAAAATCACCCGTTTAAGTTCAGGGATTTTACTTTCCTCACCACGAAGATAAAGAGGTTGCACGTAAATAAGGGATTCTTCAATTGGGATTACAAGAAGTGCACCACGAATGACTTCAGAGCCGCGCTGATCCCAAAGAGAAATCTGACGGGATATTTCCGCATCTTGGCTAATTCGCGCCGTTACTTGCTTGGGTCCAAAGATAAGCTTTTGTTTGGGGAATCTATAAGCCACCAACTTCCCGTAGTTTTCTCCATCGCTTCTGGCCACCATCCAGGCGATCAAGTTACTTTTACCGCTTGGTGTGAAAGGTAACATCAGGATAAACTCTTCCTTCTTTTGTCCAGGTAATTTCATGATCATATGCCGCATCATGCTTTTTTCTCCCCCTTGATCACGAGACGTTTCTACCATAGGGATGCTCCACTGATCTTCCTTATTGTAAAATATTTGTTTCTGGTCCATGTGATAAATGCTATATAGTGCACTTTGGTAGGCAAAAATATCTTCGGGGTACCTAACGTGAGACCGTAGGTCTGTTGGCATATCTGAAAGAGGTAAAAACACGTCTGGGAAAATCTTTTGATAAGTCTGAATTATAGGATCGCTAGAATCGGCAACATAAAAAAGTATCGTACCATTATAGGCGTCTATAGTCACTTTCACTGAGTTACGAATATAATTGACCTCGCCATTAACCAATTGAGAATAAGGAAAGTGGTTGCTGATAGTATAGGCATCGTAGAGCCAGACTAGACGACCATCGTTACCAATTATCATATAAGGATCACTATCAAATTGTAGAAACGGCGCGATTTTTCTTACTCTTTCATTAATATTGCGGTAAAAGAGTACTTTAGACTCTGGGGTAATATCGTTTGAGAGTAAAACCCGCAGTGACCCAAACCGAATTGCAAAGGCGGCTTTTTTCACAATCGAATCTATCTCTACCCCAGCCTTTCCTTCATAGGTTTGAAATACATTATCCTCTCCTTGGGGAAAATTAAATTCAGCCGCTTTAGTGTTCACGAAAACATAATCAGAGGACAATTCGCCAAAGTAAATCTCCGGTCTTTTGACATCCAATTCCTTCTTTGATGAGGATGGGGGAATATCCTTGACAAGAAGTAGGGGTAGACCTTCCTTTGTCACTTGATTTACTGGTCCGGCGGCCAAACCAAACCCGTGAGTAAAGGTGAGTCTTTCGTTAATAAAATTTTTATTAGGTAGGTTGGCTGTATTTAATTCCCGAGGTGAAAGCATTATTTGGCGCAATTCCCCATCTATCTCATAACGATCGTTATCAATAGAAACAAAATCATAATAAGTTCGTATCTCCTGAACCTGACCAAAGGTATCTAGAAGTGGTTTTCTGTCCCACAAGCGCACATTCTTAATGGTCGCTTCATTATTTCTAATATCCTTTTGAGTTAGGGTGGTTTCACCAGTCAGATTGCGCTCCTCCACCTTATCCAGGTTGAAAGCCCTTCTGGTGGCAGCAATATTATATTCGATAAACCTTCCTTCTTTGACAAACTCGTTTGGGGATACCACTAATCTTTGTAAAACTATCGGGTAAACGATTATCCCACCAAGCCAAACCAAAAAGTAAGCGCCTACAGATAATATGATCAGCTTTTTGTTGTTTCGAAACAAATTCAGCAAAAATGATCCTGAGCAAACTAAGGAAAGAATAGCTAGAATCAATAGAATGGGAAGAATTGCATTAACGGTAGTAAAATAAGCACCGGTGCCTAAAGATTGTGGTTCTAAAAGCAGATTAAATCGGGAAAGAATATTGCCGGCCGCAAAAAGAATAAAGATTAACGCGCTGAAAGTAAAAGCGTGCTTTCTTGCGTTTTTATCGATAGTAATCCCGCTTTGATCAAACCAAAAGGCTGTTTTTAGGAAGTAGAAAATCAGAGTTAAAATAAAACTAGGTAAAATTACCCACCAAGCAAAGGTAAGCAGCCCATTAAAGAATGGGAGTGCAAAAAAGTAAAAACCAATGTCTTGGTTAAAAATAGGATCATTTAAATTAAACGGGGTGGAGTTAAGGTAAGTTAAAATGGTTAACCATTGAGCTGACGCAGCTTGGCCTAGTAAAAAGCCAAAAACAAGCGATATCGGCAATATAACTTTATTTACATAATTGGCCAGGCCTACCGGAATGGAAATCTTTTCAAGCAAACCCACATTGATTGGCCGTTCTTTAGTAAATCTCGCGGCTAATCGCAAATTGGTATACAAAAAGAGAGCGGCGAAAAGGCCGCTACCCAACCCCAAAAATAGCTTTGTGCCAATAATGGTGGTGAATATTTTGGTGAATCCTACTTCGCCAAACCAAAGCCAATCCGTGTATAGCCTAACTAGTAAGGGAAGCGCAAATACCAACCCAATAAAAATCACGTAAATAAGGTATTTTATAATTCGCTTTTTATTTAGAAGTGTCATTATTGCCATTCCTATTCAGCTAATTTCGACGATATGAAGTATATCACACTCCTCCTTAAATCAATACTACCGGCTATAAATTCTGGTCTTACAATAATTTGTGGTCAGAGTAACTTCGGAACACGTAGCTTGATTACGCCGTAAAATACCAGGACCGCTATACCGATTAAACCGACTAACAAATGTCGTGCTCTGAGAACCAAGGTTAAGCTAACCCCTAAAGCCGCGCCGTAACCTAACAAATTGAAGAAATAGGCGCTGGAAGCTTCAGCTGTTCCTAAAGCCTGGGAGATTGGGATAATAAAAGCAAGGGTGTAACCGGCTTCGACCAAAGCTAACTCCAGGACACCAAAAACGGCACCGAGGAAATACAAAACCAGGAAAGTCTCCAGCAAAGTTGAGAAGTGTGCCAGTAAGTTTAAACCGAACAGGTAAAGAGCAGCTTTTCTACCCTTCCTAAAAAAATCGGCAGACATTAACAAGTGTTTTTTTATAGTAGTCTTCCATCTTTGCCAAAGATTGTTTTTTGGTTCGTCAATATCAGCGCTTTTGAGTCTAAAAATGAAAAAAAGCAAAACAAGTGCTAGAGCGATTGGAAAAAAGGCTATACCAGCGAGAATTAAGACTGGGCCGGCGAAAAGTTTAGTTAGTAAAAATATGACTACAGCGAGAAAACTAATAGTGATGCTGACAAGAGGTGTCAAGACCGAATCAATCATCATGGTGGTAATACCAATCTTTGTCGGCACCTTTTCGCTTCGTAGTAGCATCACCCCGACTGCCTGTCCACCCACGGCGGCGATTGGCGTGAAATAAGAAATAGAAAAGGTAGCAAATTTGAATAAATAAAGCTTTCTTAACGAAACTTCTTGCTCGTAAAAACCAAGAATAACTTTCCATTTCAAGGCACCGAAAATCATGAAAACCAGTTTAAGGAAAAAGATAATCCCAAATTGCCACCAAGCTATCTTTTTTAATGATTCGAATATAACAGTCGGCTCGACAAAATAAATCAGCGGCGCAAGTAAAAGCAAGCCTAGTATAAAGGAGGCAAGAGGTAAACTATTTACTTTAAGGAAGTTAAAGCTTTTGTAAGGCATCTTCGATCACCTTTGTAACCTCTAAATAAGAATCTGTGGTAGAAAAGCCCAAAGGCTTGCCAAACTTGAGCCTCACCTTGCCTTTTTTGGGCCAAAGGGGAGGTTCGGTGCCTGGGGAAACTATGTTTTGCGTACCTTCAATTTTTACTGGCACTACCGGAACTCCCATTTCTACGGCTAAAAACCCGGCTCCCTCCTTCAGTTCTTGCATTTTTCCACTGGTAGACACTCGACCCTCCGGAAAAACCAAGATCGAAAAGCCTCGATCTAATAGGCGACCCGTGTATTCCAAGGAAGATTTAATTTGGCCAGTTCGTGAAAAAGGAAAGATATTGAAAAGAAGGGTAAAAAACCCTTCATATTTTTTGTGTTTGGGATCGGCGTGGATAACATCGCTGGCGGCTGCCACGGCAAGTTTTCTTCTTATTTTAGAAGGGAAACTCTTGACTAAAATGACCGGATCTACGGCGCTTAAGTGAGTAGAATAAAAAAGGCTAGGGAGGGTTAGACTCTCTAAGTTTTCCCTCCCACTTACTTCTATTTTCACAAAATAGCTGGTGAGGGGGAAGAGAAACAGTTTTTGGATAAGACCTCTTAAACTAATAATCGTTGTTGCAAGCGGCCACTCTTTAAATTCATACCGCTCTATTTTTTGGATCTTGTGCTCGACACGCTCTTTAATATGAGCCACGGTGGTAGCCGGTCCAATCTCGGCTTCATCAAGGATGACTCCGGTTTCTTCCTCAATCAAAGCCACTAGTTCCACCCGTTCCAGAGAATCCATTTTTAAATCTTCGACCAGTTTTTTCTCGGGGGTGATACGAGAAATTGGTAAATTGGCTGTTTGCGCCAAACATTTTTCCACCAATCCTGCCGAGGCCGGTAAAAGTTCTTCAGTTTCAATTTTTCTTGTCTGTAAATACTTAATCACCTCATCCCGCTTAACCTTTTTGGTGGCGGTGCGGGGAAAATCATCAAAGGGCCAGACGGAGTAGTCCTGAATTTGCTGATAAGTTTCCAAGGTTTCATTCGCTTTACTAACAATCGACTCAGCATCTTTTAGCTTTTTACCTAAAAGAACAGCGTGGATAATCTGCCTCTCACCCACTTTTAAACCAACCACACAACTATCCTCCACCTCCGGTAATTTATTGAGCACAAACTCGAGGTCTTCAGGATAAACATTTTCGCCGGCTTCGGTGACGATCATGTATTTTTTCCGGCCGTGAATATGCAGATGACCGTCTCTATCAAAGAAACCTAAGTCGCCGGTTTTGTACCAGCCATCTTCAAAAACCTCTTTGGTTTTCTCACTGTCCTTGTAGTAACCTTTAAAGATATTTTCTCCCCTAACCAAGATCTCACCATCACTGGCGATTTTCACCTGCACGCCTGGTATTGGCCGGCCAACCGAACCTATCTTTCGATCCTTATAAGTATTGGCAGAAATCCCTGGCGAAGCTTCGGTGGTACCGTAGCCCTGTAAAATATAAATACCAAAAGCTTCCCATTTTTTGCCCACCACGCTGTCCAAAGCAGCACCACCAGAAACAATCGTATTGAGATGACCACCAAATCTTTTTAAAATCGAGTGAAAAAGCAGCCTCCTTATCTTCACCGAGGGAATTGCTGGTGTAACTTTAAACAATAGGTCTAGAAGTGGCTTTTTTCCTTCCTCCTCTGCTTTTTCCTCCAACCTTTTGATAATCAACCGCAAAAATTCTGGCACTGCCGCCATTTTGGTGATTTTATCTTCTATCAAATTTTTCCGGATATTGATGGAGTTGAGAGCGCCGGCGTAGGTTACCTGAGCCCCGCAGCTCAATGGGGCTAGCATCCCCCCGATCTGCTCGAAGATATGGGATAAGGGAAGGATAGACAGGCCTCTATCCTCTTTAGTTAAACCAATCAAAGGTACGGTGCTTCTTAAGTTAGCCAAAATATTTTTGTGAGTCAGCATGACTCCTTTGGGAAAACCAGTGGTGCCAGAGGTATAAATTATCTCCGCCAAATCTTCTTCGTTTATCTGGACGGGTGGAAGGCTAATATTTGTCGGTGGTTTTAATGTCTCCAAATCTAAAAATTTTAGGTTTAATCCTTTCGGGCTGGTCAAAAGAATGGATTTTAAGAGAAATTTGGCTTGGGTAATATCGGCGATTTTTTTGATAAAATCGCCTCTACTGGTCATATTTAAGGGTACGGCGACGGCGCCAAGCAGCTGCACCCCGAAAAAACCAGCTACCCAAAAGGGGGTGTTGTAAGCCCAAATCAGTACCCGATCGCCTTTTTCTACTCCTGCCTCTTCTAATACCTTTACTACTGCTTGTGAGAGCTGGTAAACCTCTTCGTAAGTAAAACTAACGGCGCGAAACCCAGGCCGGAATTTAAAAGCAGTCTTATCCTTATAAGTTTTGGTCGCTACTTCAATAAATTGGGCTAAATTTTTAATTTCTTCCAAGTTAATCATTTTAAGATAGCTACAAAGATTGCCACAACGTAGTTACCATCGTGAGCGATCGAAAGATCGCAGCTAGCAATTTTGGCTCTCAAATTTTTTAAAAATTTAAGGGTTGGTTTTCCACTTTCTTTATATTGGACCTCCATTTTTAACCAACTTCCCTTCGGTAGATCTAATGCTTTGGTGGCTGCTTCTTTAGCAGCAAAAATTCCGGCGAGGTGAGTAGGATCGTGATTTTTAAGCTCGTTGGGGTTAAAAAGATTTTTTAAAATAGAAGGGGAATTTGTTGACTTTCTTTTAAATCTTTCGATTTCCACCAAATCAGTCCCAACACGAATATTCATTTAAATTAATTATATGCCACGACTACAAATAGATCGCTACGTACTTTCGAAATTCTCAGTTTCTCACGTACTCTCGCGCTCTGCGTCGCTTTGCTCCTAGCGTGTCATGTAATACGCGCATTATAAACTTCCAAGGGCTGAAAGCCCGCGGTATTATCTTTAAGTTTACATGAGCGCAGAAAACCCTTGTAGGTTTCGCTTACATTCACCTCGGAATTATGTAATCGCTTTTAGCATTCATCCCCACTTTAAAAGAGTGGGGTTTTCTGATAGCGATTATAAACCATTTTTCTTATATTCGTCCTGCTGAAAACTCTTTGCGGCGTCTAAAATAGTTATTTAAGGAGTTTTATAGGATGCTTCGTAGCCTCAAAACTCTACGTGCACTTGTGTTTTTTAGCTACTCTCGCATCCTGCGCTAGGCAACTTCTGCCTATCTAAAGTTCTTTTCAAAAAAACCAAGAATTTTTTCTTGGTAATCTTTGCCACCGAGTTCACCATGTTTGCCACGATCGTAGATCCAAACCTGGGCATTTTTGTTGTCTTTCAACGCTCCTTTCAATCTTTCGGCGTTTTCTACTAAAACAGTCTCGTCTTGGCGGCTCGCGATAATAAAAATTGGGGTCTTTACTGTTTTAACTGCCAACTCCGGAGCAACTTCATTTGCATCAATACCATAAATCAAACCCCCATAAATTTTAGTGAGAGTCGTGAGCGGTTTTTGTAAAAATGGAGTATTTCCGTAATAGGTTTTTCCCATCAGATCAAGGTTGGCAAACGCAGAGTCAGCCACTACTGCGTCTACATTATCCGTTTGAGGCAAGGTTATCAAGGCTACAGAACCTCCAAAAGAAAATCCCATCAGCCCAATTTTGTTCATGCCTCTATTTTTAAGAAACTCAATTGCGGCCAAAACATCTTTTCTTTCATGGAATCCAAGACTGGTATATGAGCCTTCACTTTTTCCAAAATATCTAAAATCAAAAAAGAAAAGATTATACCTTTCCTTCAGAAAGGAGGCCCAGTAAAGAAGGTCGCTCTTATCGGCCGGATAGCCATGGAGAATAATGATTGCTTTGTCAGTCTGATTATTAGTAGGGATAAACCAAGCAGCTAATTTAAGACCGTCACTAGTTTTTAAACTTACTTCTTCAAACTCCCAATCAAGGTCCTTTGGGGTTAGGTTGGAAGTTATTTTTGGTGGGTGAGTAGCCTGCCAAAAACCCCAAAAACTCAGAAATAATATAAAAAATATCGAGAAAAACGCAGCGTAAACAATCATTCTAGGTACCACAACTGCATTTTATAGAAAAGTAGTCGGATTCGCAAACAATTTATTTTTTTTACCAACTTTTCGGTAATTGGGTGTTAAATATGTGTATCTGTAGATATAAAAATTTTCTCCGGTACTCTGAACCTCGCGCAGTTAGTAACATACAGGCCCTTAGAGTAAATTTTTAGGTAAGGAATTCAGAGTAGAACAGAAAACCTAGAAAGAAAATATATAATCCTAGTAAAGTGGCTCCTTCATAACGATTTATCCTACTTCCATTGAGAGCAAAGATGAAGAAAAGAGCGAAAATGAATAACATTAAAACAATTTCTTGGAACAGAGCCGTATCAAAAGTTATTGGGGAAATAATGGCGGTAATGCCAAGGACGAAGAAAATATTAAAGATATTACTACCAACCATATTTCCAACGGCAATGTCCGCTTCTTTTTTGAAGGCGGCCACTAACGAAGTAGAAAGTTCCGGTAAAGAGGTGCCTAAGGCGACGACTGTTAATCCGATGAAACTCTCCCCCACCCCAAATACTTGTGATAAATCGGTAGCAGAATCTACTACCAATTTTGAACCAACGATAATCATACCCAAGCCACCTAAGAAATAAAGGGTTGTTTTAGCTGGAGAAAGTTTTGCAGTAGCGGTTATCCGATCCCGATGTATTTCCCACCGAACCAAAAAATCTTCAGTCCTACTCTTTAAGACACTACTAAATAGATAGTAGATAAAAATACTAAAAAAGAAAATTAGGATAATTCCATCAGATCTTGACAAAATATTTGGACCTACTCCAGTTAGCCGTTCATCAAAAACAAGAATGACCAAAACAAGTATTGAAAGGATCATGAACGGGATCTCCCGAGCGACAATAATTGAACGGACCTTCAAAGTTACAAACAAGGCGGAGAGACCAATCACCAGCGCAATATTAGCAATATTACTCCCCACGATATTTCCAAAGGCTAGATTGTTGGCTCCTTGAAAAGACGCCAAAGAGTTTACTACTAATTCTGGGGTGCTAGTGCCAAAAGCGACAATAGTGAGACCAACGATCAAGGGTGAGATTTTTAGCTTTAAGGATATAGAGCTGCTGCCATCAACAAAATAACTAGCCCCTTTTAGAAGTAACCCAAAACCAATGATAAGTATTAAAAAATCCAGCATACTATTTATTTAGTATATATTACTTGATCGTTTGATGAAATCGGGTTTTAAATTATTTAAGTTCAGATAGAAAGTAAGGCTTATAAAGCCAGATATTATTATAGAATTTTGTCTACTAAAGTAGCTTTTGAAAAACTCTTTTATTTTTTAAATTAATTGATATAATTAATAAGAGATTCCGACAGTGTTGAGGAAAGTTGAGGGAGGCACCTTGGTATATCAAAAGCGTACTTCAATTACGTTGGTGGGTAGAACAAATGAGGTAAAACGTCTTGCTGGATTAGAGCTAGAGCGCTTCATGAAGTTGTCTAAGCAAAGAGCATGGAATCCTGAACAGCTTCCGCAGCGCCGAGAAATGTTCGATCTTGGCTACCTTCTTCAGTCTGGAGAAACCAATAAAGTAACCAGTCTGCTTCTAGGTTCCTTCGCCACAGAACTAACCGAGCCCATTTACGTAAGGGAAGGTCTTAAGGCTGCGGGGGATAATCTAACCTCGAGAATATTCTTCGGAGCCTGGGGGGAACAGGAAAGGTGTCACCACCAAGGATTGGAGAAATGCCTTGAAGATTCGGGGTTGATGACCTCCACCCAGATAGTTGACTACAAGCACGAATGTGCAGAGGCTCCACCCTGGTCTTTCTATAATCAGACAGGCCATGATGACTATGACATTGTTTGGGCAACTGCTTACGCCCTTCTTCAAGAGGGCCAGACAAGGCTCACGTACACCGGTATTAGGGAGGCCGTTTGGGTACAGTACGGTTCTCCAAGAGATACCGCCAGTGGTCGAAAGCAATACCCTGGTGTATGCGGCGTTCTAGGGTTGATTGCTACGGATGAAGGTGCTCACCAAGCCTTCTTTCTTAGGATGATGAGGATCTACCTGAGATTCTTTCCCGATAGGGCGCTGGAAGCCTTGACTGGAGTCATTAAGGGCTACAGTATGCCGGTGGTCCATATCCCAAACGCTGAAGAGTTTATGTATGCAATTATTTCGGCAAAACTTTACTCAGCGAAATGGGTGATGACAGATGTCCAACACACCGCTACCAAAAGCCTAGGTTTGGAGAACCGCAAGGCGGCGAGAGCAGCCTTTCGAAACTTCGGAGGACTTCTCGATGAAGACGCGGTAGTTCAGATACTAGGTGAGAAGATCGAAATGGTGCCTGAGGGTTGTACAGTGTATGATCTGAACACACAAGGTGAGTTTGTGCGGGTCAAAGCTGTAGCCTAGGAGGGAGGAAAGACATTCGAATAAAGAGGCCCGTCGTTTGACAAGTGTCACGACGGGCTTCACTCTTTTTTTATTCTGTTTACACTTTCATTATTATATGTTTTTTACCCTTAAATTTCTTATCGTAAATAAATGAAGAAGTATCGAGAGAGGTACAGCGAAAACCGGGATGACAATTAGTGGAAATTGGGCAATTGGGTTGCTGGGAACATCGGTGGGAACCGCTTGGTATAGCCACGAATAAGTCAGAATTCCTAGTGTAATCGCCATTACTAGATCGGCTATTCCTAGGTAATTCCAAATGAGAGCCAGGTTTACGGCCGACTTACCTTTTTTATACACAAAAAAAGCAACCAAAGGAGCGGTTAGTCCTATAAATACGTCCCCTAGACCAGTTGGAATTGCAAAAAACCCAGGTAATATACCCAGCATAAAGAGAGACAGAAATACATAGCCCATCAATCGAAATATTTGAACCGCAATTAGCCAATGGGCAGGGATTTTTTCAAAAACATTTCTCATGGTATTTGATTTGTAAAGTCTTCTTATAGCAACGGATAAAATGATAAAAGTTAGTACAATATTTGGAGCAATAAGAGTCTCTTCTGCAAAGAATCCAATAAGTCCCGCCAATAAAACAAATATATACCACCCAATTAAACCTGTAGTAGTCAACGATCCAACTGTAATTTTTTTACCTTTTGAAAAATCTGTTTTGGATAATCCCCAGTAAAACAAGCCTAGTGCAGAACTAAA
>JACZRW010000063.1 GCA_022574495.1 Patescibacteria group bacterium | reverse complement strand
AAATTGTAGAAGATCAAACTCTGGAGCTGCTAAGCTTGAATTCAGAACTTAAAGATGCGAATTCATCCAAAAAACAAACTGTTTTAAAACAAATGGATGAGATTGTTAAAGACAGAGAGAATCTTTTATCTTCACTGATAGAAAAAGATCCAAAGGAGATTTTAAAGATCGCCCTTTCTAATAAAATGCGCCGATTTTTACCAGCATCGATACAAAACGAGGTTGAGAAGGAGACGTCATTAGAGGGATCACTTGAAGTGTTTCACTCCGATAACTTAGATGAAGGAAGAAGTCGTTTTTATTATTTTCTAAAAAAAGCGGATGGCAAACGGATTTCTCTTCACTTTGCCGACGGTGAACCCAAGGTTTTATCCGGATCAAAGGTAAAAGTCACCGGTCTTCTCTTGGGGAAGAAAATGGTTGTGGCAAGCTCTGGGGGTAAATACTTCAAAGTGCTAAAAGAAGCAGATGTTTTGGCGGCGGCTACTGAGAAAAAAGTTGCGGTACTCCTTTTTAATTTTCAGAATGATACAAGTGAACCTCTTAACCAGGATTTCGCACGTGGGGTTACGTTTACCAATAGCAATTCCGCTACTGCCTATTATAAAGAAATCTCTTTTGACAATCTCTCGTTGGTAGGAAACATAAGGCAAGACGGTGATGTCTTTGGTTGGTACACCATCCCCTTTAACAACACCAACTGCAGCTTTTCAAATGTAATTAACTGGGCAAATGCAGCAAGGTCAGCCGCTGCAGCTGATGGTTTTGCCATTTCTAACTACAACTACGAAATCTATGCCTTTCCGAGGACCAGTGCTTGTCATTGGGGTGGTTTAGCAGTTATTTCAGGTTCTGGTTCTTGGATCAACGGAAGCGGAAACTTCAACCTAAGAATTGTGGCCCATGAGCTTGGGCACAATTTTGGGGCCCACCACGCCAACACTTTAAAATGTACCGACGCAAACGGAAATCGTGTCCCAATTAGCACAAACTGTATTAGCATAGAATACGGTGACCCATTTGATATTATGGGTGGTTCTACCAAACATATGAACAATTTCCATAAGGGTAGGCTAGGCTGGTATGAACCGGCCAATACGCAGACGGTGACAAGTAACGGTACCTATACAATTGTACCGATTGAAAAAAAGCTGGGTGGGGTACAAGCCTTGCGGATACCAAGGGATGTTAACCAAAATGGTAATATAAGCAAATATTACTATTTAGAATATAGGCAACCTTTTGGTTTTGATAATTTTAGTACTAGCAATTCGGTGGTAAATGGGGTATCAATTCGTTTGGCGCCAAATTATAATGTTTTTCAACGACCCGCTTTGATTGATACCAATACCTCCACCGGTTCTTTTAAAGATGCCGCTCTAGCTGTGGGCCAGACGTTTTTTGATCCAATCAAAAATATAACTATAAGTACCATAAGTAAAGACTCTAACAGAGCTACGGTTGAGATTTCTTTTGGGTCACAACCTTGTGTAAGGGTAAATCCAAGTATTAGTGTGACACCACTTAGTCAGTGGGGTGATCCGGGCCAAACTTTAAGCTACCAAGTAAGAGTAACCAATAATGATAGCCTAGCATGCTCATCTTCAACTTTTCTTACAACAGCGACTCTCCCAGCGGGATTTAGCCAAAGCCCGACGTCTTTTTCAGCAAGCTTGTCACCTCAAAATAACTTAACCCGGACTATAAATATTACTTCACTAAATAACACAGTTGATGGGTTTTACACCTTCACCCAAACTGCGACCAACACATCGGCTTCTGCTTTTAGCGCTTCCGTATCGGCAAACTACAATGTGGGCAGCACCGACATTAACCCTCCAACTGTCAGTATTACATCACCTTCCAATGGTGCTACTGTTTCAGATACAACGATTATCAGCGTTAGTGCCACGGATAACGTTGGGGTAAATAATGTAAAGTTTTATGTAGATAACTCATTGAAGTCAACTGATACGAGCTCACCGTACAATTTCTCATGGAACACAAAAACCGTTAGCAACGGTAGCCACACTCTGCTGGCCAAAGCTTTTGACAATGCTGGGAATGTTGGTACTTCTGCTACTGTTTTGGTTAACATTTCTAATGAGAAGCCCGATATCCAGTCGCCCTCTGTTCCAACAGGTTTGAAAGCCAAAGCTTTTTCCAGCACTAGGATAGATCTAACTTGGAATGCTTCCAGTGATAATGTTGGCGTGGCTGGGTACAGGATATATCGAAATACTAAATTAATAAAGACCACTACTGCCAAAGGTTACCGTGATACCAAAGTGAGTGCCGGTAAAACCTATTCCTATCAGGTAGCCGCTTTTGATGCAGCGGGGAACACTTCGGCTAAATCTTCCGTGGTTAAGGTAGGTACGCCCGGTACAGGTACCCCAAAAAAGAAAGGAGACTTGAATGGTGATGGTAGAATTAATATAAGAGATTTGAGTATACTAATAAGTAGGTGGGGTACAAAGGGAGGTGTAGCTGATATAAACGGAGATGGTAGAGTGAATATACGTGATTTAAGTATATTAATTTCTCAATGGGGAAAATGACATCCTAACGGAATGATGTTTTCTCGCGTTGCTCGAAAATAATATGAAAGTAATACTGTCCAAATTTCTAATAGTAAGCTTACTAGTAAGCACTTCTTTGGCTGTAGGAACCTCTGTGGCGGACGCTGCCGGTAGTATATACCTCTCACCTGCTTCTGGTGCAATAGCCCAAGGGTCGACTTTCAACGTGTCTGTCAGGGT
>JACZRW010000026.1 GCA_022574495.1 Patescibacteria group bacterium | reverse complement strand
CTATTCCCAATCTTTTTCCAATAATCCCAATGAGAAGTTTCTTTTGATGATACTTTGTAGTCAGGCAAAGCTTGAGAACGATAACAAGATAATAAATGTAAAAAGAGGTATCAGAGCTAAGTGTGAAATGGGTTGGCGGCCTTGCATGCCACCAATGGGCTACTACAACCGGGCCATGGCCGGAATTAAAGATATAGTGGTGGATCCAGATAGAGGACACATCATTAGTGAAATGTTTCTAAGAGTAGCCGAACGTAAACAAAGTGGTCGGGATATCAAGAGGTGGTTTGATGAAATAGGTTTAAAAACCAGAGCGGAGAAAAACATTACCTTAAGTCAAATCTACGGGATGCTTAAGAACACTTTCTACTACGGAAGATTTGATTATCCGGTTGGTAGTGGTATTTGGTACCAAGGAAAGCACCCTCCATTAGTAACTAAGGAAGTCTTTGATAAAGTAAAAGAGCAGTTACTAGTACCTCCAAGAGTCAAATGGGGATCAAAGAAGTTTGACTTTAAAGGTATTTTCAAGTGTGCCTGCTGTGGGGCCAATGTTGTAGCCGAAGATAAATACCGTAAGAGAAGAAACAAACTACCGCCTCGTTACCATATCTACTACCACTGTACCAAGCAGGTAAATTACAAGTGTCCAGAGCCGTACATAACCCAAGAGCAATTAGTTAAGGAGCTGATCAAGTACGTTAACTACATTGAAACTTCAAAGCCACAATCAATAAAAATTACCGAAAGACTAAAGAGAAGTATGCAAAACTACAAGTGGGTAAGAGATGAAATCCTTCTTCAACAAAACATTGATCCAGAAAAGAAACCACTAAAAGTAACCGAGTACGCCAAGCACGTCTTTTACAACGGTCAGGCTAACGAAAAGCGGGAGATAGTCCAGGCTTTAAACAAACAACTCTACCTTCACCAAAGGACTATAGTTTCTTCTCCACTTAACTAGTCCTGATTAGCTTGTGGAATAAAATAACGCTCTTGCTTCTTTCGATTAAGTTTTTACCACTTCTATTACTAACCACGACGCTTTAATTTTATCCATATCTTCTCAATTTATCGGTTTTGCCTCCGAGTCCTTGGATAGACAAAGTTCGAACCCAATTTCAGAATTTAGAGTTGGTTTATAACATTCCAAACTATTGACTTTTCTCCAAAATTAGCTTAAAGAGAAGACTATGAAAGCAATTGTATACACAAAATACGGACCACCGGATGTTCTTCAGCTCAAAGAGGTAGCCAAACCTACTCCCAAGGACAATGAAGTACTAATAAAAGTTTATGCGACAACAGTAACGTCAGGAGACTCGAAGCTTCGAAGTTTCAACTTCCCTATCGAGTTCTGGCTCCCCGGACGAATAGCTATGGGTCTCACAGGACCAAGAAAAACTATACTAGGGCTATGGCTAGCCGGGGAAATTGAATCAGTAGGCAAAGATGTAAAATTATTTAAAGAAGGCGACCAAGTTTTTGCTGGAACAGGGTTTAGTCTGGGTGCTCATGCCGAGTATAAATGTCTGCCTGAAGAAGGGGCGGTGGCAATAAAACCGGCCAATATGACCTATGAGGAAGCCGCCGCCGTTCCTTTTGGGGCAACAGCCGCATTGTTTTTCCTTAGGGATAAGGGAAACATTAAAAGTGGACAAAAAGTCCTTATCTATGGCGCTTCTGGGTCAGTAGGTACAGCTGCGGTACAGCTTGCCAAGCACTTTGGAGCGGAAGTGACCGGGGTATGCAGTACTGCTAACTTAGAATTGGTGAAATCTCTGGGAGCCGATATGGTAATTGATTACACCAAAGAGGATTTTACCAAAAACGGCCAGACCTACGACATTATTTTTGACACGGTAGGAAAGACTTCGTTTTCACGCAGTAAAAACTCGCTAAAGAAAAAAGGAATCTATCTTGCCGCTGTCGCTGGGCTGACAGAGTTTGTTCAAATGCTATGGACTTCAATGATAGGCAGCAAGAAAGTAATAGGTGCGATAGCACCTGAGCGTAAAGAAGATTTAGTTTTCCTCAAAGAGCTTATTGAGGCGGGAAAGATAAAACCTGTCATAGATAGACGCTATCCGTTAGAACAAATTGTAGAGGCTCACAGGTACGTCGATACAGGGCGCAAGAAAGGAAATGTAGTCATAACTTTAGATCACCTTTAAATGAGAGGAGGCTTCCCTTTGAGTATCGAGGTGTTCGTATCAGGTTTTCTCTTTCTGTTTCTTATTGTAATTGCATTCGTTGCAAGTCTGAGATTTGGTTCTGAGGCTTGGAAGATAAGTGATTTGGACTCAGACGCTAAACTGCAAGAGATTAACGATGATCCAAAAAAATTCAAAATAAGCATCGTGTTAGCGCTCATAGAGCATGTTGGCATAATTTCTCTTGCTGTGATGTTGTTCATTGCTTTCAGTCCATTGAACATAATACTTGCGGTTGTTTGGACACTCTCTAGAACAGGAGAAGGCTTGATCCATATCTACAGTAAAGGAAACTACTGGGGACTTCTCAATATAGCAAGACAATACTCAGGTACTAGTGGTGCTAAAAGAGATGCGTTAATTGATTTAGGTCGTAGCATTCTCAAAACAAAAAACTCTAGTTTCACATTTACACAAATCTTATTCTCCATCGGTACGCTCGCATACTCAATCCTGTTTGTTACCTATGGAGTTGTACCCCAAATTATTGGATGGTTGGGAATTGTCGCTAGCATCCTCTATGGCTTCGGTAATGGGATAAGACTTGTAAAACCTAACTTTAAGGTACTGTGGCAGTTCGGGGGTCTGTTAGTTTTGCTTTTTGAAATAGTCCTAGGAGGATGGCTATTGATTTATTCACTGAGTTAGTAGATCATAAAATTCGCTGAATATATACTATAAAATCTCGCTGTAGACTGGAAAGATAAAATCGGTCATAGGTAGACGCTATCTGTTGGAACAAATTGCCGAGGTCGAAAAAGGACAGAAAAAGGAAATGTAGTAATAACTGTGGAACATAATAGTAAAAATTTTAAGAAAAAATTAAGAACAAAGAAAGGAGGTGAAAAATGAATTCAAACATAATGACCACCGGATTGGATATGAAAGCAAAGCTTTCAACAATATGGATATTTGTACTGTTTAATATAATTTTTGCGGAGTTTCATAAACTTTTGCAGCCTGGGTTTCTAGAGGAAGTTATGACAGGAACCATAAATGGTACTCAAATGACTCAAGGAGTTTTGTTGGCAGGCGCAATAGCGTTGGAGATTCCGATTGCTATGATATTCCTGTCCAGAGTATTGAAGAATAGAGTAAATCGCTGGGTAAACATCATCGCCGGTGCATTAACTATTGTGATTGTTATAAATAATGTATCGACAGATCTTGATAATATGTTTTTCTCAACTATAGTAGCTGTGGCTTTGTTACTAATTATCTGGTATGCGTGGAAGTGGCCTAAACAGGAAGCTTAACCCTATACCTCAAGAATAATAAGACATCAAAAGTGGAGAAAATCACGATGGGGTCCGAATTAGAGTGGGTATAAAGTAGGGTATTTACAAGACCTAACAAGAAAATATAGGCACTCCGGTCGCATAGGGGTGCCCTAGCTGGTGACCCACGGAGCTTCTTGTTCAGATTCAAGGAGTTTGTAGAGGCCTTCAAGTTATCAGGTCAGTATGAGATTCAACCGCTTCTTAGCAAATACTCGTATTTATGAGGACTTTTAGTTGCCTACATTAATGGAGGTTCCTTCATAAATAAGTTATATCAATTATTTCTTGATATAATTATGAAATGAGTAAATATGTATTTAAATTATATGAAAATAAATTTCCAGAGATATTTGAAAAAGAGAAAGATAGACTTTCAAAATATTTAACAGGTGATTATAAAATAGAACATATTGGAAGTACTGCAGTCCCAGGTCTTGGAGGAAAAGGAATAATAGATATTTACATCGTATCTCCAACCGATAACCAAGAAAATATAAAAGAGGCCTTACTAAGAGCTGGATACGAAGCAAGACCTGGATTTAGTCCAGGTCAACACGTATCCTTTAGAATAGACCTACCTGATTCAATTGAAGAGAAAAGAAGATATCACATTCACTTTGGTGATTTTAATTCAGAAGATTTTAATAATGCAGTTAAATTCAGAGATTATTTAAGAAATCATCCAGAGGATTTGAAAAAGTATGCAGAGATTAAAAAAAAGGCTGCACTTGAAGCAGATCAAGACAGAGATAAATATATGGATATTAAATCACCTTTTATAGAAGAAATACTATCCAGAACCTAATATCCACCTAAGGAAATCAATCTTTGGTTTTCCTAGGAGGAAATGCGACCTGAACGGGTCGTTTTTCTTTTTTTTTACATAGTCTTATAATGTTCAGTGGGCGACGCGGTTTTGAGGCTAAAAGGGAATTGTGGGAGTTACTTTAGTCCTATAGGCGGATATATGAGTTTTATAGGCTGGTACTCAACTAACAGGAGAGGAGTAGTACTCTTTTATACATTGGTTTTTTGTTTTGTTGTTAGCATTCTCAACTTGTTTTGAATTCAGTTGTATATATTCTACCGAGGAGTTACGTTTAATAAGTGCTGCCAAATGCCTTGGTCCTAAAGGCATAGAAAATCCAATACTCTCGTTAATTGTAACTCCTGACCTAATACCAATCCTACCATCTTTTGAGACAGTTAAAGTAGGATTATCACCAAGAATAAATTCTGTTCCCTCTGGTGCAATACCAATTTCGATATCAAACTGATTAACATAGCCTTCTACTTTTTCTGCATTGGTCTTAAGCATCCCTGGAACCATTTTAACTAGACCCGCCAGCCAATTACTACGAATGGATGGAAGATTTTTTTCTATATAATTTGTTGTATCAGGCGACTCTTTTTTTACGTTTTGAATGTATTTTCGAAAAAAATCTGGTTCGTCTCTAGCCATAATGTCCACGAATGCTGGGCTTCGAACATAGTGTAAAGTCATAAATCTTTTAATTGATCCCTTGTGCGAAGGTATCTTAAGAAGGGTGCCTTGCTCAAGAGAATCAAATGCAGTAGTGGCACTACTTTCTATATTTCCCCATTTCTTCTCTAGTTTCGAAAATAATTTATCGTGAACATTGAGATAAGCAATCTGGCGGAGGCCCTTTAATTCGTCTTTCCCAGATACCAAATTGGTAACTCTAATTAGACCTTTATCGGCAAAACGTTTTAGCAAAGTCTGTGATACTAGATGAGTTTTTACCATATTTTGAATTGTAGCATTAAATTTTGAAAGGTAGAGTCAACAAAATAGTCGGTTCGAATCCATACTCCTCTCTCAGGCACAAATATTTTCAAAAAAGGAAAAATTACGGTCCGAATTAGAGAGGGTATAAAGTAGGGTATTTACAAGACCCAACAAGAAGATACAGGCACTCCGGTCGCGTAGGGGTGCCCTAGCTGGTGACCCCGGCGGGATTCGAACCCGCGATCTCCTGGATGAGAACCAGGTATCCTAGGCCACTAGACGACGGGGCCACATCTGGAAGGGGCTAATTATATAAAAAATGAGCTATTTTCGCAATTTAAATCATAAAAATGAAAGGATTGGTGCTCAAAAAGCATAAGATCGACGGTAATCATTGATCGGTTGACTGCGATTTATTCCTAAGTATTAAACTAATTTACCACACTATTTCCAAGCAAACAAGAATACCCTAGAGTAAGCTATAATATATTGACTTAGCTAAACTTGAATAGTAAAATTATGCTTGATATTTGCACTGGCCTAGTTCGTACAGACGAACAGGCCTTTTTTAGTCTAACTGAAAGGGGCTTGTAAGATAGCTAACTGAAATTACCACCAACATATATTATGAATGATACTGTAATGAGTAAAGATATATATCTTACCCCAGTAGGGTTAAAAAAGCTAAAAGACGAACATAAAGAGCTTACAGAAGTTAAGAGAAAAGAAATCACCGAACGTATTTCGAAAGCTCGTGAATTTGGAGATTTAAGTGAAAATTCCGAGTATGATACTGCCCGGGAAGAGCAATCATTTACTGAGGGTAGAATCATAGAAATAGAGGAGATATTAAAACATGCTAGTGTAATAAGTGAAAAAATAAAGCATAATATTGTAGAAATGGGATCCAAAATTAAGGTTGATATAGACGGGAATAAGGAAGAATTTTACATTGTATCTTCAGTTGAGGCAAACCCTTCCGAAGGTAAGATATCTAATGAGTCTCCTGTGGGTAGAGCTCTTCTTGGGGCAAAGGTTGGCGATAAAGTGACGATTTCTTCAACAATAACTTCCGTCTACAAGATATTAGAAGTAAGATAACCTCTAATATTTTTACAGCTATTCCTTGCTTCGAATCTTTCCAATCTTTATACTAAGAGAGTATGTTTTGGGCTGATAGAGTAGCTAACGAAATAAAAAGTTTCTCAAAAAGTAAAGAGCAACATGTAAACGATGCAAAAACCCCTTCGGGAAGAATTCACGCTGGATCTTTGCGCGGCGTATTGATCCATGATTTTGTTTACAAGAGTTTACTTGATATTGGAGTAAAATCTCATTACACATTTGGAATTGATGATTTTGATCCAATGGACTCACTACCAAGTTACTTACCAGAAGAAAAATACAAGAAGCATATGGGCAAACCGCTGAAAGATATCCCCGCACCAGATGGGGAAGGATCTTATTCTGAGTATTACGCTAATGATTTTATTAAAGTATTTAATGGGCTTGGAGCAAAGCCAGAAATTATTTGGTCATCGAAGCTTTATAAATCCGGGAAATTTGATGGAGCTATAAAGATAGCTCTCGATAATAGCGAAAAAATTCAATATATTTACCATAAGGTTAGCGGGTCAAAAAAGGAGAATAATTGGTTGCCTTTTTTACCGGTTTGCCCCAAATGCGGAAAGATTGGTACCACAAAATCTTTTGACTGGAACGGAAAAGAAGTAGAATTTGAATGTAGCCAAAATATGGTGCAGTGGGCTACTGGTTGTGGTTATAAAGGAAAAATCTCTCCTTTTGGGGGAAGCGGAAAAATGCCCTACAAAGTAGAGTGGGCGGCAAAATGGTTTTCTCTGAGAGTCACGGTGGAAGGGGCAGGGAAAGATCACTCATCCAAGGGTGGTACTAGAGACGTATCCAGTCAAATTGCTAAAGAAATTTATAAATACGACCCACCCCAGGATATTCCTTATGAATTCTTCCTGTTTGGCGGGAAGAAAATGAGTTCATCCAAAGGAGTTGGCGCATCTGCGGCTGAGGTTTCAGAAATGCTGCCACCTTCTGTATTAAGATTCTTGATGGCCAGGGTTCAGCCCAAAGTAGCCCTAGATTTTGATCCAGGCGATATAAACACAGTACCAAGTTTGTTTGACGAATTTGATAGAGGGCAGAAGGCGTATTTCGATAAAGGAGACGAAGATTTAGCAGATACTTGGAGGGCAAGTCAGGTGGAAGAACCTATGAATAACTTTAATTTACGTTTTAACCAGGTAGTGAATTTTGTTCAAATACCGGGTGTTAATCTAGAAAAAGAAGCAGAAGTAGCCAAAGGTTTGGAATTAACTGAAGGTGATAAAAATAATTTGGAGGAAAGAGCAAAATACGCTAAGATTTGGTTAGAAAGATTTGCTCCGGTTGATGTTAAGTTCAAAATAGCAAAAAGTCCTCCAAAGGAAATTCAGAAGCTAAGTGAAAGTCAGAAAAAATTTCTGGCTAAATTAGCTGATTTGGTAGATAAAAATAAAGATCCGGAGAAATTTCAAAATGATATCTACCAACTCGGAAAATCTGCCCATCTAAGTGCCTCTGATACTTTCAAAGCCATCTATATTGTTTTGTTAGGAAAAGATTATGGTCCAAAAGCAGGAAGCTTGGTATTGGCAATTGACTTAGAGTTTGTTAAGAATAGATTTAAGGAGGTATCTGGTGGCAGATAGAGTCGTTTATACCGCTTATAATAATGCAACTGCAAAAATGATGGTTGAGAATTTAACTAAAGCGGGGATTCCCGTTAGAGTTGGTACGGATAGCGCTTGGACAGGAGTTGGCGCGATTGAACAATCAAGGACCGTTATTGTTCCTGAGGAATATGAGAAAGAAGCAAAAGAAATAATCAGAGAGTTTGAATAGATCGCTTCGCGCTCTGCATCTTGCAGACTAAAGATCGCTTTGCTCCCGGCGACCACTTCGTAGGATAAAAATTTATGTTGGATATAAAGTATATTAGGGATAATAAAAAATTAGTTGAAGAAACAATCAATAAGCGTCGAGTAGATGTAAATCTCAAGCACCTGCTAGAAATTGATGATAAACGCATCGAGCTTATCCAATTAGTTGATAAGTTGAGACAAGAGCGCAATGAAGCATCGGCGAATAAGGATATTGAGGCGGGGAAAAAAATAAAAGTTAAACTAAATAAAACTGAAAGCGCACTTAGAGGGGTTCAACTTGAGTTCGAAGATTATTTAGAACAAGTACCGAATCTCTTATCAAAGGAGGTTCCGGAGGGAGTGGCTGACAGTGATAATGTCGAAATCCGAAGTTTTGGTGGTACGCCAAAATTGGATTTTAAGCCTTTAGATCACGTTCAGCTAGGAAAAAAACTTGGAATAATCGATGAGGAAAGAGCCGCCAAGGTGTCTGGTCATGGGTTTTATTATCTTAAAGATGAAGCAGTACTATTAGAACTCGCTCTAGTAAATTGGGTGATAAAACTTTTAGTAAAAAAGGGGTACATACCCGTTATCACTCCCGAACTAGTACGAAAAAGATTTGTAGAGGGAACCGGTTATCTTCCGAGAAGAGAAAAACCAGATATTTATAAAATTGAAGGGGAAGATCTTTATCTTGCCGCCACTTCTGAGATCCCTCTTGCTGGAATGCACGCCGATGAAATTCTAAATGAAGAAGATCTCCCGCTGAATTATGTTGGTTTTTCATCTTCTTTCCGAAAGGAAGCAGGAAGTTATGGTAAGTATACTAAAGGGATATTTCGGGTGCACCAATTTGATAAAGTGGAGATTTTTAAAATTGTTAAGCCACAGGATTCAAAGTCTGCTTTTGAAGAAATCGTAGCTGTGGAAGAAGAGATTTTCCAGGCCTTGAAGATTCCTTACAGAGTTGTAAGTATATGTTCAGGGGAGATGAGTGCCGCGGCTTTTCTAAAATATGATCTTGAGTATTGGAGTCCAGTAGATAGCGCGTATCGTGAATTTACCTCTGCGTCAAACACCACCAATTATCAAGCGAGAAGACTAAATATTAAATATCGAAAGAAAAATGGCGAAACAGAATTTGCCTATACTTTGAATGGAACCGCTATCGCTCTGAGTAGAACAATAATTGCTATTTTAGAAAATTATCAACAAAAGGATGGGAAAATCAAATTCCCAGAGGTGTTGAGTGGTTTTTTGGGATAAAGTACTTTGGAAGGGTGAGTCTCCAATAAGCGGAAAAATAAAAGTAACTGAAGGTTTTGGCGTGCGGCGTTTGGTGGTAGAGGGTTACACTCAATCAAGAAATTTGCCAAAAAGTGGCAAGACCGGATTTTACTGGGATAGCTTTTTAGAAAATCTTCCCAAAATAAATAGAAAATCAAAAATATTGATATTAGGTCTTGGCGGAGGAACGTCGGCTAAATTATTCCTGAACAAGTTTGGAAAAGTACATATTGAAGGGGTGGAAATTGATCCAGTTATTATAAATCTTGGAAAGAAATTCTTTTACTTGAATGACCCAAATATAAGGATCCACAAATCAGATGCAAAGGTATTTATCAGAAAGACAAAAGATAAATATAAAGTAATCTGTGTTGATACTTTTCTAGGGTCAAAGATTCCAGATTTTATTGAAAATTTAGGATTTTTTGATATTCTCAGGGGTTTACTGGAAAGAGGAGGAGTGATGATTGCTGATAAGATTTGTGATAATGAAGAAGAGGATAAGGAATTCGTGGATAGTATCTCCCGAGTCTTTAAAGATATAAAAGTATCCAGAGAAAGAGGCCATGCATACCAGCAAAACGTAATTGTATACGGGAGTTATTGATGGAAGTCTTTCAAGCGTTTATTTTAGGAATTATCCAGGGTCTTACTGAATTCTTACCGGTTTCATCATCTGGCCATTTAATTCTTTTCCCCAATGCACTTGGATGGGGGGATTTTACCAATAATTTAACTTTCGATGTAGCCCTCCACTTTGGTACTGCTTTGGCGGTGGTAGCCTTCTTTTGGAATGATTGGGTACGAATAACAAGCTCATTTTTTAGAAATCTATTTAATCGTGGTAATATTTTGGTAGATTATGATTCAAAATTACTGATAATGCTAGTGGTAGGGACTATTCCGGCCGCAATTGTAGGGTTGGTATTTCAAGAGGCGATTGAAGAAAAAATTAGAAACCCCCAAGTAGTTATTCCCACCCTAATCTTATTTGCTATAGTTTTATTTTTTTCCGAAAAACTGGGCAACAAAAAAAGAGGTATAAAAGAATTAAATTTTTTAGATGCGATAGTAGTGGGGGCTGCTCAGGCTTTATCTCTCATACCAGGAGTATCCAGAAGCGGGGTGACCATTTCGGCCGGGCTTTTTCTAGGAATTAACAGAGAAGCAGCCGCTCGGTTTTCATTTTTATTGTCCACGCCAGCAATAATTGGGGCTGGAGTGCTTAGAACTAAGGATTTTATTGAAACAGGAACAGATTTAAGTTTGTTAGTATTTATTGTTGGCGTGGTAACTTCTACGGTGGTGGGATGGTTAACAATAAAGTTTCTGCTTAAGTATGTCTTGACTCACAATTACAATATATTTGTTTGGTACCGGATTGGACTAGGGATTTTAGCGATCCTTGTATTTAATATCTTTTGATTTAGTTTTTTTATTCAGAGTCCAATTCAAAGTTTTTATAACTGCAGCGCCGACTCTCAAACCAGTAAAGGATCCTGGTCCAGTATTATAATCAAACTCTTCAATATCATTTAATTTAAGGTTGTTTTTCTTGAGAATTTTGTCTATAGATTTTAAGGGAGAATCAGAGGTTACCGAATCGATTATTTTTTTACCGTCGATTAGATCTACCCTAGCTTTTTTCGCTACCGATGTGTCTAGATATAGTTTCATGCTTCTTTGTAACATGGGGTTGTTTAATTTTTTGATCCTTGGCAATGGGGAAGGCGAAGGTGAAAGTGGTGCCTTTTCCAGACTCACTATTTACCCAAATCTTCCCGTTCATTTTATCTATGTAGTTTTTGGTAATGTATAGACCCAGGCCGCTTCCGGTGCTTTGGGCGATGGTACTATAACTTTTGTAGATTCTACCAAATTTGGTAAAAAGTTTTTTCAAATCGGCCTGGGAAATTCCTATCCCCGTATCGGTAACCGAAGTTTCAACTACGTTTTCTTTTTTAGCAAAAGAGACAGTTATAGATCCTCCCGGTTTTGTAAATTTTAGGGCATTACCGATAAGATTCACAAATATTTCATTTAGTTTCATAGAATCAACCAATACCATGGGTACGTGAGTGTCTTTCTCTAGTGTAAGTTTTATTTTCTGCTCATCTGCTCTTGCCGCTAGGGTAGTCACTACATCGTCAGCTACTTTCAAAAGTGATATGGGTTGGATATCCAGATTTATCCGACCGGTTTCTATGTGGGAGACATCTAAGACATCATTTATAAGGTCAATTAGTCTTTCCGATGATTGATATACTTTTTCTAAGTAGCTTCTCATTTTATCGTTTAGTGGTCCGGCCTTTCCATTTAAGGCTAACCAGACGTAGCTTTTTACAGCGGTCATGGGAGTGCGGAGTTCATGGGAAACAACCGAGACGAACTCGTCTTTAGTCTCATCCAATTCCTTAAGACTTTCATTAGCGGATCTCAAATCTGTTGTAGCCTTTTCTACCTCTTGCTGTAACTTTTCACTAAATTCTTTCTCTTCTTGATAAAGCCTAGCGTTTTCCAGAGCAATCGAGGCTTGGTGTGAAAATATTTCTAAAAGTTTAATGTCCTCATTAGAATAGATATCTTCTGAAAGTTTCTTTCCTAGGAAAATTGCTCCAGTCATTTGATCTTTTACAACCAGAGGAATTATTACCGACACACCATTATCCTTTAGGAATTTTAAGATCTGGGCAAGGTCTTTATGAGCGCTGTCTCGACCCTCCTTAATAGTCCTACTTAATTCATCGGTTATTACCAGGTTATGATTGTGTTTGAAATACTTGCTCAAAAAATATCTTTTTTCTAGACTAAGTCCGAATTTTTTATCAAAGCCACCAAGATCGTCAATTTGGGCAAAATGGTGGTCGGTTTTCACATAGATGGCTATTTTGTTTACTTTTAGTGTTCTGTTTAAGGTTAATCTAAGTGAATTAACTAGTTGAGAGAGATCCAATACTTCGCTTATCGTCTCTGAAACATTTTTAATTTCCTCCTCAGTATCATACCTTGCTTTAAAGAAAATCTTATTCGTTGCTTTTTCGATGAAGCGTCTTAAAGGATCGACGGTAAAGGCGACTACAACAATGGCTATAAGATCAGTTATTCGAGGTAATACTGTACTTTCTGTTGGTATAAACAGCCTGTTCAATACGATTACTAAGACTGAATAGAGAATTATTAGCGATGCTAGCAACGTAGAATATACAAGCGATCTACGGATAATGACTTCGATGTCAAGTAATCTGTGCTTAATAATTGCATATGCTGTGAATCCAACCAGAAATGAAGTCCCATAAATTGCTAATCTAGTTATTATTGGCGGAGTTGGAATAAATAATGGAAGTATTATGTCAAAAAAGATTGCTGATGAGGCCGATAGAGCAAGACCTAAAAGTACAAACCTGGCTTGAAGCTTCTCAACCCCAATTAACTTTCTCTGCTTAATGAGTAAGTTTATTATTGAAGAACCAAAAAATGCTATAAGAAAAAGGTAGTAAACGGTTGCGACTAATCCATTGTCATATTGGGTAAACCCCTCCTCATAACGAATATTAGTGACGACTAAGCTAGAAAAAGAGATTATCGAAAAAAACAGGCCCAGACCAATAATAACAAACTCTGATCTCTTATCTGTGAAATATTTATTAGGTTTAGGGAAATTTAGTGAGAGTAGTAGAAATGTAGTAGCAATTAATGCACCTAATGAAAAATCTGATTTTAAGAATAATTCCGAAATTGAAATTCAAAAAGGCACATCTATTAAAAAGCTAATAGCGT
>JACZRW010000025.1 GCA_022574495.1 Patescibacteria group bacterium | reverse complement strand
TCTTTTTTCTACTCTTACTACTTGAAGATTACGAACAGTAATACGGACGTTAGTGCCATCTAGCTTTTCTGTTGGTATAGCGAAAATGATACTTTTAACAGCAACTTCATATTCGTTTATTACACCACGATTTCCTTCCCAATTTCTTTTAAATATTGTTTGTATTTTTTTCATAAACCAATTTATATTAACTCTTAATAAGCTCCGAAATGTATTTGTCTACGCCTGAAATTCCTGATTCTAAGAAGATGTTGTAACTAACTATTTTTTTCATGAACACGAAGTTTATATCTTAATATATTTATAGGTTTCCAATTAGCTTTTATCCTGCATCGGATTGTTGCTTCCTTAATTCCTGTTTCTCTTGACCATTGTATAACTGTTTGAATTTTGCCGTGTAAATTCACTAATAAATTACTTCTTTTATTGTTTGCTTGTTCTTTTAATGTAGCCCATCTACAATTTTCTGGGGTATAATTTCCATCTGCTTTTAACATACTGAGTTTTCTGATAATCTCCCTCTTAACATCTTCATTAGGTTGGAGTTCGACGATAGTGTATGGCACAGTATCAAACGCGATAATACCAAAATTATCATTCGCCTTCAATTGTTTGACTAATTCAATCGTTGCTTTTTTGGCAAAGAGCATCTTCTTTCCAAGCATGCTTCCTGATTTGTCTATTATCAAGATCAGGGAAAGCCTTGTTTTCTTTTCTGTCCTTGGCGGTTCACCACCTACTATTTTAACTGGCAGGATTTCTTCTAATTTAGTATCTGTGTATCCTCCTTCAGCCGTGATATTAGTGCCGCATGTCATTACAAATCCGCCACCATGATCCTTTACGTATTCTTCTATCAACACCATCTGTTCATCGCTTATATAATCCCTGGAGACATTAGAGAAGATTACGCTATCATATTTAAGATATTCCTGCAGTGTATCAGGTATCTGCCCGGGTTTCTTTATGTCTACAACAATTGTTTTGTCTTCCAGCGCTTCAGGTAAGTACATTTGCTGGTTTTCGTCTCCATTTATAAATAACAGCCTCGTCTTATCTGAAATATTTACAAATGCAGTCTTACTATTATTTTCCTTATCTTTGTCGAGCATGGCATCTTCAATGTTTAAATTTGCATTAAACTTCACAAATCCTTTTTCATCGCTTTTGTATGATACCTTAAATATACTTATACCACTTTTAAATTCAGTATCCCACTCTTCCAAAATACCGTCTTTTTTATCCAGTCTCAGTTTGCCTTTGATTGCGCTATCATTTCTGTTTTCAATTACTATTTTTATTAAAAATCCAGGTTCAGAAGGTGGGGTTAAGTACTGAAAGTCGAAATAGTTGGTTTGCTGCTTGATTTACCGATAGACAAGGTTTTAGAAATTTTCTAAATTGATTCTTTGATCGCGTCTTTGCTAGTGAGATTCCTCGTTTATATTATGGATGTAGAGAAATAAATTTTGCAAAACCTGGACAAATAATAGTTTAGTTGCTAAAGTGTTTAATTACTAACTTATTTACCAAATAAACCAATGGAAAAGAAACGCGAGGATTTAATACGAAAATTGGCTGATGAATTCTTCGGGGCATTTCGGTCCCTGGCTCCTCGTCCCCATTTTCTGTGTCACGGTGATCATGACCATGGGCAAAAGGGTCACCAATTTGGCCGAGGCCATATGGAGCTTATATTTCACTTACGAAAGCACGAAAAAGAAGGTTTCAGTGTGAAAGATTTAGCAAAACTTTTGAAGGTAACTAGTGGTGCTATCACTCAAATGGTGGATCATCTCGTGGAAAAAGGTTTTTTGAAAAGGGAAGAAGACCAGATAGACCGCCGTTATCAAAGAATAAAATTTTCCGACAAAGCTATAAAAAAGTTTGGTTTTTTGCGAGAAAGATATAACTCATCCATTTCTGCTGCCTTTAAAAATTTGAACGATAAAGAGTTGAGAAGTCTTATTGAATTACTAGGTAAGATAGATTCACCAGAGGAGATAAAAATAAAATAATATGGATTCGATAATTTCTGTTCAAAAAATTTATAAAACTTTTGGTAAAACACAGGCCTTGTCTGAAGTGAGCTTTGAGGCAGAAAGAGGTAAGGTTTTAGGGTTGCTTGGACCAAATGGAGCTGGTAAGACTACCTTGATAAGGATTCTTACCACTCTTCTCTCACCAGACAAAGGCAAGGCTATAGTGGCCGGGTACGATGTGGCAAAAGAGGCCCAAAAGCTAAGAAGTGTCATAGGTCTAGCTGGCCAATACGCCGCAGTGGATGAAACTCTCACGGGCAGGGAAAATTTGGAGATGTTCGCCAGACTTTATCATTTAGGAAGGAAAGAATCTCGAAACCGGGCTAGCGCTATATTGAAAGAAATGTCTCTTGAAGAAGCCGGAAATCGTCCGGTCAAAACCTATTCCGGAGGTATGAGAAGACGACTTGATGTAGGTGCGAGTTTGATTTTTGAGCCACAGGTTCTTTTTTTGGATGAACCAACCACGGGACTAGATCCACGAGCGAGAAATGATCTTTGGCGTTTTATTCACTCTCTGGTAGAAAAAGGTACTTCTGTAGTATTGACCACTCAATACTTGGAAGAGGCAGATGCTTTGGCTGATAGGATTGTTTTGCTTGATAAAGGAAAGGTTATTACTCAAGGTACTAGTCGGGAACTGAAAAGAGAACTTGGTGGTAATATGGTAGAAATTGAACCTAAAGATTGGCAGGAAAGTAAGAAAATTGCGGATCTTCTGAAAAATAAATTCAATCAAGATGTCCGAATTAAAGATAGTCATCAGTTGATTACATTCCCAGCCCCAAACGGGCCGGCAGACTTACGTGACGCTCTGAATATACTGGAGGAATCAGATATAGAATTGCTTCATATTAGTCTTACTCAGCCCACTCTCGATGAAGTTTTTCTTTCCTTCACGGAAAAGGAGACAAAGAATGACTGATTTTACGAATGGTTTAAGTGATATATTGGTAATAACCCAGCGGAATCTGATTCGTTATAGAAGGCTTCCACAACTTGTTATTTTTTCGACAGTACAGCCAATAATGTTTTTACTTTTATTTAATTATGTTTTTGGAGGTGCTATTCAGCAAACTGGTACTGGGAATTATATAAACTTTCTTCTCCCCGGTTTAATAATCCAATCAGTACTCTTTGGAGGGATACAAGCAAGTGTTGGTATATCCACTGATATGTCCTCTGGTATTGTGGATAGACTGCGCTCTTTGCCTATCAGCCGAGTAGCTTTTATCTCTGGGAGAGTACTTGCCGATACGATAAGAAATCTATTTGTAGTCCTCATCATGATAGGGGTTGGTTTTTTAATCGGCTTTCGTTTTGAAGCCGGTATCGTAAATGCTTTCATTGCGGTGGTCTTAGCTGTATCTTTTGGTTTTGCTTTTTCCTGGATCTCAGTAGCAATTGGATTGTTTGTGAAAAATCCGGAAGCGGCTCAACCAGCCGGGTTTATCTGGATCTTCCCTTTAGTTTTTGCCAGTAGTGTTTTTGTACCGGTACAAACGATGCCGGAGTGGCTGCAGGTTTTTGCCAGGAATCAACCAGTAACTAAAATAACCCAGGCAGTACGTTCTTTTACGGCTGGTGGTTCTCATGATGCCCTAATTCCTGTTCTAATTTGGATGAGCGTAATAACGGTTCTCTTTATGGGTCTGAGTGTCTGGCTTTACCGTCGATCCCAATAAATATTCTTTATAATTTAAGGTTGTTTTTCTTTTGGATAAAAATTAGTTACAATTAACACTTATGTCATCTCTTAAGATTGGAATAGTTGGTTTGCCAAATGTGGGTAAGTCTACCCTTTTTAATACGCTTCTAAAAAAATCCCCCTTCGCTAAAGCTTCGGAGGGACAGGCAAGTAACGCAAAAGTCGCAAATTACCCTTTTACTACCATAGACCCCAATATTGGTGTGGTGGAGGTACCAGATTTTCGATTAGAGAAACTAGCCAAAGTTGTTCATACCCAAAAAATAGTTCCGGCGACAGTAGAATTTGTCGATATCGCCGGACTGGTAAAAGGGGCGGCCAAAGGGGAAGGCTTGGGGAATAAATTTCTCTCTCACATACGTGAAGTAGATGCGATAGCCCACGTAGTACGTGCTTTTGAAGACCAGGAAGTTATCCGCCAAGGAACAGATACCCGCCTTGGTCAAGACTTAGTTGGTCAGGCAAAATCCGATATAGAAACGGTAAATATAGAGCTAATGCTGGCGGATTTGGAAACAATTAATAAATTAATTACTGGTAGAGAAAAGGAAGCTAAGACCTCAAAAGAAGCTAAATCAGAATTGGAGGTACTAGAGAAAATAAAGGAAGGCTTAGAAAATGAAATACTAGCCAAGGATGTAATGGTAGATAAAAAATTCACTGTTTTCGCAAAAAAACTTCCTTTAATTACAAATAAACCGGCCATTTATGTATTTAATGTTTCTGAAGGCGACCTAAAGAATCATACCAAATTTGATTCGCTTTTTAAGAAGTTTACTCCAAGTGTGTTCCTGTGTGCGAAAGTGGAGTCTGAAATTTACATTTTGCCCATTGAAGAGCAAAAAGAATATTTAAAAGAATTGGGGGTGGATAGAGTTGGTTTGGAAAAATTGATCCAGGCCTCCTATGAACTTTTAGGATTAATAACCTTTCTTACGGCTGGTGAGCAAGAGGTACGGGCTTGGAACGTTCGAAGAGGAGCTCTGGCTCCAGAAGCAGCTGGAGTAATACACACGGATTTTCAAAAAGGATTTATAAAAGCAGCCACTATAGATTGGGAGAAATTGGTAGAGGTGGGATCTTGGAAAGCGGCTGCAGAAAAAGGTTTAGTGCGAATGGAGGGTAAGGACTATTTGGTAAGAGACGGTGACGTGGTGGAATTTAAGTTTAATGTTTAATGATCGGAGAGTCGAAAGTTAAAAACTAAGCCCACTTCGCGTGCTGTTATCACAACGTGATCTATTGAACACATTTGCGTGCCTGTGCTATACTCTCACCGAGTTCAAAATATTAAGCCATTGAACACAAGTAACACATGAGAGAATACGAATTGTTAGTCTTGGGTAAAGGTGATTTAGCTGAATCCGAGCAAAAAACACTAACCACAGAAATAGAAAGAACTATCTCAGATGGTAAAGGCACGGTGCAAAAACGTGACGATTGGGGTAAGCGCACTTTAGCTTACGAGATTCAGAAACATAAGGATGGGGTATACTCTCTCTTCCATTTTCTTGCTCCAGAAGATTTTCCAAAAAAGCTTGAGAAAAAATTGTCATTAAATGAGGATGTTTTAAGATATTTGCTCCTGAGGGAATAGGATTCTAAAGAATCCTGCGTCCCAAAAGGACTAGACTGGAGGTATATTATGTCAGCTAGGTCGCTAAACAAAGCCATGTTGATAGGAAATTTAACAAGGGATCCGGAGCTTCGCTACACTCCGCAAGGGACAGCAGTGTGTTCGTTCGGTCTGGCGACGAATAGAAGCTGGATGCCATCAGACGCTACTGAACGAAGAGAGGAAACAGAATTTCACCGAATTGTGGCTTGGAATAAGCTAGCCGAGCTTTGTTCTCAACTTTTAACCAAAGGTAGAAAAGTATATATAGAGGGAAGGCTTCAAACAAGGTCTTGGGAGACTCCAGATGGAGAGAAACGACAATCAACCGAAATAGTAGCCGAGGATATGGTAATTTTGGATTCGAGAAAAGCTCAGGAAGAAAGAGTGGGTGATACTCAAGAATCATCTGAAGTGAAAGTAGTCAAAGAGGTAACTAAGGAGTCTAAAGAAGAGGAAGATTCTTCTGCGGAGAGTAAAGAGGATAAGCAGAGCTTGCGTTCCGAGGAACTAAAAGAGGAAGAGAAAAAATCTAAGAAAGAAGATAAGCAGAGCTTGCGTTCTGAGGAACTAAAAGAAAAAAAAGATGAAGAAAAAAGCAAAGAGAAAGAAAAGGATAAGCAGGATGATGAAATTGATATAGACGATATTCCTTTTTAATTCCTAGATAAATCTTATGGCAAAATATAGAAGAAAAGTTTGTTCGTACTGTAAAGAAAAAATAAAACCAGATTATAAAGAAGTATCACTACTTAAGAAATTTACTAGTGAAAAAGGAAAAATTATTCCAAGAGCAAAGAATGGTTTATGTGCAAAACACGGCCGTTTGCTAAGTACTGCTATTAAAAGAGCGCGCTATATGGCGCTAATGCAGTACACAGCAAAGGTAAAGTAGATAATCTTTCCCTGTTTAGGTAAAATCAAAATAGTATTTGTGCCCAATGGATACACCTAACGAATTTTTAATTTTGGATATTGGTACTGCTTGGACTAAGGCTTTTCTAGTTGGCCAAGATACCAAAAAACCAATCAAAAACTATCTAAAGATACCCACGACTACTGAAGATCTCCGCTTTTCTACTAATATATTGGTAGAAAAGATTAAGTCTAAGACAAAAAACCCAAAAGTAATTATCACCTCTACTTTTGATGAAGCATCAAATCTGACAAAAGAGCTCAATGCAACATTTGTTAGTAAAGAGCAGGTAACCAAAGAGTTAAACGAGTGGTTTGTAATTAAAAATTTTGAAAACCCGCTATTACTTGATGGAGGAGCCAGTAATTTTTTAAGAAATTTAAAAATGACCGATATAGGATCATATCTTTCATTTACAATTAATGAAACAGATCTTGAAAATATCATTGGAAACAAAACCCTGAGGCTTCAGTCAATGCCGGAGGATAAAAATAATCTTGAGGTGGATGAATCCATTCTTAGATTATCATTTGGATCAAATCCAGACTTACACAACCCCAATAAATTTAACACTATTATCCTTACTGGTGGACTTCTTAGTTGGACGCCAAAACCTACCCGTATTGCTCTTCTCCTACTAGATCTTATGGCATCTGGGAAAGTAGCTCAAGTTATGCAAGATAACCTTGGTTTTTTGTTTGCTTTTGGTGCTTTAATTAGCCAGAAAAAATCTTTTAAAAGAGCAGATTTTAATTTTCTGAAAAATTCTGGAAGTATAGTATCTCTTGGCAGGGCGGGTAGAGTTAATCTTGATTACGACATCTCGGATATTCAGGAAGTTAGAGTATCTGAAAGTGAAATAGCGCTAATTCCCGCTGCAGCATCACAAAGGATAAAGCTAACTATAGTAGATAAAGTTAAGAGAGAGTTTAGATTATCTGGAGGTGATTGGGGTGTAATTTTAGACGGAAGGATAAAACCTCTACAGCTTCAATTTGGTCAGCAAAGTAGTAGGGAAGCAGTTTCATCCTGGCAGCATGCCTTGGATAAAGTGGATCTTTTAAAAATATGATATGCCCAGTAATTAAAAGAGTTTCAAAAAACGAAGAGTATGAGTTGGAAAGAAGATATCCTGGTACATGTAAACCAGCTGCGAAAATTGGTGAAGAAGTTAAACCGGAATCTATAATTGCTCACTGTGAAGTGTCAATTGGCCAAAGACTCATAAAAATTGCCCACGAACTTGGTGTGGGGGCTGGAAGTGTGGAAAAATATTTACTTAGAAAAGTAGGTGATAGGATTTATACAGGCGAGATTATTGCAAGAAAGGGTGGAGTACTAGGTTTGGGAAAAAAGGAAATTAAATCGCCTACCGATGGGGTAATTATAGAGATAGATTCTAATGGAGATGTAATAATAAAGCTTTCACCAACACCAGTCAGATTAGTGGCTGGGGCAGCCGGTACTATTTCAAGGATTGGTCCGGAATCCATCTCTGTAAAAACATCTGGGGTTCAGGTAAGAGGTCACGTTGGCAATGGAAGAGAAAGAGATGGGATAATAAAAATAATCGCGCAGCCAAATGAATTTATTATTCCCCAAAAGATCACTGGTGATTCTGGTGGAAAGATAATTGTTGGTGGTGCCTTACTTGAAAGAGCGTCTATCGAAAAAGCACTTACCATTGGGGTTCATGGAATAGTAGTAGGGGGTATGAATCATCGAGATTTTCTAAGACTTGGTGTAGGAGTTGATGTAGGGATAAGTGTCTTGGTTACTGAAGGATTTGGTACTATTCCAATAGGGAAAGATATTTTTGAAATACTAAAGAAATTTGAGGGAAACTATGGATTTATTGCTGGTGAGGGGAAAAGCCTTTTAATCCCAGAAAAAACCACTGAGAAAGCAAACAAGCAACAAGAAGTTTCTTGGAAACAACTAGCAATCAATGATATAGTTAGAGTTCTTCGTCCTCACACTGAAGATTTAATTGGTAGGGTGGAATCACTAAGTGAGAGTGAGGAGACTTTAAATTCGGGACTTTCAGCTGAGGTTGCGTCAGTAAAATTTTTATCAGGTAAAGTTACCACTGTTCCATCAGCAAATCTAGAAATAGTTGAATCTTAATGGAAGGCAATAAATACAAGAATAAATACGAAGATTTTATACCCAAGGTTTTTGGCGCTATAATTATTCTTTTAGCGGGAATCTGGATCGGTCAAAGCTTCGTGCTTCCTTTCGGAAGTAGAGATCCAATATACAATTTTACCAATAGAGATACCCCTAAACATATAACTGTAGATTTTCAACCATTTTGGGATGTTTGGGATCAATTATCAGAAAGTCATTTAAACAAATCAGAGATCGACCCGCAGAAACTTCTCTATGGCGCTATTTCGGGAATGGTAGGTGCAGTGGGAGATCCTTATAGTGTTTTCCTAGACCCACTTCAAAATGAATCATTTCTGAGTAGTCTAGCGGGAAGTTATCAGGGTGTTGGGATTGAACTTGGGGCGAGAGATGGAAAACTAGTGGTTATCTCACCCCTAGATGGCACACCCGCCCAAAAAGCGGGGGTAAAAGCTGGTGATTTTATAATCGGAATAAATGGGGAAGATGCAACAAGTATTTCCGTACCAGAAGCGGTTCAGTTGATCCGAGGTGAAGCCGGGACAGAGGTTACCCTTCTCTTGCAGAGAAAAGGCAAGGCTCCTTTTGAAGTAAAAATCACCAGAGGTAATATAACAATAGAGAGTGCTAGTTTAACAGTTAAGAATGAAATTCCAGTGATAAAGCTCTCTAGATTTGGAGATAATACTCAACAAGATTGGGATAAAATAGTAAACGAAATTTTAACTAAGAATTATAAAAAAATTATTTTGGATCTAAGAAATAACCCTGGTGGTAGACTAGATCTATCTATATATATAGCTGGGGAGTTTTTATCTAACGGTCAAACAGTCTTGATACAAGAAGATGCTGGCGGAAATCAGGAGAAGCTAAATAATGATCGGGACGGCCGTATGCAGAATGTGAAATTAATTATACTGATAAATGAAGGTAGTGCTTCCGCTTCAGAAATTGTCGCTGGAGCGCTGAGAGATATAAATAATGTTCAATTAGTGGGTAAAACATCATTTGGAAAAGGGACGATACAAAAAGTGGAAGATTTTGCAGATGGTTCTGGTCTTCACATAACTACGGCCAAATGGCTTACTCCAAATGGAACCTGGGTGAATGATACTGGGCTAAAACCAGATGTGGAAGTAGAAAGAACAGATAAAGATTTTGAAGCTGGTAAAGATCCTCAATTAGACGTAGCGATCAAACTTCTTAAGTGACTCTTTTGAAAGTTTTCAATTGGAGGAGGTGAGAAACTGTGGGGGTGGCTTAATCCAAGTGGATGGCCGCCTCTTCCCATATATACAACTTTATGCTATATTTCGCATGCTGCCAAACCTATTTGAAATATGCCGGCGATTGAAAGATACAAACACGAAGGACTTTGGAATATTTGGATGGTGGGTGAAGGTGAGGCCCGGTTTCATTATTGGTTAGTAGTGGAGAAGGCAACCGCCGCTGCTCAAGCCCAACTTGGTTTAATCCCCAAAAAAGCGTCAGAGGCTATTCAAAAAATTTCACCAGTTGACCCAGATAAAATTAAAAAAGAAGAAGAGAAGACAGATCATGATCTTACCGCGTTTTTAAATGTCGCTCGATTTGAATTAAATAAATTGGGGAAAGAAGAGTCGGGTAATTGGCTGCATTACAAACTAACCTCATACGATGTTGAAGACACGGCAACTTCCTTGATGATGAGAGAGTCGATTGATATTTTAATTAAAGATCTATTGAACCTAGCAAAAATTGTTAAAGAAAAAGCTCGAAAATATAAAGACATAATCGAAATTGGCCGCACCCACGGTATGCACGCCGAGCCAATTACTTTTGGTTTCAAGATATTAACTTGGTTAGATCAAATTGACCGGCAAGTTGAGGAATTAAAAAATATAAGAGAAAAAGTATCGATTGGAAAGATTTCTGGGGCCGTTGGAATTTATTCTCAAGATCCAAGAGTCGAACAACTAGTTTGCAAAAAGCTTGATCTGAAACCAGCAAAAATAGCCACCCAAATAATTCCAAGAGATATTTACGCCGATTATATTCATCGCCTAGTGGTAATCGGATCGATCTTCGAGCGAATTGCTACGGAAATTCGTAACCTTGCTAGAACCGAAATAGCTGAGGTTCAAGAAGCATTTACAGCAACGCAAACCGGAAGCAGCGCGATGCCGCATAAGAGAAACCCACATAAATCGGAAAGAATTGTAGGGCTATCCCGGGTTTTAAGATCAAAGATCCAACCAATGTATGAAAACATCGCCACTTGGCATGAAAGGGATCTCACCAATTCTGCGTCTGAAAGGCTAACTATTGGAGACGCGACGAACCTGGCCGGTTATATGATTTTGTCTATGACAAAAATAATTGAAGGCCTACTGGTTTTTCCGGAGAGGATGAAAGAAAATTTAGAAAAAACCCGCGGGGCAATTTTTTCTCAAGGTGTCCAAACACTGTTAAAATCCAAAGGAATGAAAGCCAGTGAAGCATATGAGGTAGTAAAAAAATATGCATTTGAAGTAATGGAATCCAATCCAAATAATTTGAAGAGCCTGTTATTGAAAGATAAAAAGGTGGTGCAATTAGTTAGCGAAAAAGATTTGAGCGAAGTTTTTAACCCTAAAAACAATCTCCGTTACCTCAGCAAAATCTTCTTGAGATTTAAGTAAACTCATAGTCTTGACAAATTCAGAACCTCCGGTTATAATATTTCCACATTTGTCGCCAACTAAGCCTTGGAAAGGAGGGAAGATCACAAGGCAGAAACAAGAATCCAATGTATCAGGAGGTATGTCGTGAATCAAGAGGGAGTCATTGTCTACTGCCGAGCAAACGTTTCCCTGGACTGTTTAAGACAGGGAGACCCAGAGGGGATGTACACTACTCGAAATCGAAGGGAAATAGCCCGGTTTTGGGTGGCGGTTCCTCCGACCGGTGTTAAGCTCCTTTGGGGGTTGCAAGATCTAGACTATGTCTGCGCGCCTTGCCGGGGATTTTTGATCTCACGGATCAGGGAGACAGGTGCGAGGATAGACCTTCGTCCTTACGCTGAGATAGTTCAATCACTTGACAGTGTGCGGGCTATGAGAGAGCAGCTAAGAGAGGAGGTATACGCAGAGACGCAGCGTCGCGCTGACCGTTTTCTAGCGGATTACGGACGACCCTCACCGCGGTAGTTGCATCACCTGGGGTGTGGCGGAAAGTTAGTTATCTAATAGGTCTAGCTAGTGCCAGGAGAGGCGACTAGTGGACTAAATTTTAATAAGGCTAGGGGAAATTTACGCCCCAACGTCTCTCCACTTACCTCAAATACGGCTTTACTTTTTAGGTCTTTCAGTTTATATTATTGAATAGATCTGCCCAGAGGGTAGGTTTTTTTATGGCCAAAATCAAATCCTCACTTAAAACACGGCAAAAAAAATTAGCAGAAGGTAAAACCAAAGTTATTTTCCCTTTCCCACGAAATAAATCTCTCGCCCGTCTAGTTCATAAAGATGATATTACCGCTGGGGATGGGGCAAAACATGATATATTGCTGGGAAAAGGAGCTTGGGCCGCTACTACATCCAATAATTGCTTTGCACTTCTGACAGCAGCCGGAATTCCTAACCATTTCGTCGATAGGGGAAAATCAGAAAAAGAACAAATTGTTAAGAAATCAGATATGGTTCCACTCGAGGTGGTTGCCCGCCGAATTGCTACTGGAAGTTACCTAAAAAGAAATCCGCAAAGCTCCGAGGGCCAAAGGTTTGATGAGCTTGTGACTGAACTTTTTTATAAGGACGATACAAAGCATGACCCGATAATTGAGTTTGATTCTCAAACGAAAGAGTGGGTCTTTTATGATGCAAAGAGCACCAAGCGAGCTGGCTTCATGGAAACCACTAAACAGATTAAGACTGCATCTGGTAAAATCGTTAGCCCTGAAACTGTAGGAGAAATGTATAAAATTCTCCGGGAGGTTTTTATTATTCTAGAACATGCTTGGGCCAGCCACAATATCCAACTAGTCGATCTCAAAATAGAATTTGGTTTTGACACTGAAGGAAATTTGATTGTTGCGGATGTTATAGATAATGATAGTTGGAGGCTTTGGCCAGCTGGAAAAAAAGAGGCGATGCTGGATAAGCAGATTTACCGAAATCTTATTTCCGCAAGTAAAGATGATCTGGACGCAATCGCGAAAAAGTATCAATCTGTAGCCGAGCTGACAACTGATTTTGTAAAAGAAGACGTTGGAACGGTGGCAATCATAATGGGTTCGGTAGGGGATAAAGAATGGGTCGATAAGATAGTGGATAAATTGAAGAAGTTTTCCGGTATATCAATAGAAACTATTATAGCGTCTGCCCATAAAACACCAGATTATGTTTCCACTTGGGTGAAAAAGCTGGATTCCACGAATTCAAATCTGGTCTACATCGCCGTTGCCGGAAGATCTAATGCGCTTGGAGCATATCTTGATTTTGCCACGCCAAACCCAGTAATTAATTGTCCGCCTTATTCGGAAAAATACGCTGGTAGTGATATTTATTCATCTTTGAGGTTACCCTCTGGTTCTGGTGCTCTAACCGTAATTGAGCCGGAGGCGGCTGCCATTTCCGCTGCAAAGATTTTTTCAGAAAATAATTTACTAACCTGGGCTAGATTATTTAAGTTTCAGAAAGGTCTGCGAAATAAAATAACTTCTGCGAATTAATGAGATCATTTTTTCACCAAAATATCCTCAACGAACGTCAATTCAATCGGAAAAACCTAGAGACTTTATTTGAGAGAGCCAGAGAACTAGACCACCTAAATAAACCAGGTTTTGGAACTAACCTTCTTCAAGGACAAATCGTCTCCCTTTTATTTTATGAACCATCAACCAGAACTCGATTTTCATTTGAAGCGGCGGCAAAAATTCTTGGTGCTTGGACACTGACATCGGAGAGTGCCGGAGTTTTTTCTTCCGCCGCCAAAGGGGAAACTCTAGAAGATACTATAAGAGTAGTGAATGGATACTCAGATTTAATTATATTAAGACATCCACATCCTGGCTCTG
>JACZRW010000024.1 GCA_022574495.1 Patescibacteria group bacterium | reverse complement strand
AAAGGGGTTCAAAGCCTATGTTATCAGTATTCATAATGAGAAATTTCCTGGTATTGAAGTTATTGATCCAAGATCAATTAAAGGTATAAGTGTTCTTCTCAAGGCCTACACAGCGGTTTGTTCCCACCTTTCCGGAGATCTTTATTGGCACACCTTATATAACAGAAAAAAGCGAAGAATTATTAATCTTTGGCACGGTTCTCCTTTGAAAAGGATTGTCTCTTGGCAAGGTTGGGGGAAGACAACTGCCCTTATAGCGGCATCAAAGGTTGAATGTTTAGCTTTTGCAGCTTGTATTGAACTTCCACTTGAGAATATTTTCGTAACTGGTTTACCAAGGACTGATGGATTAATTAAGTCTCCCAAAAGGCTGAAGCAGGAGGCTCTTACCAAGCTTAAGCTAAAAGATGATGGGAAAAAATGGATTCTCTATATACCTACATACCGTAAATCCAAGGGGAGTGAAGGGTATTTACATCATTTGCCTGATTTTTCCTCAAAAGAACTAAAAAAGACTTTGGAAAAACACAACGCGTACTTAATAGTTCGATCGCATATAAACTATATATTTCCCGATTTTAAGGGAGGTGACAGGGTAATTGTGGCAAATTTCGATCTTTTTTCAGAGGTCGAACCTTTGTACGCTTTAGCTGACATTCTTATTACTGATTATTCGTCTACTATGTTTGAATACCTTATCCTTAATCGTCCTATTTTAGGTATAGCTGCGGATCTTCAAAAGTATAGTAAGATTCCTGGACTTTTATATGATTACGAAACAATTTTCCCCGGACCTATTGCGAAAGATTGGAATTCTCTTCAGAAATTGATTGAAGAAGCATTCAAAGACCCATCTAAGTATGAATCTATTCGAAAAGATCGGCTTGCGCTATTTCACAAGTTCCTAGATGGAAATTCAACCAGTAGGGTAATTGATCTGATAACTGATTTAAATATTAAATGAGGTTAAAGAAAATTGCTTAGAACAATCTCAAGCGTAAGGGAGTTTATTAGACCGTTTTCTTCTTCTAGCCCACGAAGCGCTCTATCTTACCAAATTGTGAAACAAATTAAGGAGTAAGGGGATTAAATCAAACAGTCTCTTTCTTCTAGTTCCGCCATGGCGGGACGCAGAGCGCAACTATTTAGAAGCGATCTATTTCCCCAAGGAGCCAGAGTATAGCTTCTTTCTTTAGTCACTTTAGCGACGCAAAAAGGAGGTTAAAACAGTTGATAAAGTAAAGCTATACGGTCTCTTTTTTCATTTCTCCAAGGAGCCAAAGTATTGCCTCCTTTTTGTAACGACGATCGCCTCTAGCGTTGATTCTTATAGCCGGTAATTTTCCTCTTTTGCCCCAGCGCTTTATAGTAAGTGGGGAAACACGTAGGAACGTAGCTACTTCTTTTACGGTCATTAATTCTGGTAAGTTTTCTCCTAAAGCCATATAGGTATCCTTTTAAGTAATAAAACTACTTAAAGTAATAAAGTACTTACTAAACATATCAGACTGAAAAGCACCTTGTCAATATTCAGTACCTATATATCTCATTGTGTATACAATAGTATCGTATTCTTATTGACTTGGGCAGGAGATTTATTGTAAGACGATCTGGGCTTCCCATCCTTGCCAGAAACTTCGGGCGCGTGGAACACTTCGGTGAGCCACGCGCCTACATTTTTTTCCAAACAAAAAGCCCCAAGAAGGGGCCTTTTGAGTTAAAACGTTATTTCCAGTTCAAATCACTGTAACTCTACTTTCCCACCAGCTTCTTCTAGTTTTTCTTTAGCTTCATTTGCAGCATCTTTTCCAACACCCTCAAGTACTGGTTTTGGAGCTGCATCTACCAGATCTTTGGCTTCTTTCAAGCCAAGAGTGGGTAGTAATACACGAACAGCCTTGATCACGCTAATTTTACTGCTCCCAGATTCGGTAAGAATAACGTTAAAACTGGTTTTTTCTTCACTACCGCTATCTTCACCATCAGCTGCAGGAGCAGCTCCGGCGACTGCCACAGGAGCGTTTGCACTAACACCAAATTTAACTTCCAGTGCTTTTACAAGATCGGCAAGTTCAAGAACAGAAAGAGATTCAATGTCTTTTATAATATCGGCTAGTTTTCCAGAAACTTTAATTTCCTTCTTGGGTTCGTCTTTCTTTTCTTGAGACTCTTTTGCTTTTTCGGTAGCCTCATCGGCCTTTTTTTCTTCTTCTACCGCTTTTTCGCTAGCCTTATCTTCCTCCTCATCTTCTTTTGCAGTTTCCTCTGGTTCTGGCTTTGATTCATCAGAGGTTTCTGGTTTTTCACTCTCTTTCTCTTCCTCTTCTTTGGATTCGTCTTTTTTCTCTTCGTCCGCCATTAACTAGCACCCCCCTTCGACTTTTGGACTTGTGATAATACATAAACTAAACTTCGAAGATTTCCATGTAATACGCCCACTATTCCAGATAAGGGAGAGTTTAGGGCACTAACAACTTTTGCCTGTAATTCTAGTTTACTGGGAAGTAGAGCGAGTTGTTTAATTCTTTCAATAGAAATAGCTTCTTTTCCTAAAAACCCAGCTTTCGGAGTGGGCTTTTCATAAAGCTTCTCAAACTTAGCCAGATCCTTTATAGGTGTAATCTCATCTTCATATGACAAAAGTATGGCTGATGCGCCTTTCAGAGCCTCTGAAGGTATTTCATAACCTGCTTTCTTGGCGGCCAGGGCTATTAGAGTGTTCTTGGCTACGGTGAATTCGGCGTTATCTTTTTCTAATTGATTTTTAACTTCAGAAAAGGAAGCGACATCTAGACCTTGGTAGTCTGCTATTACAATACTCTTAGCCTTCTGCATCTTTTCCGCAAGTTTCTTAACTGTTTCTTCTTTTTTTGCTCTTGCTTCAGATTTTGCCATTATAGATTGCTCCACACTCTGCGTTCTTCGAACAAAGTTCGCTCTTAAATAGTCGCGCTCTGTGACCACTTTGTGGACTAAAAAAGCCCCTCACTGAAGGAGGAGCCACAAATAAAATTAATTATTTCTTATTGCGACACCTCGGCTAGACTTAATGAAATGCTAGCTGTCTTCGGTTTACCCGGCTAAGTATTCGCTGAGCGAAGATTTTGACGGGCTGAGGGGGAGTATATGTTAAGGACTATGCTTTGTCAAGAGAGTTACAAACTTGATAAATCGATTTTTACGGAAGGGCTCATGGTGGAAGTAATGAAGACGGATTTGATGAGTTGTTTTTTGAGACTTTCTGGTTTGGATTTACGGATTTCTTCTACCAGTTTCTTAAGATTTTCTTCTAAATTTTCATTTGAAGTAGAAACCTTTCCAATTGTTGTATGAATCACGGCCGCCCTTTCTGTTTTAAGATCGATCATTCCACTTTGCAGATCTTTAGCAATTTTTTCTGGTTCGGTGGTAACTGTACCTGTTTTTGGATTTGGCATCAGTCCCTTTGGTCCTAGGATTTTAGCTACCTTTGTGAGTTTTGGCATCCATTCTGGAGTGGCCACTACTTTATCTACATCTACCTTCCCACCTTCTATTTTGGTTAAAGTAGACTCTGTGCCTATTTCAACTCCTATACTCTTTAACTCCTTTGAATCCCCACCGAATATTAGCACTCGCAACTTTTTACCGATAGAATGGGGTAGATTTATTGATCTGCGAATTAATTGATCAGATTTAGTAGGGTCTGTGTTTAAATTTACGTGTACTTCGATGCTTGCATCAAACTTTGTGCTCGATACTTTTTTTATTATGTCAATTGCTTCAGAGATTGGGTGTTCTTTAGTTTTATCTATCGTGGCAATTTGATCTTGATAATTTTTGCTTCTGGTTGAGGCTTTCTTATCCTTTTTCTTTGTAGATTCCCTCAAGGCTTTTGCTTGTCGTTCTATTTTTTTATCGGCTTCTAGTGAAACTTCAAGTACCTTATCTTCTGCCTTTTCCATTTTATCTAAATCGATAGCTGTATCGATTACTTTTACCCTTGGTCTACCCATATTTACCCCACATCCACTCCCATGCTTTTTGCAGTTCCGGCGACTATTTTTTCGGCGGCCTCAATCGTCTTTGCATTCAGATCATCCATTTTATTTTCGGCAATTTGTTTTACCTGATCGGTAGTTAATTTTCCAACTTTATCTCTTTGTGGTACTCCAGAACCCTTTTCTAGATTCAAAGTTTTCTTGATGGCTTCTGCAACTGGTGGCTTTTTGGTAATAAAGGAAAAAGTTCTATCTTCGTAGGCGGTTATTATGACTGGTAAGACATTTCCTTTTTGATCTTGGGTCTTATCATTAAACTCCTTAACAAAATCCATAATAGGCAAACCATGCTGTCCTAGAGCAGGTCCGACCGGGGGAGCTGCAGTGGCCGCACCAGCATTTATATTGAGTTTTATAATAGTTTTTATCTTCTTAGCCATATAATTCTTAAAAAACAATCACGTCATGCTTTAGCATGTCATAATAGTCTTAACGCACTTACAATCCTTAAATAAACTCAAGTCAAGTTTGTTATAATTTAGACACCTGCAAAAAGTCTAGCTCTACCGGAGTTTCTCTTCCAAAAATACTTACCAATACTTTCAACTTTCCTTTTTCTTCATCAAGTTCCTCTACCGATCCGATAAAATCTGAGAAAGGACCGTCTATTATTTTTATTGCCTCTCCAACACTGAATGAAGTCTTGTATGTTGGTGCTTCCATTTTAGAAAATTGCTGGATGGTTTCAACTTCTTTCTCACTCAAAGCGGTGGGTTTATTTCCAATCCCGACAAATCCAGTTACTCCTGGAGTAGAGCGGACTGCATACCAACTTGTATTATCTAAATTCAGCTTAACCAAGATATAACCTGGGAAGATCTTTTCCTGAAGAGTTACTTTTTTCCCTTCTCTTATCTCAATCTTTTCCTGAGTGGGAACGATAACGTCCAAAATTTTATCTTCAAGTTTAGAGGCTTTAATCTTTTGCTTCAGGGTAGTGGCTACTTTATTTTCATGGCCGGCATAAGTGTGGACCACATACCATTTCTCGCCCTCTTTTGAGGAGGTTGATTTTGAATTATCCTCATCTTCAGGCTGATTTTTTTCCTTTTCCGCTCCCTTTGCATTAGGAGTTTCTTCTTTACTCTCAGCTTCTTTATCTTTAGTTTTTTCGTCACTGCCTTGACTTGCGTCAAGCGAGGCAGATTTTTTCTTTTTTGCCATATTTAGTCCAAAATTAAACGTAGAATCCGGCGGATTCTACCTTTTAATTAGCACCCCAAAAAACCTAGTAAGTAGTAGATCTAAACCGCCAATCAAGATACCAACAATCACACTAACTATAAGTACAATAATAGTCATTTTAACAGTTTGGTTCCGGCTTGGCCAGGTTACCTTTAACATTTCTGACCGCACTTCGTTTAGATACTGAATTACTCCACTTATTATTGGCATAAAAAATCGAAGTGAGTGTACCACAGAAGCTATTTGGTGTAAAGATATGTAATAAAATTTCAAAGGCTAAAGCTCAAATGTCAAATATAAAAAGTGAAAACTGCTATAGAAAAGAAGTAGCCGCAGTTGGCATCGCTAGGAGCGAGTCAACTGCGGCAAGTGTAGAGAGTAATCCGGCCCGTTAAATGAGGGTTCACACACAAGTGGCCTACTTGTTACCGGTTCAGCACCTTTTCCAATGACACCGCTCTCTTGGTGGACCTCTACTATCTTCTGTGGGAAAACTAAGATTTTAATTTTAAAATGAGAGATTGGTTATTGCGAGAAAACGTCGCCCGAAGGACGTCATTTGGCTAGAAATTCTTTGACTTTGGCGACAATCTGTTGAGGAGTATAGGAGGATTTTACTATATAATCATCTGCCCCCAGCTCTTGGGCCTTTGTTTTATTTGACTGCTCCGCCAGAACAGTGAGCATCCAAATAGTTATACCTTTTGTTTCTGGATTTGCCCTTAATTGCTTAAGTACATCAAAACCATTCACATCTGGTAGCATTATATCCAAAAGTATCAGATTTGGTTTCTCACTCGTAGCTTTATCGAGTGCCTGATTTCCATTTTTTGCAATCACGAAATTGAGATTATTCTTCCTAAAGACGGTGCTATAGAGTTCTAATAAATTTGCATCATCATCTACTAGTAGGACCTTAGAATTTTTACTCATGATTTTATTATATAAGTTTTTTAATAAAGAAAATATACACTACTTTCGAACCTTAATTAATCGTGACAAGAAAACGTCGAAATTCCTTTGTTTATCAGGGTAGACTTCCTTTTTTCAAATACTTCTTTATTTTACTCATCATCTTATTCGGCATGAAATCTGTCTTTATAAAATATTCATTGGCGCCTAATCTCATAGCCTCGTTTGCAAACGAAGTGTCGGATAGGGCAGTGAGAACTATTACCGGCGTACGACCCACATCGCCTGGGGTCAATCGCAATTCCTTTAGCATTGATATACCATCTAGTTTTGGGAGCATCACGTCAAGAATTACTAAGTCCGGTTTTTCCGATATTGTGCTCGCTAATCCTTGCATCCCATCTTCTGCTTTTATCACATCAAAGCCTAAATTTTTAAATTCGTAAGCATAAAGATCCAGAAGATTTGGATCATCCTCGACGATGATTATTTTTGGTTTATTTTTGTTCATTTTGCCTTTGGTAGACTGAAGCTAAATATCACACCAATTTTAGAATTAGATTCTACACCCACCTTACCACCCATAAGTTCTACGAGCTGTTTAACTATATAAAGACCCAGCCCAGTACCTTCAATTTTATTAGCTACATTTGGATCTCGGTAAAATTTATTAAATAGATCTGGTATTACTTCTTTTGGAATTGGGGGACCGGAATCTTTTATAAAGGTGACAATTTTACCTCTTTCCACCTTATGAGACACAGAGATCTGCCCATTTGCTTTGGTGTATTTCAATGCATTTCCAAGCAGTATTGCTAATATTTCTCTTATATGGGTAGGATCTCCCTTTACTTTTAGTGGTTTCTTCAAAGATTCATAACTAAGTCGTAGTTTCTTTCTTTTAGTTTGATAAATAAAATCTTCGACGGCGGTTTTGGTAATTAGTGATAAATCAACCCTTCTTCTGGCCACTCTCACACCACCTTTTTCAATTTGGGCGACTCTCAAAAGATCTTCTACTAGTCTATTTAATCTTTCATTTGCATTGAAAGCGAGATCGATGAAATTTCTTTGAGATACAGATAGTTTCCCGCTTTTGTCATGTTTAATCCCTTTGATAATATTTCTTAAATCTGATATTGGAGTTTTCAATTCTCGAGATGCAACTGAGATAAATTCATTTCTTGATCGTTCAAATTCGAATTGCTCACTTAGATCGGTGATAAGCAGCATTACTCCCATAGGGACACCATTCTCATCTCTAAAGCTTTTTGCACTTACCCTTACCGCAACCAAATCTCCATTTGGTTTTTTGTAAAATCTTTTTGGAATAATTATTACTTCTCTTGAGTTTAGAGCGTTAAATATCGCTGTTTTTTCTTTAGGGGTTTTCACACCAGTTTCTTCTAGAGAAAATAGCACTTCGTTGACTTGTTTGCCAACAACATCTGAAGCTTTGAGACCGATCAGCTTTTCGGCTTGTTCGTTAAAGAATATTATTTTGTTATTTTTATCTACGACCACTACAGCATCGATCAGTTCAGTAAGAATTGCATTGTATCTTTCAAAATCCTCGCGTGTCTTTGAATAATATCTAGCATTCTCTATCGCCAAAACAGTGGTGTATGAAAATATTCTTAATACTTCAATCTCATCCCATTGAAATTCTCGTTTTTCGGAAAATCCCATTATTATCACCCCTAAATTTGTATTGGTGACTTTTAGGGGAGAGATAACAAAATGTTTCGCGCCAGATGCACTAAGTATATCTACGCACTTAGGATTACAGCCCTTAAAGAATTCTGCCGCCTCTAGTTTGGTGATTATATTGATATCCTTCAAACGATTAATTATACAATCTGTACCATGATTGATTGAGCACTGATCGAACGGTGCTCCCTTTACAACACTCTCTGTTTTCTTACTCCAAGAAGAGACATAATTTAAACCCTTACTGTCGGCTAAAAAGAAAAGGGTTACTTCACTATCCAGTAGCTTTGATACTGTCATTGGAATAAGTTGAGTTAGAGTTACCAGATTTAAAGTCCCTCTAAGTGTACTCAAAGACTGGTAAGTTTTGGTTAATAAATTAAATTTCTTTAGTTTTGAAATTTCATTATCAAAATTTATATTTGCTTGAATAAGATCCTCATCCTTTTTTATCAGCTCCAGAATTATCGAAAGTGCATAACCTCCGATTATTAATATTTTTGCCCAGGTAAGAATGAAAAATATTACGGGAGAAGTTTGTCTTATCTCTAAGACATTGATAGAGGGGGTTAGTGCGTGAAGTAATAAAAGAATTCCAACTGACACAAAGATAAAATAATTAATTTTTTGTCTGATAGTTAATCCAGAGTAAATTAAAATCAAGGCGTAGAAAAAGAGAAAGGGGCTAGCAATACCGCCAGAAATTTGGATAGACGCAACTAGCACTGCAATTGAAGATACTACTACATATATATTTTTTTGCTCGGTGAAATCTTGATCTTGGGTGTTCTGAAAATATACAAGAAGTACTAAACCAAAACTGGTAATAAGAGAAAGAAGTATAAGTATGGTTAAAGAAGTTGAGGGAGTAGAAAAAATTACAATAAGAGAATATAAAAACGATAAAGCTAGAAATATTGAATTGATTGATCTAAATCTTTTTATACGTAGTTTGGGAAGGGAAGAGTTATAATATGTCTCAATTATAGGCGGTTCTGGTGGTCTTATGTGTGTATCTTCCATAGGCAGTTATGTAATTTATTCTAAGGTATTAGCCTACATGATGCAATAAAGAAAATTGGGAGTTAACTAGGATTAAGATTTATGTTAAATTTTTAATATGAATTGGTTTACTCTAGCAATCCTAGCTTTTCTAGGATTTGGGCTAACAAACTTTATGTTTAAGGTGGGGGAGAGGCTTGGAGTTAGTATTGCTGTTTTGACAGTTACTATTTATGCAGTAGGTACTATTTTATCTGCCCTGTGGTTTTTCAGCCAAAAACAGTTAACTTTAGGTGCAGTAGACCCAAAACCGGTGGTGATAGGGGTAATAGCTGCATTCTTCAGCATACTCGGAACAATCGCGGTACAACAAGCTTTTAGAGGTGGTGCGGCTTCATTAATATCACCAATTGTTGCCTTAAATGGGATAATTGTCGTTGTTGGGTCATTGCTAATATTCAACGAAGTGATAACACCTAAACAACTTATTGGAGTAGTACTAGCTTTACTAGCCGTAGTCCTAATTACACACAAGTGACAATCGAAATCTTCACACTAATATTGATAAATTCTCGAACCTATAGTACAATATCGATCCTTCGCACACAAAAATTACATATTTCGAACGGAGGAATGTCATGAGTATCTTTGTACTAGACCTTGACGGTATAGTTCAAGATCCGGAAGATCCGCATGCGAAGTTAATAAAAGATGTCTCTAGAATTGTCAGGAAACCTTACGAGGAACTTTTCGATCACTATGCAAGGCAGTTCAGAGACAATGATACAGAGGAGATGTACCACCTTTCTTTGTGTAATACTAAGGAGCAAAAAGGTGAGGTGAGAGTTAGATGGAGCCAGCTCCATGAGAACATGGACAAGGCGAAGCCTATACCAGCTGCAAAAGAACTACTTGAAGTCCTGAGAAGCCAAGGGCATCAGATTTACGCTTTCACTAAGGGAAAGGTCGAGATTCAGAAGAGGCGACTTAGAAGAAACGGGATTTCTGAGTTTTTCCCTCAGATAGTGTACTCGGCTAGAAAAGGGACCAGAGAAGGTTTCGAACGAGACCTACTTCCTGAGCTGCCTAAAGGAAAGCCGATTGTGGTAGTTGGAGACTCTTTCTACCAAGATATCGAACCGGCTTTGAGCCGAGAAAACATCTCGTGCGTGTGGATTCGGTGGCCAGACTCTGATGAGCCCGTTCCGGAAATCTCAGATGATGATCACGCGAATCTGCGTATAGTGAAAAGTACCCAAGAACTCGCAAATCTCGTGAAGAAAGGAGCATTCGATGGATAACACTTTGACCTTCGAGTTTGAAAGCCTAGTGCTTCCGGGCCTTCCACTAACAGAGCTGGGAATGTCTTGGGAGCCAGACCAAGTTTCCTGCTCAGTGGTCCAAGATGAGCTCAAGATTACTCAAGAGCTTGAGGGGATTTCTGAGCAAATTCTTAACAAGAAAAAAGGGGCGGTTAACAACGCAACGTTCAACTACCGCCGCGCAGAGGTTTCTCAGGATCGACTAAGGCTTGAGGTTGGGCTTTCACAGTACAGGTACAACCTTCTCCACGCCGCTTTTGAGCCGGGAATGGTTGAGAGCCACCCCGAATTCTTGGGTCAAATGCGGGAACAAGTCAGGCAAGAAGACTTGTTTGACCTTGATAATCTTGGTGGGCCTCTGAGCAGTGGGGTTGGGATCACGACCGTGGTTGTACTTGCCGACAACCTTACCGTAATGATTCGCCGCTCTAATAAGGTGTCGATGAATGCTAATCTCGACCACCCAGCGCTGGCAGAAGGGGTAAATCCCGAGGAGGGTCTAGCCGGCAAGATAGATCTACCCAGTGTTGCGATACGCAGTGCCAAGGAGGAACTTAACCTTCCGATCGAGCGCAAAGATGTGCTTTTCCTCGGAATGTGCGTCGATGGTCGGTATTGGTGGCCGGGAATTATCGCTAAGGTCAAGGTTCCTTTCACCTGGCAGGAGGTAAGGGATCGTTCGGAAGGTGCACGAGATCGGTGGGAACGGGATGATATCCGGTTCATCCCTTACACTCCAGAAGGAATTGCCGACGAACTTCGCCACGCTATGGAGCCGGGAAAGGGAGTTACTGGCTTTGGTTCGATAGCGCTTCTGCAGGCAGGTATAGTTGATTTTGGAAAGGAGGTAATGGAGAAGGCTTGTCACTAACCTGCCCCTATTTGGCCCTGCGAACTTCGGTTTGTGGGGCCCTAACTTTATCTAAATTTAGTTTATGTATTTTGGGAAGTTGCTGCGGATGGGTCGCTTTGGCCAAGAAATGCCAATATTTTTGTGGTTACTTGTTTTGGGGTAAATGACGCTTTTACTATGTATTCCGTAGCTCCCAAAGAATCTGCTGTTTCTTTATTTACTTGTTCCGCTAAGTTTGAAATCATCCAAACCGGTATATTTGCTGTCTGGGGATTTTGTTTAAGTTTTTTTAAAACATCCAGCCCGTTAAGATCGGGTAGCATAATGTCTAAAAGAATTAATGAAGGTCTTTCACTTTCAGCCTTTTCTAAGGCTTCTAAACCATTCTTAGCGATGGTGTAATTTATATTTGAAGCACTAAATACAGCACTATAGAGCTGAATTATATGAGGATCATCATCTACAAAAAGTACTTTCTTACCAACTTCCATATGAGGAAATTATATAACAATACTTTCAAAAAGAAAACATCCAATTAAAATTTAGGTTAGGCCGGGAGGTAATATAACTTTTCAAGATTTGCGACCACTTCGTGGGCTAAGGACTGGCTATATATGGCAGGGCTAAGGGGGAATCGCCCGCCTAAATTTGGCAGGGCCAAGTTGACGATTTCCGAAAGGCTAATTGGGCAGAAATTGTGCCTTATCCGGAGCTTGTGTTCTAACAATCTCAGAAGTTTTTACAATCTTACAATTAGCCTTTATAATCAGTATGTGATTGATCCCAAGACCAAACAAGTAAACTGGCCAAGAGCGGCCGTTGTTTATCAAATTTACCCCCGCAGTTTCAGGGATACAAGCAACAACGGTATTGGTGATTTGGAAGGAATTATTGAGAAACTTGATTATTTAAATGATGGTACTGAAGAATCTCTTGGAATTGACGCTATATGGCTCACACCGGTTTATAAATCTCCAATGGTTGATTTTGGCTATGATGTCTCTGATTACAATGATATTGATCCAGTATTTGGAGATCTGAAGGTCTTTGATAAGCTCGTTGAAGAGGCGCACCGCCGCAACATTAAAATAATAATGGATTTTGTTCCTAACCATACTTCTTCCCAGCATCCATGGTTTATCGAATCCCGTTCATCTCGAGACAACCCAAAACGTGATTGGTATGTCTGGCGTAAACCAAAATCCGATGGCTCCCCACCAAATAATTGGTTAAGTGTTTTTGGGGGGTCAGCTTGGACTTACAACAAAAAAACTAATCAATTTTATCTTCATAGTTTTGCAAAAGAACAACCAGATCTCAATTGGCATAATTTCGAAGTCAAGGACGCAATAAAACAGGCTATGAGATTCTGGCTAAAGAAGGGGGTTGATGGTATTCGTATGGACGCAGTTTATTGGCTTGCGAAGGACAGAAAGTTTCAAGATGACCCGCCGAATCCAAATTATCAAGAGGGCGTAACAGACCCGTATGAAGGCTTGCTTCACACACGCAGCAGGAACCAACAAGAAATGTTTGATTTTCTTAATGAGTTGGGCGCGGTGATTGCTGATTATCCAGAGAGGTTTATGATGACAGAAGCATATCCTGAGAAAAGAATTGATGTTGGAGAATATATGCGGTTTTACAAAAATTACAATAATAAAATTGCTGCTCCGTTTAACTTTGAGATGATATACCTACCGTGGAAAGCAGACGCGTATAAAAGATTCATAGACGATTTTCAAGCCGCACTACGCCCTGGCGATTTACCCATCTACGTCTTGGGAAATCATGATCGATCTAGAGTGGCGAGTCGGCTAGGCACTCAGCAAGCCTGTGTAGCTGCCATGATGCTTCTTTCCTTGCCAGGCCTGCTATTCATTTATTACGGTGAGGAACTCGGTATGAAAGATACTGCCGTTCCTCAAGATAAAGTTCGAGATCCTTGGGGAAAAGGTTCACCGAGTTTCAATTTTGGACGGGAGCCTGTACGGACACCTATGCAGTGGAACAGTCAAAAATATGCTGGTTTTTCCGAAGTAAATCCTTGGCTCCCGGTTGCAAATGACTATAAGGAGATAAACGTGGAGAGTGAGTCTGCAGATTCTCGCTCAATTCTTAATTTATACCGCAAGCTGATCCACTTTCGTAAAAGCTCAGCGGCTTTTCTTAAAGGAGAATATTATCCTCTGGGTATTAATAATAAACAAATCTTTGCTTTTATACGAGGACACGAGAGCGAAAAAATACTAGTCTTATTAAATTTCTCCAAAGAGGAACAAAAGATGACATTAAATTTTAAGAAAGCTAAAATAGTCTACAATACTCAGCTTGATAAGGAATTTGGGTCTGAAATTGATATGAAAAATTTATCTCTTCGCCCCCACGAAGGTTACATATTAAATATTTCTTAAATATAATCTACCGCGTACCATGGAAAAAAGACCTGGTGGGCCTGGAGGGATGAGAAACCTTTGGTTTCTGTGACTACTTCGTGAACTACGAACCCCAAATTTGGCAGGCGCGGAGGGGATCGAACCCCCGACTTCTGGTTTTGGAGACCAGCGTTCTACCACTGAACTACGCGCCTTAGAATACGAAGTATTCGCAGCACTCGAGAGTACTTGACTCAGCTGGATTACCGAGAGTGCTATAAATCACTTGACCTCTTTATGTTCTGTTACTTTCTTACAATTTTTGCAGAATTTTTTCAGTACTAGTTTATCTTGAGTGTTTACTTTGTTTTTCTCGGTTACATAGTTTTGACCTTTACACTTAGAACACTCTAGGTTTATTGTAATTCTTTTACCTTTCTTAGCCATAATGTTTACTTAGCAAACTCCAG
>JACZRW010000023.1 GCA_022574495.1 Patescibacteria group bacterium | reverse complement strand
ATATTTCTAGTGCGACAAACTTTTGAGGCCGACCAGCGTAGTATTTCCGCCAGTTCCCGATCAGTTGTTTCTACACAGCCATAGGTTTCAGTATGGGTTTTGTCCCAGTCGTAAGTGGCAAGTAATAAATCCCAGAGTCTATATTCTGGATCAGTTAAGGATAAATCCTGTGCCTTTATGTGGCGATCACGTTGTACTTTTTGCCAACTTTTATTGAGCCTTCTTCGTAAGTTCATTATTTCTCCTTGTAGAAGATTTCACTACATGCTCTGTAAAAGTAACCAAGTTAGTGGCAATTTCAACAACCTCGTCATCAGAAAGTTCTCGTTTGTATCGAGGTTCAAAGGTATTTCTTATTTCTTGTTTTAGCTCTTCCGTTAACCAAGTATCCATAAAACTAAAAACTGCGGCCACTCGGGAAGCCGCAGATTATAGCCCGAGTGAAAATTCGCAACAAAAAAGCCACATCTTTCGATGCGGCTATTCAATAGCTCAACCGAGCTAAGTTGGTCTCAGCTCAGTGCAATTTAAATTAATATATTAAATTCTAAGGGTGCAAGAACATATTAATCGAACGGTTATGATTTGTAAAGCAACCCATTGCTCTATTGTTCAGCAAAGGTAACTACTAAGAATTTTAACGTAATTTAAATAACTCAAAAGTAGGGGTCTTAAGGGCTTTTGCTACCTTAACAATGATCTTTAATGAGGGGTTACGTTCTCCTCTTTCGATTCCAGAAATATAGGTGCGGTCTAAGCTAGCTTTGAACCCCAACTCCTCTTGAGATAATCCTATCTTCGTTCGCTCCTGTCGTATCTTCTCGCCAAACTTTTTTTGTACATCACTTGATTTACTTGACATTGATACTTATAATCAACGAAAGTTGACTATCGGTCTACGGACTATTAGTCACAATTTAGTGAAGGAGGTGAAACCTTTATGAAGAAAATATTATTGATAATCGGTGGGATTATTGTCGCTATAGTTATTGCTGGTGTGGTTATAGGTTCTGGTGATCAAGAATCTAGTACAACAACTGAGACTGAGAAACAAGAAGAGCAAAAATCTGTTCGATTCGAAGGTCGTGCCGACGCTCAGGATAAAGATATTGAGTTGCTAGTTAAGGAGTCTACTGAACTGGAAGGTATGAAAGTCACGGTGACAAAGGTCGAGAGGAAAGTAAGACTAGGTGAATTTGAGGAAGCTGAGTCTGGAAAAGAGTTTGTCATTGTAACCATAGCTTTAGAAAATGTTTCTAATGAAACAGTACCATACAATGAATTTGACTTTCGTATTCAAACAGCAAGTGGCCAGGTCTTAGACGGAGCGTTTACTATAGCAGAGGGAAACCTAGACAGTGGCGATCTGATTGCTGGTGGTAAACATTCTGGTACAGTAACCTTTGAAGTTACTAAAGAAGAAGGCCATCAGTACTTGATTTACAAACCGAATGCATTCAATTCGGACCGAATAATAGTACAGCTTCAATAAAGAAGGTTTTGCCTGTAGCCCGTTTGATACCTAGAAAATACAAGTATTACTAAAACCCACTAGAATTAAGCTTTGGCAGTTTAAGTGTGGGGTTGATTGATGTTGCTATAACACCGAATTTCTTGATGGTATTTTTGATATTTCTGTACAAAAGAAATTCTTAGCATTCGCCAACGGTTGGGGTGGGTGGCTGTAAAACTATAGGGTATATAAATTCTAGTGTTTTAGTAGTGCTATGATACTATAGTTTCGCATGTGGAAGTAAATACATTAAAAAACGGTCGCCCAAGGACCTAGTTTTCTAGCCTTAGTACTATCAACACTCTCAGAAATACCCAAAAATCGTTGAACGAATCCCCTGATACAGTATCTACGTCACTACCTTCAACTATAGTACTTAGCTAACTACAGTCCTTTTAGAACTCTTTCAGTTATTCTTTATGTAGGATAAATTTATTTTTAACTTCCAACCACCCGTTTTCCTTTAATAGGTAGTTTGTAAATTCTTTCTTCTTATTACTGTCACGAGCAATAATTTCCAATGCCCGTAATAGATCAAGTGTTCTGAGTATTATTACATTATGTTTACTCGCATGTGCTATTTGTTGAGCGTCAACTGCGACATCTTTATCTTCCAGAGATGATTTTTTTATGAATGTGTTTATTATCAAGATACCTGGAAAAGAAGAATCCAAACCATTATCCTCCTTATGATCGTCTAATTGATTTATTGCTGAACGGCTTACATTACTTCCTACTCCTTTGACCTCTACCAGAGCTAATGTTTTTGTTTCTTCTGTTGCACTATCAGACTTTGGTTTTTCAAGAATTTTTAAATCCTCCCTATAATTATCAGTTTCGTCTATAATATATCCAAAACCCCTTTCTAGTACAAAGGCAACTACCTTCCTAAGAGGCTCACCACTTAAGGTTAATAGTTTCTTATACTCCATGAAGGGCTTTAGGTTTTCCCTAATATCTCCCAAGTCTTTCTCTAGATCTTTCCTTCTTCCAAGAAGATTTTTTTCATTCTCGAAAGTAAATTCATTGACCCAACCAGGTACATTTTCATTGAAGTTAGAGTATAGGCTGCTTACTGCTGGTATTATACTCTCAAAAAGAACCCTAGCTTGGATCAGATCTTTGCCCTTCGGATGTACTGGGAGGAAGAAGATTTTGCTATTCAAACAAAACCCAACACAGGTACGTTGATCATCACTAATTAAAGGTAAGAAGTTTACCTTTTCAAGAGTCTCGCCTTCAAAAGAGTACTTTGCAACACCATAAATGCCTAAATAAGCATCCAATTCTTTGTAGGAACTTCTTAGGTCGTGACCATCATTTACTCCGTAAAAATCAATTTCGTATTCTTTTAATAGTTTAGTAGCTAAATCCACTGAATCTCCTAAAATAGTGTCTACTAAAACGCAAATAAAACCTCCTTTTTTATTAAGAAGATTCCACTCTTTAATTTTTGTACTTAACTTTGCATGATCATTAGCCCATACACCAGGAAAAGTAAAAACCCCATCATAGTCCTGAAACTGTTTAAAAGAATTAAAACCTGCAATATCAACTTCGTGACCAACAATTTCAAAGGGACTATCAATTGAATAGCCTGCTTGATCAGCGGCGTATATTAAGATTTTCATTACTGGTATTCTAGCATTTTTAAATTAAGACACAAATAGTTGAAGTTAGGAAGTTTGATTAGTAAAGTAATGGAGGTTGTTGTTGGTAATAAGTTCCAACATAACCCACTAGAGCGATCCAAGTCCTATAGTCTTGACTTTTGCTCCTAAATCTGCTACAATATTCCCCATTAATAGCTAAGTAATAGTTGCAAGTAAAGGCATCTTGTAACTGGTAATAAGTGTATTTGTAACTGTCATTGCTTAAATGCCCTGAAGTATATACATATTAGAGCCAGTTACCAGGTGCCTTTTTAGGTATTTGAAATGCTCTTTTACAGTTCAGTTGTTAATTCTCCACTTGTGGTTGCCAATCTGGTTATAATAATTGTAACTAGATAGGCAATCATAAGGATTTAGTCTCGCTACAGCGAGGGAAGGAGAGAAGCGTGACAATCTACGAGAAGAGGCTTAGGCAGATTACTGGTGGTAGGCCTCCCGAAGAAGGGGACTTCAACACCGCTAGTCTGACGGCCTCAGACACGCCACCGTCTGTTCGCCGAGCCGTTCAGGCAGAACTTCGATCCGTTGAGTGCTGCGACCCCGACCAGGAAGCATTGGAAGCAAGGTATCCTTCGGAGTGCGTACACATCGTCAACGGCGTGATGCACGACGGTCTTGAGCAGCACTGCACCGAGACCATCTGCAGCCTCGCTCGTCGGCAAAGCCAGACGTAGCGGACAACAGAACAGAAGGAAGGAGCGACCAGGGGAAGCGTTGAGGAAACTCGACTGCAACCTCTGGTTAATCCCAAGCAAATCTCTCACGAGGTTTCCTTAGGACAAAAAGCTAGCTGAAAGGCTAGTTTTTTGTTGGCTAAATATAACTCGTTGGTATTTACCCTAATTTAGGTATCAAAATATCTTTTTGAGAAGTCATTACTAAGGTTCGAACGTCGTCCACGACTTGGAGCCACGATTTTTAGCCTCAAATTTCCATAACAAGGGTAGGACGTTCGAACCTTTACAACAATCATTACAATTATTTGCATTATTTTGATATAATGGGCGAGCAAATTTGAGACTATCTGTCAATATCGTTAAAGGAGGAAGGAACGTGCGGATCATTTCTTCAGTAACTGCCTTTATCGGATGGGGTCGAGATCACATAGAATCCGATCGGCTTTTCATGGATGAATACAGACACTACTGCCCTTGTAGCTTGGAGGAGTCCCAAAGACTTCAAGACGCACTGCTCAGAACCTTCAAACAACTTGGCCTCGTAGAGCTTGTTGAGGAGGTGACTGGCCTTCGTTTCCGATTTTGGGATAATTTCAATAAGCTCTCGTGGGGACAACGGGCGAGACACAACCCAAGGAACTGGGAAGCGGAATTCACTGTAGATATCCACGAACCACGCGTTACTGTCTGGCAGGAAAATCAGGTTTCTTGCCGTAACCCTGCTAGTGAGTGGCTCAATATCGTCCACAGAAGATACGATAATCGGTTGTGCCTCATGATCGCCAAGGGGCCACCCGACAGTTTCCGCAATGCAATAATGTGGTTGGGCCCCAATGGAATCCTTGAGATAAAGGGAGAGAGGGTTACTTTCAAGGGGAAGATTCCTACTGACCCAACCGAGAGAGCACAGACCATCGTAAGAGTACTGATGTCAGCTCTAACAAACCCGATGGTTTACGAAAGGGAAGAAATGGTGCCTATAAGTGAGACAATAGCAGTCTAGTCGAACAAACCTAAGTGCGTTTAGGTGAGTAACCACAAAGGGAAAGACGCATCTTTCCCTTCATACCTTTTCTAAATACAACCCACAGGAATTTTCTCTATCTTAGGTATCAAAATATCCTCTCGAGAAGTCATAATTAAGGTTCGAACATCGTCCCACCTTTCGCTATCCACCTCGCTAAAGCTTCGAGGGTCAGGAAAGCTACAGAGTGGTAAGCACGACTCGTAGCCAAATCCTATAGTCTTGACTTTTACTCTAATTTATGCTATAATTCTTCTCATTAACAATCGAATATAGGTTTCAAGTAAAGGCATCTTGTAACTGGTAATAAGTGTATTTGTAACTGTCATTGCTTAAATGCCCTGAAGTATGTACATATTAGAGCCAGTTACCAGATGCTTTTTTGGTATTTGGATATCGGTAAGGACAAGATAGCCCACAAGGAGGCAATATAAGTATGGGTAAGATACCGAAGCCTGGACATGTCATCTTACACACCAAAACTGGTGATGTGGAGATGCCAGAGTCAGAAGCCTTCCCGCACAAACCCCCGCCCATCGTCGATGAGGGTGGCCGATTCGTCTGGACCAGAAACGTTCCTTTGGACGATCAGCAACTTTTCCAAGAGCGTCTCGGGGACTCGGTACGGTTTGGAAACGTTGCAGTTTCGCCAAGCGATGGTGTGGAAGTTGCGGGCAACGTCGGCGTCTTCATTCACGAAGACCACGACTACCACACACTCATGGCCATCGACTTCTACGAGAAGCACGGATGGTACTAGAGTGTGGGCTTGGTGGTAAGCTGCTGGCGAAAGCTGGTAATCCACTGGATAGCCTTAGCTCCGAACAAGTAGGGGTAGGCATAGTGAGAGGAGTGAGCAGTGAGTTGGACGGATGATTTAGCACAAGGCGTCCGAGGGGCACTCCAACGAGGTAGTGCAGTCAGGATTGCTGTCCACAGCGAAGCTCAGGCCGAACTTGGAAGAAGATCGGCAGAGCGTTTGGTTTCGCAGGTCGGCGGCGATCCTCAGGATTTGACCTTCGAGGTCATTCCAGAGGCCGAGCAGAAGCAATACCCAATCGGCGCCGTACTGGTTCCCTGAGTCACCTTGGTCGAGTGCACAGCGATGACGGGACTTCCGCAAGGGAGTTGTGGTGAGTGAGACAGACACCACCTACGACAGTCGTAGCCTTTTTCCCCAAGTAAATCTCTTTACGAGGTTTTCTTAGGACAAGAAGCTAGCTGAAAGGCTAGTTTTTTGTTGGTAATTACTCCAATCAAAGGTTCCTTGCTTGTTAGCTTCCGAAATGCTATAAGTACTCTGTGAAAAACGAAGGTTTAGGTAAAACAATTATTGACGACTTAATAATGATTACGCTTGCCCTTGTAAGCGTGTCTTTATTAGTTTTTGAGGTAATAGCAGATTTAACTGTTGAGCAGTCTAGGATAATTGGATACGCTGACTTGGGTATCGCTCTAGTCTTTTTGGGAGATTTTACATACAACTTCGCTAAAGCGGACAGTAAGATAAAGTTTTTTAAGGGTCATTGGTGGGAACTATTAGCCTCAATTCCTATAACAACAGAGGTTACCCAATCATTAAGAGGGTTGAGGTTAATAAGGGTATTCAGACTTATTAGGTTATTGAGAATTATTAGACTTGTTGTCCGTTTGCGAATAATCCTTAATGCTTCTGAAAGAATAGCCAAGCAAACCTATTTAATTTATATATTTACTGTAGTTGGTTCAGTAATTTTTACAGGGGCTTTAAGTTTCCACTTTTTTGAGGCAGACGTCAACCCAAATGTTAGTAACTTCTTTGATAGTTTCTATTGGTCAGTAGTAACAACTGCAACAGTAGGCTACGGAGATATATCCCCAATTACCATAGGCGGGCGTATAGTGGCAATGTTTCTGATGTTGGTGGGAATTGGAACACTAGGTGCGGTAACGGCAACAGTAGCTTCATATCTTATCAAGAATAAGAAGGACTCCTAATAATCAAGGCTGGCCGAAAAGCTAGTTTTTTGCTTAGGTGTGTATGAAAAACGATTCACAAATAATAAAGGAAAGCGACAATATAAGGGAACTGCTCCACAATTCGACTATCTCAAAAACGAAGATATTTAATAAAAGGGAAGAGGGGTTTTGGAATCAGTTATGGACTTGTTTAGACATACTCAATCAAACAGAGAAAGCCATATTTGAGTTTGAGAGCTTGGACGAAGATTCATTCTCAAAGGCTCCAAATACACTTACTTACGGATTGCTTCAAAATCTCTATGTCCAACAGGATGCCTTGAGTAATCTGAATGAATCTATTTTTGGTGAAAAGATAAAGGTTTGGTCAAGAGATTTTCCTTCGCTTTTCTATGTTCGAGATGTTAGACATATCACGATTGGTCACCCAACAAAAAAAGATAGAAATGAGAAAGGTAACAAGTATTGTGTAATTGACCAAAGTAGATTGAGTATAGCTGGATTTAGTTTTTGGGTATGGTCAGAATCAGGAGTAGAGGAACAAACCATTAAATTCTCTGAATTGCTTGAAAAACAGCGAGAAACGATTCTGAAAGAGCTGCGTAAAATACTAAGAAAACTCAACACTCATGAGGTTGCACACAAGAAAAAATTTGCAGGGCAATCACTTTCTTCACTTCTACCGAAGGGCGAGCCCTACAGCTTTAGTGTTTTGAGAGGGTTAGCCTCCGATTATCTGGGATGGAGAATGTTTCTTGATTTGAACAAAAAATTTCAAGAAATAAAAGATGGGATCGAGGAAAGATACGGCAAATTGAACCAAGCGTTAAGAGTGCCTGGAACTAAGATCCTTATAGACGAACTAGAAAGGATATTCCAAAGAATAGAGGAGATGAAATATTCTGGTTCAGAAATGGAGATTGATTTAAATATTTATGCTGATGCTCTGGTAGAAAGATTGAAAGAATTGAAAATGCATCTAGATGAGATCGATGATGAGTTCAAAATTAAATAGCTGGTTACAAGAAGCTAGCTGAAAGGCTAGTTTTTTGTTGGTAAACACCCCAATCCAAATCTTAATCTAGTATAGAACAGATCATTTCAATTGAATCACAAGACCCTTTGAGTCTAAACAAGAAGCTACGTGGGTTACCAACCACGAAATCTTAAACCTAGAGAATTCTGAAAGTTGCTACTTATTTTTAGCCAGCACAAGATTATAAAAAACAGGGAATTTTTCTGGTCCTTTTAAGAAAGCTCTAAACCTATAATGTCTAATAATTTCGAATTTAGCTTTATTGAGAGTTTTGGTTACAACCTCTTTCTCTATTCGATACAGTTTGAATCTTGTATTATTAGGCGGGTTTTTTATATATCCAGAAGCGTTATATTGAACCTTAGACTTTTGTAAATTGTGGTTTCGTAATAATACTTCGTAGGTAAAAATAAAATAACCCTCAGGTCTTAATAGTTTTGAAGCACCATCGACGAATCGCTTAATATGGTTCACGAACTCTAATGTTCCCGAAGCAATTATTAAATCAAAAGATTTTCGTCTAAAACCAAGCCCTTCTAGCCCACTACTAAGGTCATATTTAAAAGTTTTTACCTTTGGGTATTTTTGCTTGGCTATCTGTAGCATTTTATGGGAAATATCTACTACATAAATCTCACAATCTTTCCCAATAAACGACTTTACACTTTGACCAGTTCCTGTTCCCAAATCTAAAATAGCTAACTTACTTTTAACTAGCCTATATTGTAAAAGCGTTTTGTTGATCTCCTTTGGTGGTTCCCACTTACCTTTCACACTCTCTTTGTCATAAACACCACTAAGTTTGTCATAATAGAGTTCAATAACTTTTGTCATACCCAAGATTCTAATAAACTACGATAGTGCTTGTCGAATCATATTTTAGGTTCACCACTTGTAATTAAGTGCCTCTATTGCAAGGTAGATTATGGTATTGGTAGTAATTTAGGTATTGAAATATATTCAGGAGAATTTATAACCAAGGTTCGAACGTCGTCCACAACTCGGAGCCACGATTTTTAGCCTCAAATTTTGTTTGTAGAGTATTAATTTTCCCCGAATAACTTATTATCTTGACATTACCTAGTTAGAACGGTACTCTTTTATCGAAATATTTAAATAAATATATGATTAATACAGAAAAAATCTTCCAAGCTTTGGGTAATCAAACGAGACTTGAAATTGTATCGTTAATACTTTCTAGGAAAGAAATTTCCTGTCAAGGTCTTTTAGCAAAATTTCCTTTGGCTCAACCTACGATGTCGCACCATTTTAAGGAACTAATAAACACAGGGATCTTAAAAGTGAAGAAAATAGGCGTAGAAAATTACTACTCTGTGGATAAAGAGCTACTTTCAGGAATAGGTTTAAATGTTAATAAATTACCCAAACTTACTTTGACAGAATCAAGATCTATTCAGAAAGGGGGTGTTAAATATGGATTGGAATAAACTTGCGGATGAAAAAATTCTAGGAAAAACTCTTAAGGCTCTTAAAGAGCGAGGGGTAGAAGTAATGATGGTTAACGACCGTAAAGAAGCTCTAGAAAAAATTAAGGGGTTAATCCCCAACGGAGTTGAGGTGATGAATGGTTCTTCGACCACCTTAGGGGAAATTGGTTTTGTGGAGTACCTAAAATCTGGCAAACACGGTTGGAACAATCTTCATGACCCAATCTTCGCAGAAAAAGACCAGCAAAAACAGGGGGAGCTACGAACGAAATCCACTTTAGCAGAGTATTACTTAGGTAGTGTCCACGCTATCAGTTCTAAAGGTGAGGTTTTAGTTGCTTCTGCTTCTGGTTCACAATTACCAGCTTATGTTTTTTCCTCACCTCACGTAATTTGGGTGGCAGGAATCAACAAAATTACGGAGGATTTAGACTCGGCGATAAAAAGAGTAAGGGAATACGTTCTTCCTTTGGAAAACGAACGAATGAAAAAGGAAGGTTTCCCAGGTAGCTTTATTGGTAAACTAGTTATCTTCGAAAAGGAAATGATGCCTGGTAGGATTACCTTAGTTTTAGTTAAAGAAAAATTAGGGTTTTAGGAGGGGTGATATAATTTATGAGAGGTTTTAGTAGGTAGGTTAATATTTAAGGTAGTTACAGAATAGGAGGTGAAATATTATGATGGATGAGAAATGTGCATGTTCGCACGGAGGACATGGAAAGATGATGTTGGATTGTTGTCAAGAACATAAAATGTCAAAAGAGCATCTTGAAGCTAAAAAGAATATGCTGGAAGAAAAACTCAAGTGGGTAAATGAGGAATTGGATAAAAGTAAATAGTACTTAAAAGTTTTTGTATAAGTACTCTGGGACAAGAAGCTAGCTGATCCGTTCTTCGTTAAAACTACGAAGGACAAGAAGGCTAGTTTTTTGTTGCTCAACTGTAGTTGGTAGGAATTGCTTCTAGCTTTGGTATTGAGATATTTTCTTGAGAAGTCATAACCAAGGTTCGAACCATGAACCACGTTGGGTTCACGTCAAGCATCGTCCCACCTTTCGCTACCCACTTCGCTAAAGCTTCGAGAGTCAAGAAAGCTACAGAGTGGCAAGCACGACGCGGAGCCACGATTTTTAGCTTCAGGGAGGGGATAATATACAAAAGACTTATTTATTTCTTCCAATCTCTGCTGGATGAATTATTTAAGTTTTCGGGCGACTAAGAAATAGGCAGCTATATTTGCGGTTATTAGAGAAATTAAGAGAGGATAGGCTGTGATTTCAGGGAAAAAGATGGATTCGACGATTAGTATAGCAGCTACTAGGACTCCGAAAGTGTATCTGAAGTAGCCTTTGATTGGGGAAGTTTGAGGTTCGGGTAACATGACGAATGCAAAAAGGGCAACCGTTGGGTCGGAAATTAGAGTTAGTGAAAAGCCTCCTTGCAAAGAAAGATAGATCCAGTAGACCAGCAAAAAACCTACTGGTAACCAAATTCGGTGAAGTCGCCACAGAACATATCCTGCGGCAACAAACACAAAAATCCAAAGCTGCATATTCCACGATACTCCCCACCAAGTAATAGCATTATCAAAGATAAAAGATGCAGCTATTAAACTAAAAGCAGCTGGGTTAAAAATATGTTTTTTTCCGGGAAGGATCAAATATTTCGAAGCGATTGCTAGCGCTGTGACTAAACTAAACTGCCAGGCTAAAAAGCTGGGATTGAGTATTAAACCAACTAAAAACCCCGTGACCACTGCCGAATACGGTAAAACCCATTTCTTTTTTTGGTATCTAAGAATTAATCCATCCAATATAACTGCAGTTAAAACAGCAACGTAAGTGTTAGCTGATTCTTGGACAAAATCACCGATAAAGATTGTATAAAGGGAAATCAGAAAGAGAATTATTCCAATCTGGACTCTAGCCTCATATCTTATTAATTTTACAACACTTTCTAGAGATAAACCCATTCGCTACATTATAGTTTATAATAGTTGACGGAATAATTCTCAAATGACCAATCAAAGGTTCTAAGTGTATCGAGTAGCCGGAGCAATATAGTGTATAGTTATACCCATGGCAAAAAGAAGAACAGGATTAGGAAAAGGAAGGAGAACTCATTCGAAAAAGACCAAGAAAAGACTAGCGATTAAGGAAGAAATGTTGGCAAAAAAGGCCAATAAACGGCGCAAATAAATCTATATTGTAGTAGAGCTCTGTCTTTTGGTTGTTCAGTAGCCCGTTAGGAGACCACGGTTTTTAACTCAATCCTTACCACGCTCTAAGATGGAAGAAAAAATATTTGAAAAGGGAACAATTAAGGTTGTGTGGGTTGAAGACGATCCAAAGCGAATCTATTCCAAGATGTTTGAGAGTGTAAAGGACGTGGAGAAGTTCGCAAAAGAAAAGCAAGACTACATTGTCTTTAAATTAATTAGACAAAAGAATTTGGAAGAATTCGAATGGGAAATAATGCCGTTGGGAAGATACCAACTCTATGAGACATTACTGAAAAACTACAATAAGCATAGGACTAAAATTTTAGCTCTATCTGGTAGCAAAATTGGCTTATTGATCTCCAAATTTATCTAGACATATCCTTTCTTCTTCACAAACTCAGCCTTGAAAAACCCCAACTAATTTTCTTCTTTTGCTAGTTCACCAAATTCTTTGTAAAATTTCTGGATTTTTGGATCGATTATCGTTCGACAGTAGCCGGCGTTACGATTCTTTTCATAATACTCTTTGTGATAATCTTCTGCCTCGAAAAAGTTTTTGTAGGGAATTATTTGTGTAACTATTTTTCCACTGTAGGACTCTTGGTTTAATTTTTTAACCAATCCTTCAGCGGTTTTTTTCTGCTTCTCGTCGTGATAAAAGACCATAGAACGATATTGACAGCCAACATCATCTCCTTGTCTATTTTTTGTGGTAGGATCGTGGGTTTTGAAAAATACTTCAAGAATTTTTTCAAAAGAGATTACTTTTGGATCAAATTTGATTTGAATACTTTCAGCGTGGCCACTTTCTCCAGAAGAAACCTGTTCATAAGTTGGATTCTCTCCGCCAGCTGGCGGATCACCACCGCTGTATCCCGGTATTACCGATCCCACCCCCCTTAGACGTTTAAATATTGCCTCAGTACACCAAAAGCAACCTCCCGCAAGTGTGGCTGTTTCCATACGTGTTCAGTATATCATTTGCAGGGAAGTGATTAGGCTCACAAAATTTATTTACCATTAATATTAGAATGCATCAAAAGGGGGTGATGAATATGCAGCACGAAGGCGAGCTTAAGTGTGAAAAATGTAATATTACATTTGAAAATGAAGACGAAATGAAAAAGCACATGAAAGAAGTACACGGAGAAGAGCACGGTGACCACTAATACTTAAGAAGGAGAGAGATCAGCGGTGATTGGGCACTTTTTGTTCCACTAAATAATACCATTATTTTGCTTGTTTACTTTATATCTCTACTTTGTTAAATTATTTTCACAAAGGAGTTAACTATGATTTCAAAAACACTTCGATTTATCGATAGATTTTTCCCACCAAGGAAAGTTTATGCTCATTGTGACATTCCTTGTGGGATTTATGATCCGCATAATGCTCAAGTTGCCGCTCATACCGTTATTCGTATGGTGTCTTTATTGGAAGAAGCAAATAACGATTTCCATGCAGTTGCAAGGTTGACTAGAGTTAAGGAAGACCACGCCGAACTAGTTAAGCATGAAGTAAGAATTATTTGGGGGGATTATTTTAAGCCGGAGCACTTAGAAAAATACCCAGAATTACACAATTTAGTTTTTGAAATAATGAAACTGGGTTCAAAGGCAAAGCAAGATACAGATAACAAAGTTGCTGAAGATTTACTATCTAAAGTGCAGGACTTCGCCGAAATTTTCTGGAAATCTAAAGATTTAGAACCAAAAAGAGTAAAGGCCCCTTACCCATCCGGTGGCGAGATAGTTTTACACAGTTGATTCTAACTCATGAAATTACATAATTTAATTCCCCTCAGACGATTTTCCGTTGTAGGTGAAAGCATGAATCCTGGTTATAAACCGGGGGAAAGATTATTGATAAGTCCCATTCTTTTAAAATTTGCTCCTGCAACCCAAGGAGATGTTGTAGTAATTCAGCACCCGCTGGATGCAAAGAAACAATTATTAAAAAGGGTTATTGGTGTTCCTGGAGATAGGGTAGAAGGTGTGGATCTTGGTCCAGAAGAATATTTCGTGCTTGGGGATAATAAAGGGAAAAGTGAGGACAGTCGACACTTTGGGAAAATAAAACGAGATCAAATTTTAGGGAAAGTTTGGTATAAGTATTAAGCCACCTTTGCCAAGGCTTCGGCGGATTTCCACTTTGCTTCAGCAGAACTCGCAAGTTTTGCTTTTCTCTTTTTCCTCTTTAGGCTTGTCACCGCGCTCGCAACATTTATCACAGCAAAAATGGCCGTCTTCTTTTTTCACCCCTTCACCGGGATTTAATTCCTTGCCACAATTTGGGCAAGTCATTTTCCCTTCTTTAGTGTCCTCACCTAAAAGTCCCATATGAGTTTAATCTTAAACAAACTATCCATTGGTGTCAATGTTGGATTAGCCTATTCACCAAATGCAAGATTTATGATATAAATTAACAAGATAATGTTAAAAATTCTGCCTAAATCTTTATTTCTAGCCTCCATATTCTTCTTTCACGTTGTCGCAATTGTATTTGCCAATGGTGAGGATATTCATGATGAAGTGATAGAGGTAGTTCCAACTCTCGAAGAAACAATTCGCTCCAATTCTATCAAGGTAATAATAGTGGCCACAATTATAATAGTTATTTCGGTTTTGTTAACCATTTTCCTAAAGAATGCGGGAGAAGGTTTAAAAAAGATTCTTTTTTCATTAATAGTGATACCAACAGTCGTAGGGACACTTTTTATTGCTGGTTCTACACTTTATCTCAATTTTCAAAGTATTAGTGGTGGTCCGGTGCACTGGCACG
>JACZRW010000062.1 GCA_022574495.1 Patescibacteria group bacterium | reverse complement strand
TATGATCGTACCAATTTTGAGGAAATTGTTTTCTTTACCTTTTCAGCAACCCCAGTCCCTATTGCATTATAAATAATATCACCTTCTTTTATCTCCTCACTTTTTTCTTCTATTTCCTTAATCAGTTCGACTTTATCTGGGAGTATTGTTCCGGTTGGCATAATACTTACTTTGACTCCTACAACACCTGTTTTTAGTTTTGCCTGGGCCTTCGCTTTATTAACCCCTGTCAATGCTATATCCCCGCATTTCTTGAGATAACCTGAATAGAATCTCCAGGATTTTGCCCTGCTACTGGGTATCTTTCCACTGACTATTATCTCAACACCAAGGGCACCAGAGTTCATAACATCATCAATTGTCCTGTGGCCTATTGCTTTAAACTTTTCAGATCCGAATCTTTCCATGGATCCTGCAATCCTTTCAGCAACTATATTCGCATCTAAGTTTAGTGCTTCAACTTCGCTTACCTCAATCTGTGGATTTTCTAACTCAAATCTTTTCTTCAGGTTTTTTGTCAGATCCTTTATGTTTTGACCCTTCCTTCCCACTATCAGACCTGGCTTTGATGCATAAATAATAATCTTCTCTCCTAGAGGCGTCTTTACCATCTTTGTGTGACTATGACCTACATTTTTGAGTGTATCTCTTATGTAATTCTGTATCTGATATTCCTTTATTTTTTGCGCTACAAATTTTCTTTCAATCATTTTTTGGTTTTCTTTTCTTCCTTGTTGATAGTTTTTTCCTCTGCCTTTGGTTTTTCGGCGGGCTTCTCTTCGACTTTCGCTTCTTGCACAGGTTGCTCACCTGCCGCAGCTTCAGCAGGCTTTGCCTCTTCTTTAACATCATTTGATTTTTCAGCCGCTGCCGACTCTTCCTCTTCCTTCGCTTTCGCCGCGTCATCGGCCACTTTATTATTGTAGCAATTCTTATTACAATAATAAAAACCGTTTCGATAGTATTTCTTCGCCGGTGACATTATTTTTTTACAACCGTTGCAATTTTTTGTTTCTTCCGCTACTTCAGTTTTTTCAGCTTGCTCAGCCATAATCCTTTGTAACTCCTTTCAACTACAATGATTCATGGAGCCCCGGCTAATACCGTGACGCCTGTTAATATTTTACTTCGCCCAAATGTCCTTCTTCGCTCTTTGAGCTTCGAAGGAATTTCTCCGAAGCGAAACACGTTAAGTATTCCGCAAAGGAGGATTTTCACGTTTGGGCTTTGTAGAATTATCCACTTCACCCTGATACTTAGGCGAACATCGCCGGAGCAGAAGACCTCTTATTTCGTATTGATACACGATATACCTACGGTCTTCTGCGAAGGCGGAAAATACCTGTGATTAACCTGAGAAAAACGGGCGCTATTGGCGAGATAGAAATCCGTAGATCTTTTTTTGATTGATTGAACTTAATTCGTCTTGCGAAAAATCCAACCCGACCTGATAAGTCTCTTGGAAACGGGATTTTTCGACCCACACAACACGTCCGATGCTCTCAACGATACTTTCATCGGCTAATCGTATCTTCAAAGATAATTCCGCATTTAAAGGGACAAAATCATTCAAAAGGATCCGAACACCGCCCCCGCTCAAGTCCTTAGACACGCAGCCACCGAACCGACTCGGATCCTTAAATTGGTATCGAACAGGCTTCGAATGGATCATTCGGCGAAATTGCCTTTTATCTTGCGTATTCGACTCTTCCATCCCAGCCCTCTCTTCAAATAATTGAACCAAATCCTTGACGAATAGAAGCATTATATCATAATCCGATTAAGTGACAATGATTTTTTTACCAAGAACACTAATATTTGAAAATAAGGGGTTTATATCACCCGAGTTCAATTAGCAAGTGCAACACCTAGAGAAAACATGTTAGGATAGTTGCATGAAAAAACAATACAAACAACTTATGAATGATGAACGAGATTTAATCGCCGTTCATCATGCCAATGGATTTAGTATCAGTGACATAGCCAAAATGCTTAACCGAAACAAATCTACAATATCCCGTGAATTGACGAGAAACAGGTCAAAATCTTCAAAGATTTATTTGTCTAATCAAGCCCACAAAAAGGCCAAAAACCGTAAGAAACAAGCTGCTATGAAAGAAGAGCTAAAATGTCACAAAATCAGAAATTTTGTGAAGAATAAGCTCAAAGAGGGATGGACCCCGCAAGTCATTGCCGGAGAACTGGCTCTTAACCCTCAAAAATTAAAAATCAGCCATGAGTCTATTTATCTTTATATTTACAAAAAACGGCCTGATTTGGTTCAATATCTACCAAGATCCCACAAGAAACGATTTAAGCGTGTTCCAAAATCAAACAAAAAGAATAACCGTATTCCCAACCGTATCTCTATCGATCAAAGACCCAAAGAGATTAATGACCGCTCTGAATTTGGTCATTGGGAATCTGATACTGTTGTATCCAAACAAAGTAAAGTTGCTTTAGCTGTTTTAATTGAACGAGTCTCCAAACTTGTTAAAATAAAGAAAATTAAACAAAATAAGGCTGACTTGTTCTCGAGAGCAATAATACGTCGCATGAAAGGCCTGCCGGCTTGTTCCAGATGCTCTATTACATATGACAACGGATCGGAAAATACCCAACATGAGCTTATCAATGACCAATTAAATACGGATTCTTATTTTTGTAATCCCTATCACAGCTGGGAAAAAGGTTCTGTTGAAAACGTTAATGGATTAATCAGACGTTTCTTCCCAAAGAAGACTGATTTTGCTAAAATTACTCATAAGCAAATCAAAGAAGTTGAACGTTTGTTAAACACAAGGCCACGCAAGTGCCTCGGATTTAAAACTCCGGATCAGGTCTTTCTAGAGCAAAGTGTTGCACTTGCTAATTGAATGCGCCCAATACACATTTTTTACTGTGAAAGGTTGAAAAGCTGTGTTGACTCAAGTGTGCGCATTCTATATAATAGCACAACTAATAGAAGGAAATGAGGTGTGGTATGAGTGCAAAATTTGATCCAAAAGAAATTAAAAAAACTTTAAAAACTTCTTCAAATTCCTATACAATTTTTAGTTTCTCGAAATTAGCTGATTTAGGGATTGGGGATCCGCGTAAATTACCATTTTCAATTAAGATCCTTTTAGAAAGCGCTCTTCGAAATTACGATAACTATCAAATCACACT
>JACZRW010000022.1 GCA_022574495.1 Patescibacteria group bacterium | reverse complement strand
GTCTGTCTTCCATAATATACTTGATTAGGTCTATCTAAGTATAACTGCTTTTAGTTTTGCCTTTCAATAGCAAGATTTGTTAGAATCTTATAGCTAGGGACGGTTAGCTCAGCGGTAGAGCGCTGCATTCACATTGCAGAAGTCACAGGTTCAAATCCTGTACCGTCCACCACTAACTACGAAAAATACTGCCAATAAAATTAAAAACTTAATAATTCTTGTGAAGGAGGAGAAAGATGAGGGAACCAGAAACCTGTGGACTAATGCTCCCGCCCTATAACGGTACGTTGACGCCTAATCAGGAAGACTGTCAATGTATTAAATTAGCACACAGAGACTCACCTCATCTATCTCAACTGCCAGATGGACGACTAGTTGAGTGGTCTTACCAGTGTGCAGATCAAGATGATGGTAAGGAATGTTCGGATCCAGAGGACTGCCAAGATTTCGTTTACGGATTCGTGAGTGAAGAAGGAGGGACATGATGGGAATGAGATATTCGAAGTTGGTTTCTTTCTTAGAGATGGATCCATTCAAAATTGCAGCTCAACTAGCTGCAAGAGATACCGCTGAGCAACTTTTGCGGTTTGGGTTTACTGAGGTTGGTTTTTCTCGAGGCGAAAGCGTTTACCTCATCGAAACACCGTACAACTACTTAGCTCACGTGGAGGAAGGGCTGGGAACCAAAAGCCTGGTTGCCGACGCGATGTACGAGCTAACCGGAAGGTTGTACTACGATTCTATCGCACAAGACACGGTTGCGATGATAGTAAACGACATGATTACTCTAGGAGCGCTACCGGTTTCAGTGGCAATGCATCTGGCTGTTGGGGCTTCAGAGTGGTTCAACGATATGACACGTGCAAGTGATCTGATTGAAGGGTGGAAAAGAGCGTGTGTCCTATCTCGTTGCGTATGGGGTGGTGGTGAGACACCAACACTGAAGGGAATTGTGGAACCTAGTACATCACTACTCAGTGGTTCTGCTCTTGGGATAATCGAACCTAAAAGCCGTTTGATTAGGGCAAACATCCAACACGGAGACGCGATCATCCTGTTGGAGAGTTCGGGAATCCATGCCAATGGTCTTACTCTGGCTAGGGAAATTGCGGTTAGGAAAGACCCACTGTGGAAACGAATCGCGCACCTCTTTGCCCCGGATAGGTTCCGAAAGGAGGCTCTTCCAAATGGTTACCTTACGGAACTTTCGGATGGGAGGACGTACGGGGAGACACTGCTAGACCCAACCCACATCTACGTTGGTTTGGTGGAAGACTGCTTGTACGCTGGGGTGAATATCCACTACGCCGTGAATATCACCGGACATGGTTGGCGGAAGTTGATGAGAGCCGAAGGAAACTTCACTTACATCATTGAGATTATGCCAAGGCAGTTGCCAATCTTCAATTTCATCCAGGAGCGCGGACCTGTCAACGACTACGAGGCCTACGGTAACCTCAACATGGGGTCCGGTTTTGCACTCTACGTTCCAGAAGAGGAAGTGTCGAAGGTCTTCGATGTTCTAGCAGCGTCAGACTATTCCAGCCTTTATGGAGCTGTGCACGCTGGTTACATCGAAAAGAGCGAGGGAAGAAAGGTGGTGATAGAACCAAAGAATATCGTGTTCGAGGGATCTGAACTGCAAATTCGTTAGTCTGAAGGGCCTTAGTCTCGCGACCGAGGCCCTTCCCCACTTATTTTTAGTTTCCCCCTCTTGCCAAAACCCCACTTAGTTGTTATATAATTATGTATGGCGGGAAGATTTAAAGGGCTTGCCCTTACCTTTGACGATATTCTCCTAGAACCTGCAAAAAGTAGTGTACTTCCAGCTGAAATTAGCCTAAAAACCCAACTAACCAAAAAAATCAAGATTGATATACCAATAATCAGTTCTGCGTCGGATACTGTTACCGAATTTCCGATGGCACTTGCAATAGCGAAAGTTGGTGGTGTAGGAGTGATTCACCGAAATCTTTCAATTAAGAAACAGGTAGAAGAAGCCAAAAAAGTAAAAAAGTTTGATAGGAATCTAATGGTGGCGGCGGCAATTGGTGCAGGGGAAGATACGTTAGATCGATCAGAGGCCTTGGTCAAAGTAGGTGTGGGTATTCTAGTCATCGATACTGCTCATGGTCATCACAAAAATGTTTTAAAATCGTTGATACTTTTAAGAAAAACATTCCCCAAGATACAAATAATTGTTGGTAATATTGCTACATCTGAAGCAGCATATGATCTTATAAAACATGGTGCCGATGCGATAAAAGTAGGAATTGGTTCAGGCTCCATATGTACTACCAGAGATGTAACCGGTGTCGGTGTACCTCAATTTACGGCTATAGAACAGTGCTCAAAGGTAGCCAAGCGATATAAAGTGCCGGTAATTGCTGATGGTGGAATAGTTTATCCAGGTGACATTGCTAAATCTCTAGCGGCTGGTGCCAATGCTGTTATGATAGGCAATATGTTGGCAGGAACCGATGAGTCTCCAGGTAAAATTGTTGTAAGGAAAGGTAAAAGATATAAGCGCTATAGAGGTATGGGATCGTATGAAGCTATGAAAGTTCGCGGCAACGATAGGTATTTTCAGAAAGAAGTTCCCGAAGGTGTAAGCGGGATGGTACCCTATAGAGGATCTGTAAAAGAAGTTGTTCGAAATCTTACTTTATCCCTAAAAACAGCGATGGGTTACTATGGAACGAAAAATATTTCAGATCTTTGGAAGGTAAAGTATTGGCAAATAACTGGTGCGGGTATGAAAGAATCACACACCCACTCAATAATGATTGATAAATAAACTTATATTTTAAATTAGGCCTTTATTAATTTATATCTCTACTGTCTAGAAGTTAATTAAACAATGGATAATACTAAACCCAAGAGAAATTGTCTTATTAGTATTTATAGTAAAAATAAAAGAATTGTTAGTTTTGCTAAACAGTTAGATCGTTTAGGATTTAATATTTACTCTAGTGAAGGTACGGCTAAGTACCTTAAGCAAAACAAAATTGAGACAATTAATATACAAAAACTAACCGGTTTTCCACCAATTATAGATCACAGAGTGGTTACCCTTCACCCAAAGATTCACGCTGGGATTCTCGCCAAAAATACTAAGGATCATGAAAAAGAGCTTCGACAGTTAAAAATCCCAAAGTTTAATCTAATCATCGTTGATATTTATCCTGTTTGGGATGGAATTAAATCAGGAAACTTAGAAAAAGTTTTGGATTTAATTGACATTGGGGGCCCATCAATGCTTCGTGCCGCCGCAAAGAATTTTAATAATGGCAGTACCGTAGTGTGTGATGTGAGAGATTTGAGTTGGGTGGTAGATCGAATTGAAAAAAATGGTGGGGTTAATTTGGAAGAGAGAAAAAAATTGGCGGCTAAAGTATTTAAACTTATGTTGAGGTATGACAGCGCAATTGCAGAATTTTTAAGCGAAGATAAAAAACAAAAACTAAGGTACGGAGAGAATCCTCATCAAAAAGGTTGGTTTGAACCAGATTCAAATATTGATCCATTGGCTATCCAAAATTTTAACCAGATTCAAGGTAAAGAATTATCTTTTAATAATTATCTTGATATCGACGCGGCTGTTTTTGCACTATCTCAAGTTGGTGGCAAGAAACCAGCCTGTGTAATCATTAAGCACACTAACCCAACTGGATTTTCAGTTAAAGAATCAATTGAAAATGTATATGAATCGGCATGGTACGAAGGAGACCCTCTTGCCGCCTTTGGTGGGGTGATTGGACTTAACAGATCTATAAACGAGAATTTAGCAAAACAGATGTTGGTTGGTAAAAACAAAGAAAGAAAATTCTTTGAGGTTTTGTTAGCACCATCTATCGATAAGGATGCCCTGAAGTTATTGGCAACTAGAAAATATCTCAGAGTATTGATCAATCCAGCTCTAAAAAATCCTAAACCTTCTATCAATAGAGATTTTAAAAAAATCAGAGGAGGGATTTTGTATCAAGATTCAGATGTAAATGAAATCCGAGAGAAGAATTTAAAGGTAGTTACAAAAAAGAAACCAACGAAGAAACAAATAAAAGATTTACTTTTTGCTTGGAAAGCAGTTAAATTATGCAAATCAAACGCCGTTTCTCTTGTAAAAAATCAGACCCTAATTGCTTCAGGCGTAGGGCAACAAGACAGAAAAGAAAGCTGCAAAATTGCCGTTATGAAAGCGAGAGACCTTTCGAGAGGTAAATCAAAATCTACTCCTTTAGATTCAGTAGCAGCGTCTGATGCGTTCTTCCCCTTTCCAGATGGGCCGAGGATTTTAATAGATGCGGGTGTGAAGGCAATTATACAGCCGGGAGGGTCGGTACGTGATCAAGAAACAATTAATCTTTGCAACAAAAAAGGGATCTCGATGGTGTTTACTTCTACTCGATCTTTCCGTCACTAGATTCCCTTTGAGAGTGTGTGTAATTCTTATTTAAAAAACCAATAACCACCATATCATATCATTTCTGGTATACCGTAGGCAATCAAACTGTAAATAACCACTGTATAGTTTACCTTTTAATTAGTCAATATTAGCTAGGAAAGGAGAAGAGAAATGGTTTTACATTGGAGTAACGTAGGGCCACCAGTAAGTAGACTGTCTATTACTAGTGTTGGCCCAGCACCTTGGGTAGTTATTTTTGAGTTTGAGGTGGCAGAGCAGCCGTTACGACACATCTGCTTCACTAAACGTCCAAAGGAACTCTATAGTGCTCTGACCACAGTTCTAGACAGAAAGTGGAAGGGAGACAAGATTGAGTTTACCGGCGGTGGGTATGTTGGTAGTATCGAAAGACACGCTAAAACGTACATGCTTCTGGTAATAGAAATATCAGCCCCATACGCTCTGAGGTTTGAACTTTCGTTGGAACTACAGGAGATAAATGCCATGCGAAATAAAATGGCTATTATCTTAGCGGAATAATATTCGGCGGATTGATTATAGAAAGAGGAAACCTCACCAACAGCGGGTGGGGTTTACTTCTTGCTACAAAACATTCCCTCTTTCCATAAAATTTCCCTTATGATACTTTTAATATAGACTGCCAATTACGGCAGTTTTAATTTTCCTTTATGAAAAATATCGCTATTTTAATATCAAATAAAGGTACGGGTACAAATCTTCAAGCGATAATAGATGCAGTAGAAAGGGGAGAAATTAAAGGTAATATCACTGTTGTTGTTAGTAACACCTCAAAGGCACATGGATTGGTAATAGCTAGGAAGTACAATATCCCAACAGAAATTTGTGGTTGGAAGAGATATGAGAAATTAGGGAAGACGCGAAGGGAATATTCTAAGTATCTGGCAAAACTTCTAAAAAAATATAATCCTGATCTAGTCGTTTTTGCTGGTTGGATACTTATCCTGACTCAAGAGTTTTTTGATGAATTTCCCGATGTGATTAATATTCATCCAGGTTTAATCCCCGATATTCCTGGTGAGAGGGTTAAATTTCCAGATGGTACTCAAGCTCCAATTAACGAAGAAATGCATACTGATGATGCTATTTCATCTTTTTTGAAAAACAAACATAAATTTGCTGGATCTACTATTCACTTCGTGACGAAGAATGTGGATTGGGGTCCGGTAGTGTTTCGTGATTTTGAAAAAATAAAACCTGGTGACACTGTTGATTCTCTATATTCAAGACTAAAGAAAAAAGAACATAAAATGCTGATTAGGGCGATTTCTCTTTATTGCAACGATAAGTTGGCCATTGAAGGATCAAGAGTGAAAGTATTACAATGAATATACTAATCATTGGTGGTGGAGGTCGAGAGCACGCTCTCCTATCTATATACTCAACGAGTTCTAAAGTAAAAAAACTATTCTCTATACCAGGTAATGATTTAATGAGTTTCAAAGCTGAGAAACCGGTAAAAATATTTCCAAAAATTAATCCCACAGATAAAAATGCTATTTTGAATGTGGTTAAAAAGGAAAAAATAGATTTTGTAGATGTAGCTCAAGATAATCCTTTGGCTGAAGGTATGGTGGACTTTTTGCAAAGTAAAGATATTAAGACATTTGGTCCTACAAAAGCGGCTGCTCAAATAGAGTGGAACAAGGAATGGTCTAGAGATTTTATGAAAAAACATCATCTTCCCATTCCCTCATACGTAGCTTTTTCTAGTATAAAAAAGGCTAAAGAATACATTCAAAGACTCCCGAAGGGGGGTTTTTTCGTTAAGGCTTCTGGTCTTGCCGCTGGGAAAGGGGCGATTAGGTGTGATAATAAAGAGGAGTTGTTGAAGGCAGTTGAACAAATGAAAACATTTGGAAAATCGGGTAAGACTTTTTTAATCGAGGAGGCATTAATTGGTGAAGAGGCTTCTATTTACGCAATTTGCGATGGAAAGAATTTTAAAATTTTAAAATCGGCTCAAGATAATAAGCAAGTAAACAATTTTGATCAGGGAGTAAATACTGGAGGAATGGGGGCCAACTCTCCTGCCCTGGTAACTTCAGGTGTAAAAGTAAATAAAAGAATCAAACAAATAATTGCTATGACCATCAAAGGTATGAGAGATGAAGGAATCTCCTATGTAGGGGTGTTATATCTGGGAATAATCATTGACAAAAAGAAAAATCTTAGAATTATTGAGTTCAATGCCAGATGGGGAGATCCAGAAGCTCAGGTAGTTTTGCCTGGGATTAAAAACGACTATGTTAGTATAGTCGAAGCTTGTATAAAGGGGGATCTAAATAAAATAAAAATCTCTGAAGATAAAAAAACCAGAGTTTGTGTAGTTGGGGTAAGTAGAGGGTATCCTGGGGATTATTCTAAGGTAAAAAACAAGGAATTATTTGGTTTGGATAGGGCGACGAAAATTGATGGTGTAGAGATATACGGTGCCGGAATTAAAAGAAATGGAAAAAGAGAATTTGTAGATGGAGGAAGGGTCATAAATGTGGTTGGGGAGGGTGATGATATATTCGAGGCAAGATCTAGAGCTTATAGAGCTATTTCCTTAATTAATATTAAGGATAACAATCTTCATTATAGAACCGACATTGGTTGGAGAGATGTGGATAGGAGATTAAATAGATGACTGAAAATGGAAAGCCACGGGAAGAATGTGGTGTATTTGGTATTTATGCGCCGGGTGAGGATGTAGCTAAACTCACTTTTTTTGGTTTATTTACACTACAGCATAGAGGTCAGGAGAGTGCGGGGATTGGTGTTTTGGATGGGAAGAAGTATTCCTTGTATAAAAAAATGGGTCTGGTAAACCAAATTTTTGATGAAGAGAAGATATCAAAACTGAAAGGTCATATTGCCGTGGGTCATAACCGTTATTCAACAACGGGGACAAGCAATATTAAAAACGCTGGTCCCTTCGTATCTCGCCGAAAAATGGAAACTTTTATAGTCGCTCATAATGGAAATATTGTAAATGCTGGCAGATTAAAGAAGGTTTTGGAAAGAAAGGGAAATAAATTTAAATCAACTTGTGATACTGAGGTGGTGGCCCAAATTATTGCTGATTCAAAACACAAAGACCCAGCTAAAAAAATATTTTCAACCATGTATAAAATTGATGGTGCTTACAGCCTTATTATTGGTACCAAGAACGAATTAATAGGCGTTAGAGATCCTTTAGGCTTTAGACCTTTGGTTTTGGGAAGACTAAATGGTCATTATGTTTTGGCCTCAGAATCATGCGCCTTTCCAGAAATAGGCGCAAAGTTGATACGGGATATTAAGCCTGGCGAGGTGGTAGTTATCAATGAAAAAGGGATAAAATCTTATCAATTTAGCCACAAAAAAAGAGCCAGCTTTTGTATCTTTGAATATGTTTATTTGGCAAGACCAGACTCTATTATGAATACGAAATCAGTTTATTTGACTCGTGAGAAATTAGGAAAATTGTTGGCAAAAGAACACCCTGCAAAAGCGGATATTGTTATTCCGGTTCCAGATTCTAGCGTACCAGGGGCGATAGGTTTTTCCCAACAATCAGGTATCGAATATCGCGAAGGGCTAATAAAAAACCGTTATATTGCCCGGACGTTCATCTTTCCAGATCAAAGAATGAGGGAACTAGGGGTAAAGATGAAATTATCCCCTCTTCGAGAAGTGGTGGCTGGTAAAAATATTGTGTTGGTAGATGATTCTATTGTACGAGGGACTACAGTGCTTAAAATCGTGCGCTTACTAAAAGAGGCGGGGGTAAAAAAAATACACGTTCGCATAACTGCACCACCAATAAAAAACCCCTGTTTTTACGGAGTAGATATGCCTAGAAAGGAAGATTTTATTGCGAACAATAAGGATGTTGAAGAAATTCGAAGTCAGATTGAAGCGGATTCACTTGGATATCTTTCAGTCGAAAAAATGATAGAGGCGACTGGGCTATCTGAAAACGCCCTCTGCACTGCTTGTTTTACCGGAAACTACCCATTGAAAGGTGAGTTTTTGAAAGTACTAACAAAAGATGCCCTAGAGCAAAAAGGACTCTCATTACCCAGTTAAGTTCACTTGTTTGCTTTGAAAGATCCTGATAAACTTCCCATCATGACAAAAGATTTGTTTAGGATTGGAGTAAACACGAGTGTTCAGATCGCGTCCAGATCGGTAACCGCAGTTTCAACCCTCATTGTCACCTTACTAGTTACTCGAAATCTTTCCCAAAGTGATTGGGGGGTTTTTGTAACTATTACTTCTTATGTCGCGCTATTTTATTTGATAGCTGATTTTGGTTTAAATGGAGTGGTAGTTCGGGAATTAGAAGAAAGAAAAAAAGAGATTGGCTATTATTTTAATAACTTAATCTCGCTGAGATTTATTCTCTCCATTATAGCCATCTTTGTGGCTTTATCGGTCTTATCTTTTACAGGACATTCCAGTACGATAAAATTTGGAATTATTATTTTCCTAATCAGTATATTAACCCTTGCGTTGTTCAATAGCGCTACGGTGGTATTTCAATCAAAGTTAAGATACGATCAAATGGCAATTGCCGATATATCTGGTGCCTTAGTAACTTTGACATTGGCGTATTTGTTTATTATTTCTGACTTCAGTATCATTTTCGTTGTTGTTTCATTTATTGTTGGTGGTATTGTAAGATCCTTTATTTCATTAACTCTAAGCTCTGCTTATACCGAAGGTTTTAAGTTAGAATTTGATATCAAATTATGGAAGAAACTTCTTATAGTTGCTCTACCCATAGGGTTAACTTTACTTTTCAGCCAGTTGGTAGCGAACGTAGATAAACAGATAATTTACCTGGCAAATTATAATCCGGGTTTAAATATAAATAATGAGTTAGCGGTTGGTTTTTATGGGTTAGCTTACAGAATATTTGAATTTGGAATTATTATTCCTGCTTTCTTTGTTAATTCTATTTATCCTTTATTACTTAAGGATAAAAACATAAGCAATAATCTTCTGAGGAATAATTTTTTTAAATACGCAAAATTATTAATTGGACTTGGAATGGTCTTTACAGTAGTAGTATTTTTACTAAGCCCCTTCGTAGTAAAAATATTTGGTGATTACGCCTCTTCCTCAGGCGTCCTACAAATATTAAGTATAGGATATATATTTTTCTTTATAACCCCGTTATTAATGTGGACAATAATAAGTTTGGGGAAAGAGAAGATTTTGCCTTTCGTATTTGGTTTTGCTTTTCTCTTTAATCTCGCTGCAAACCTCTTTTTTGTTCCAAGATTTGGGTTTTCATCTGCTGCGGTTATTACTGTAATTACGGAGATAATAATTTTAGTTTGGCTTATGATTGTTCTTATGCCTTTATTGAAGTCTGATATTAAATAAAATGAAGATTGTTTATTTCTTTTCTTTTATTACTATCATTGCGTTACCCAGTTATTTAGTAAGGTGTAAAAATTTTTCCTGGTGCGTTTCACCCATACCATTCACTCTTTTAGAATTTCTTATATTAACAACCTTTTTTGCGTGGATCATTTGGACCATCTATTCTATAAGGACAAACAAAGAGTCGCTTTACAAAGTAATACAGCGGCTTAGAGGACCTCTTATACTGCCTTTGGGACTCTTGGTAGTTTTTGCGGGTTTATCCTTAATTTTTACCTCCGATTTAAGAGGTGGTTTAGGAATTTGGAAAGCTTATTTTATTGAGGCAGCCCTTTTTTACCTAGTAGTTGTGGACCTGTCCATAAGGAGGAGGGATTACACTTGGGTCCTTAAGGCTTTAATGATCTCAGGAATATTCGTTTCCATAGCCTCAATCTCCAATTATCTATCAATAGCAAATGATATCGGGATAGATGAGGCACTTAGTATGAGAATTTCGAGCGTCTACGAATTTTCAAATGCGGTGCCTCTGTATCTAGGTCCGATACTAGCATTATCCATAAGTGTTCTAGTGCTACAAATAAAAAAGATTAAAAAAAGTCCTAGCTTCTATATAGCCGTTTTAGGTTTGTTTTCAATGATTACGGCCATGTTACTCAGTCATTCAAAAGGAGGTATTATTGGAATTTTGGCCGTTTTAGCAACCTGGTTTGGATACTTGATTTATAAATCTTTGTCTTTAAGGTACAAAAAATACTTTAAATATCTTTTGTATTTACTTGTTGGAATTTACTTTATATTCAACATTTTTGTTTATCTGAATATAGATGGATTTGCTCCAAAGGGAAATTATCCCAAAAATAGTCTTGTAAATAGGTACTGTATTTGGCAAGGAACAAGAGATTTATTAAGTAAAAAGTTTGTAACCGGATCAGGTCTAAATGGTTTCCACGATGATTATAATGATTATAAGACTTGCTTAAGCAATGATTATCAATACCCTCATAATATTCTTCTTACTTTTTGGACTGAGATTGGACTTATAGGAGTCGTAGTATTTCTTTATGTTTCTTACAAATATCTAGAATTGAACTCAAAAGGTAGTGACAAGTGGTTGTCAATTGGTCTTTTAAGTGCTTTGGTGTATATATTTATTCATGGATTAGTAGATGTGCCCTACTTTAAAAATGACTTGAGTGTACAATTTTGGTTGCTGGCGGCTTTGGTTGCTTTAAATCAGAAGATTGAGGTTAATCCGAAATGATTATCGTAACAGATAGTTTTTTTTCGTTTCCTGCTTTATCGGTGGCTTTTATTTCAATTTTAGTAGTGCCTTTTTTTACTGGGTAATTAAATGTAAATTTGCCGTTTGGGTTAACGACAGCTTGTAAATCGTTAATAAAAACCACTGCGTTACTCTCTGTATCACCTGTTACCTCGATACTCTTTGTTTTTGAAGGGAAGGACTGACCATCTTTTGGTGAAAGTATACTCAATATTGGTGGCTTATTGTCAAAAGTTATTACAAAACTTTCTTCCAGTTTATTTTCAGATGAATCTAGAACATACACTTTAATTAAATTCAAACCCTTTTCTAGCTGTATACCCTCAAATGAAAAAGACCCATTGCTTTTAGAAATAGTATTCAGGGTTATTCCGCTAGCTATCAAGGTAACCTTTTGGTCGCTCGAAGTTCTTCCAGATATATCAATCCTTTCTTTATTTGTTGAGTCTGGTAGCGGGTCTAGAATTGGTTTTGATATTGGTAGATTAAGATTTGTTTGTATTTGTACTGGTTCTTCGGGTTTTGCGAGTATTCCAAGAAGATTTATAAAGCTAGTTCCCCAAAACCATACCACCGCCGCGGTAACAGTTGTTAATATCAGAACAAAACTAATTTTTTTGTATAGTTTTTTCCCTACCTCCTCTGAAGATTTTCTATATGTATAGTGGGGTATAGCTTGTCTTTTTTTTCTTTTCATTGTGCCCTTGGAGCCAGCGGAGGGAATCGAACCCACGACCTCTGCTTTACGAAAGCATTGCTCTGCCAACTGAGCTACACTGGCAAGTTAGATTATAATGACAAATTAGTGGAATAATATCAAGACTATATATAGTGGTTTAAGAAGTAGATTTATTTAGCCAATCAACAGCTTTTTCCTTCTCATCAAACCATTTTACATTATCAAATTTTCCGGTTAGAGTCGAGATTGAAACTACTAGAACCTTGATTATCAAGCTTTTACTAACTACCGCAATTCTAGAAAAATTATCAAATGCTTTGGTTTGGGAATATAGATTTTTTGATTCGTTAGTAACGTAGTTTCCGGTACCAATGGGTGAGAGATCTGCTAGTAAGTTAAACTGTTTGTTTGATTGAGACTTTGCGGACTTTTCTAGATCCTCTAAAAATAGCTTAGTGGTACGGGTGTTGTCATCTGGATTGGTTTCCTCTACGAGAAATGTGGCCGTTACTAAGTTATCATCAATGGTTATTTTAAATTGTTTTCTCAATTCATCATCAGATTTCATCTACGTACCAATTTTATAGGAATAAGTCAATTCGGTAAAGCTTTATAAACTTTTTAAGGTGAGAACGCCCTGTTATTTTCGGTCAGCTATTTTTCAGTACGTTTATTTTGGAGCGGGTGATGGGATTCGAACCCACGGTCTCCTCCTTGGGAAGGAGGTGTCTTACCGCTAGACTACACCCGCCAGTATAGGCTGGGTATATTATAATACTCTATAGTCTAGGGTCAAAGTCCGTTGGGAATTCTAAATACTTGTCCAGGGTGTATGAGTACGTTTCCATTTGGTAATTTACCAACTTTTCCTGGGTTAGCATCTCGAATTATTGTCCAGCTGAATCCTGTTCCGTAGAATCTATTGGAAATATCCCACAAAGTATCACCTTTTACTACCGTGTAAGTTGCATCTACCGTTGCTGATTTTGGTAAGGTGAGCTTTTGACCGGGTAAAATTAGATCCGGATTTTGAAGAGTATTTTCGCTGGCAATTACAGCCCACTTATACCCATCATCATAAAACCTTGTGGCTATTTTCCAGAGATGATCCCCTTTTACTACGGTATATTCTTGAGGAAAATCGGCCTGTTCAATTGTTTCTTCCTGTTCCTCTTTAACCTGGCCTACGTTTTCTAGTTCGGCTATTTTGTCACTTAATTCAGCCTCTAGCTGCTCTTTCTCTTCTTCAGGGGCACTATCCATCTTTTCCTTCAAATCAGCGATATCAATCTCTAGTTGTGCAGCTTGACTTTCAACCAATTTTTTAAGTTCCTCAGCCTTTTCCTTAAGTTCTGCGTTTAGTTCCTCCTGCTCTTCCTTAGGGGCCTCATCTACCATCTTCTTTAAATCTTCTACTTCATTTTCGATTTGTTCTATCTGCTCTTCTTGAGTTACCGACTCTTCAGTTACTTCCCCTTCATCTTGATTACCAAAAAGAAATAAACCTCCAATTACGACTAGAGCAATTATAACTACAACAATCAAAGTTGATTGTTGATCTTTTAAAAATTTTTTCATCAGCCTCCTTCTTTAAGAGCAGTTTAATTTGTTTGGCAGTTTAAAAATATCGAGGCAGTTTGTATGAGAATTAATGCTGTTTATTTTAATCTATCAAGTAGTTTTTATGATGTCAACCCTGTTTTAAAAAGGTTTAGAGGGTTTGATACCTAGTGGATTTAAAAAGCTAAGTGGCATCAGTAGGATAACTGTTTTTAAGTAAAGATGGCGGGTCCGACCGGATTCGAACCGGCGATCTCCTCTTCGACAGAGAGGCATGTTAACCGCTACACCACGGACCCATTTGAGGTGAGCGTAGTTTAACAAAAAAATCAATTTCAGTCAATAAATAGATACTTGAAAAGTCTTATAGTTTATTTATATAATACCAATGACTTAGGAACTAATCGGGAATCGGGTAGTGCTGCGAAAGCAGCTAGTGGAGGTACAAAAAAGTGGTTACAGTAGTTTCAGGAGCGGGTCGGATCATACTGCCCTTGGACGGCATGACCGACCTAGAAGAGATCCAGGGGGTGGTCAATGGCCTTAAGGGGTTTGTCGGCCCCTTCAAGATTGGTCTCGAAGCGATGAGCGAGGATTTTGCTCATCGTGCAGCCGACTACATCATTCAAGAGGGTGGGGAGTTCTTCTGGGATGGGAAGTTCAGCGACATCCCAAACACGTCTGGAAGCGCTACTCAGAAGGTTCTTAAGCGCCACCCGAGTGGAATCTGGGCAGTGAATATCCACGGCAATTCGGGCAGGCAGTCGATAACTGCGGCCGTGGAAAACCGAGGCGAAGCCAACATTCTTGGCGTCACAGTTCTCACTTCTCTAAAAGAAGATGACGTCCAAGAGATCTATGGCTGTGACGTTCAAACGGCAGTCATGCGTCTTGCCACAATCTTGGTTGAGTGTGGGGTGCAAGGACTCATAAGCTCACCGAAGGAAGTTCAAATGCTCCGAAGTGAGTTCGGAAATGAGTTGCTTCTGGTCACACCTGGAGTTCGCCCAAAGGGTGCAGACACTCAGGATCAAGCCCGTGTTCTCACACCGGCTGAGGCGATCCGCGCAGGCTCAACTCATCTCGTGATTGGCCGTCCTATCACAAAGGCTGAAGACCGACAAGCAGCCGCCCGAAGTATCGCCGCTGAAATAGCGGAAGCACTGGAAGAATCAGCATAGGAGGTCGGCTAATGTCAGTGAAGCGAGATGACGTTGACCAACTTAGAGATTTCGTCCAGCAACACTGCATCAGTTTTGGCGACTTCACTCTTGCGTCAGGAGCTAGTAGTAGCTACTACTACAATGGAAAGCTAGCTACCCTTCACCCGCCCACTGCCAGAATCATTGGTGAGATACTCGTTGATATCGTCGTAGGTTCTGGTGCTGAGGCTGTTGGAGGACCAGCTGTTGGGGCTATTCCTATCGCTTGTGCTATTGGTGAGGCGAGTTTAACCCGAGACCGCATTTTACCCATCTTCATCGTTCGTATGGAGCAGAAACAACACGGGTTG
>JACZRW010000021.1 GCA_022574495.1 Patescibacteria group bacterium | reverse complement strand
TTAGATCTTAATAATAACGCCCCGCCTCTAACCCTTGGACGCTATTCCCAATCGAAAAAACCGGCTGGGCGTAATTCACATTGTCATGGACTAGAGACAAATGGGGGTCTTCCGGGTGAGTACTCTTTGGATTTTCTGGTGTGCCTTTTTTAAACCATACTCCTTGAGAAGTACCGGCAATATCTTGATCTATCTGGCCACATATAGGCTCGATAGTTCTTTTTTCTCTATTATCGCCCACTTTTGCAAAAAGTTCTTCCTTTGCGGGCGAAGAAAAATAATCCAGCGGGCACACTGTGGACACCGATTTACCCTGCCACCTTTTCTGATTTGCATAGGTAAGAGGATCAGCGCGAAAATCGATCATTCCCAGATCTAGTGCTGCTTGATCTTTCATACCACCAGCCGTACCAATCTGCTCACCTGCTTTTACTTTTATTTCTACCCCCGCTTCGCAATTTTTGTAATTATACCCACCAGTGCTATATTCATTACACATCTTTTGCTGTTCATCAAATTCCTCTTTTAATTTATCGGAAATAGAACTCAGGTGGATGAAATAACCAGAAACTTCTTTACAAGGTACAAAATCCATATTGTAATCACTGCTCAGAAGATCCCCGCCTTCATACCTTTCCTGACTGCCTATTTTAGTAATGGTCATATCTCCTGGTGCATAAACTGGTACTTTATTGGGTATGCTTTCTGGGTCATTAATATTTTCATTTTTTATGAAGAAATACATGTGATCGGTGGGAAATGTGTGGCTAGGAGGACTCACGGTACCAAGTGGTGCAAGATCACTGAAATCTTCATAAGCAACTGGTGAGACTGAAAAAAATTCTTTTTTATCCCCACAAGAAGCCGCATCTGAAGGAATATTGTACTGCTTAGTCTGAACAAACTTTTCGAGCTTCTCTCCACCTGGCCCAAAAAGAAAAAAAGCAACAACCCCAGAAATTATAAGAAATAAAATAAGAACACCAATCAAAATCTTTTTCTTCACCTCTAAATCGTAGCCTTTCTATAGTTACTATGCAAGGAAGTGATTTGATAACTTGAAGCAAAAGAACACCCGGTAGTGCTTTATTGGGTCTCTTATTATCAAGTGATCTACTTAGTGCTAGTTTACATCTGATCCTGATTTAGATAAAATAATCTGTCAATCAGACCCTAACTGCCATGGAAAACGCTGAAAAATCGCTCATTGCAAAATTTAGTACCTTCTTCGTAAGAAACTACCGCACTACCATTCTTTTATTTGTAGGAATTCTTGTACTAGGGTATGGTACTTACACCAGTTTCCTCACTAGGGAAGGTTTTCCCACTGTCCAAGTTCCTATTGTTTTTATTCAAACCCCTTATTTTGTTGGTGATGCTGAAAAGGTAAACGAAGAGGTAACTATAGAGATTGAAGAAGCAATCTCGGGTATTACCGAAATAAACAAAGTACAATCGACCACCGGTGATAATTTCTCCCTTATTATCGTCGAATTTGACCAAGATTTTTCGTCAAAAGAAGGCTCTCGTCTGATAAAAGAGCAGGTAGATAAAGATGCGAATTTACCAGAGGGAGTTGAAACAAAATTTCAAACTGTAAATGCAGCCTCAATAGATGGGGAGCATGATCTGTTATTCACAATAAGTGATGATCGAAGTATAGACCAACTTCAGGAAGAGGCTAAATTTATTGCTGTAGAACTAGAAAAACTTAAAGTTGTTGCAGAAGCAAATTCTATTGATTTAATAACGAAAGAGGTAAATCCTTTAACTGGTGACGAGTTTGATTACCAATCAAGCTTTAACCGAGTAGGTATAAAAAATAATGATATTGTTGAATTCTCCTCAGCAGTATCTATTGGCGTAAAAAAGAAAGGAAACGTGGGGGCGATTGAGCTCTCAGATGCAGTCCGAAATGAGTTGGATAAACTTGCTAATGAAGGAGAGCTAGAGGGTTTACAAATAAATTACGGTGGGGACTTGGCTGGAGACGTAAAGGTACAGATTAGCGATTTGGAAAGTAACGCTACCACTGGATTGATTGCAGTAGTAATTATTTTGTTCTTTCTGATTGGTTGGAGAGCTTCAATAGTGGCGGCTATTTTTATACCCACCGTAATTGCCGCTACGGTGATGGGGCTGTTTTTCATAGGTTATACCTTAAATATTATTACTTTATTCAGTCTCATACTTGTCTTAGGACTCTTTGTAGATGATGCGATTGTAGTGATTGAAGCAATTGATTATCAGAAGGGAAAAGGTAAAAAAGGAATTAAGGCTATCACGGCCGCAATTTCGGATATCGGACCAGCTGATATTACCGGAACACTAACTACAGTTTTAGTATTTTTACCAATGGCCTTTATTTCCGGTCTACTGGGTGATTTTCTTAAAATAATTCCTATTACCGTTATCCTGTCTCTTATTCTATCGATAATAATTGGACTAACCATCACTCCTATGCTTTCCAACATTATAATTGCCGATAAAAAAGTAAGAAAGATTAAGGCAAAGTTCTTGGGAAATGTTTTTGATCTAATTCTTAATGGAGTATCCAGATTGGTAAATAAACTTGGGTATTATTCCGGAAGATTTGTTTATCATTATCTCCAGTGGAAGGTCTTATCTCTATTGATGGTTATACTAAGTATACTTTTAATTGTAGGGGGTGGGTCCTTCGCCTCAAAATTAACTTTTGCCGTATTCCCTCCTGCAAAAGATAGTGATCAAATAAGCATATTTTTAACTTATCCCAATGGAACGAATATAGAAACAGCCGAAGAAATAGCCAAAGACGCCGAGGTTATTCTATTACTGGAATCTGAGGAATATGTTAAGGAAGTAAATTATTTCAGGGCTAATGAAAATGAAACCTTTATAAATGTGGTTCTGATACCGATGGATGAAAGAGAAATTACCTCAAAACTAATTGTAGAAAATCTCAAACCTCAATTTGAAGATTTTGGAGACACAAGGGTCAGAGTGGAGCAATCAGGAGTAGGACCACCTATTGATGAATTCCAAATAAATATCCAAGTCTTTTCAGATGATGTGACAATACTCAATTCGGCAATAACTGATATTGAAATCTTCTTGACTAACAAAGAGATCTCAGATGGGGAGAAGGTTATAGATGTATTAGTTAGTGATCTGAGCGGTATTTCAAAAATAGATAAGAAAAGATTTGCATCAGTTAAAGCAAAGATTTCAGACCCAAATAATTCAGAGCTAATCTTGAATCTTCAACAGCAAATTGAAGAGCAATATGATAAAGATAGATTAGCCGGGCTTGGATTAGAAGAAGATGCACTAGGATTTGACTTAGGCCAGGAAGGTGAAAATATAGAGTCGTTTCAATCGGCTGGGATTGCTCTACTTTTCGCTCTAATTTTGATGTACGGCTTGCTGGTATTTCAATTTAATTCATTCACCCAACCATTACTAATTTTCCTAGCCATTCCTTTTGCCTTTCCCGCTCTATTCCCAGGATTATATCTAACCAATAATCCCCTCAGCTTTTTTGTAATGCTAGGAATTATTGCTCTTACTGGGATCGTAGTGAATAATTCTATTTTTCTAGTAGATTATGCCAATCGCTATCGCAAGCAAGGGCATAGTATAAATAAAGCAATCGAGGAGGCTGTTCGAGTAAGATTCAGACCAATTATTGCCACTTCCGCTACCACAATAGCGGCTCTTATACCTATTACTTTAGCAGATCCATTCTGGGAAGCACTAGGCCTCACCATAATTTTTGGTCTTGCCGCCAGTTCTATGATGGTAATCCTTGTACTACCAGTATATTACGGTATACTTGAAAATCTTAGAGACTCCAGAAGTAAATGGATAAGAAAAATTACTTAACTATTTAGTGCTGGTGATCCCCTTCTTCGCCTTCTTGAATTCTTTTTTCACAAGTAGTGCAATATATTCCTTTTTCAAAAGGATTTCCGTGCATGGTACAAGTTTTTTCGCCACACTTGGTTAAGCCTTTATCGTATTCTTCTTGGGTAATAATAGCTCCACAAGTACCACTACAATAATATCTAGTCTCAACTGCCACAAAATCACCTCCTTATAAGTTTTCGGAATAAAACAACCAAAAAAATTGAAATCAAATACCAAAATATTAAATCAAAAATAAAAAATTCCCAGTAAAATATATAGGGACCTATAATTTCAGATCCCACAGAATCTCCGAAATAGAAAAGTAATGGTGAACCAAATCCAATACATAACTCAATGCATTTAAGTATATTGCCTACAAAAATGTCAGATAAAACAAAAAGTATTAAAAATACTACTAGAGTTCTTGGATTAGGTTTAATAATTTTCCAAACAGAGTTAAAGAGTCCCATACTTTTAGCTATTTAACTTTATTTTAGTCCAAGAAATAGTATTTGTAAATTAAAAGGATTGTGGTGCTAGATAAAGAACGTGCAGTAGTCTTTCCACGGTTAGAAAATTTGCGCCGAATTCATTTAAATTCGTAGCTACCCCCAATATAGCAGCCGCTGCATTTTGATCCCCTTGCGGCTGCACCAATAAATACAAATCTAACAAAGAACTTAATTCATTTGATGATTCTGGAGTGGTAATAGCTACATCTTCATTTGGTTTTGTAAGTTGGTAAACCAGTGTAAAATTCAAATCGGTAGTTTTCAGAGTGACTACCGAGGCAGAAGATAATGGCTGTCCCGCAATAGTTCCCTCAATAGCAATTTTATTAAAATACATTCTGGATTTATCTACCCACACATCAATACTCACTTTATTTAAAAGACTTCCTTCTGATTCACCAATAAATTTTTTAACAATTTCATTAGTTTCTTCTTTATTAAAACTTAATCTAAAATGATAACTCCCAGATCCATCTATAAATTCATCTGGTAATACCGCAATTCTTTCAAAAAGTTCGTTTGATACAATACTTCTCAGAAGAATATCTGTTTTCTCTCTTATAGTTTTTTCTATTTCTTTATCACCTCTTACATCTGCCTTAGAATCATTTAGTATTTTTGTAACGTCCAATTGGTACCAATTATCTCCTAGACCGCTTAACTCAAGGTTTGGAAAACTGGGTGGGTTATTCATTTGGAAATATATATAATCATTTTCCTCAACAAAATTTATCTCGGATGCGTGCTCATTTGAGGATAACTTCAGCGATGCCCTACCAGAAAAATCAATTTGATCATCGAATTTGCGGAATGGCCCGGAAATATTCAAGAATAATACCTGTTCTGTTAGTGTTTCTGAACTTTGATTCACATTTAAACTGAAACTGTGTTCGCCAGATTTTATTCTACCAGTTTCAAAATAGGCTTTTGAGAGAATTTGGGTAGGGGTCTTAGGTATAAAAGGAACTGAAGCAATAGTTATATCTACTATCCTACTTACTCCAAAGGGAAGAATCTTCCAATTTAAATAACTACTGGCTACCAGTGTACCAATAATACCAACTATCAATACTGGGACGAATATGTAGGTGATTAACTTGGGGTTGAGAGTTTTTTTGCTTTGTTCTGATTCTAATTTTTTTTCTCTACTTTTTTTACCCATATCAAGAAAATTCCTCTAATTTCAAACTAGCCAACGCTTTTCTAAGGAAAAGTAAAATCTGCATTAAGATCTTATCAAACAAGTTGACGATAAGGACAGAGCCAATTCCAATTATGGCACCCACAATAATATCCAAAGGGAAATGAATACCCACAAAAATTCTAAGGAAACCATAAAAACCCGCCAAGAAAAGGGCAATCCAGCCCCATCTTTTTTCTGCCAAATAAATTGCCGTGGCTAGCGCAAACACTACCACCGTAGCGTTGCTTGGGAACGAGGGGTCTGTGGGGGTGTAAAAAAGCAGGTTTACATCCAGTACTTCAAATGGTCTTAATCTTTGGAAAATGTTATTTATCAAAGAAACTACTGCAGTACTCGCTAAAATTACTGCCAAAATTCCTGAAACTACATATTTTTGCTTCAAGTCCTTATCTTTAGGGTTATCCCAATAAAACCAGATACCAAAAAGTATTAAGGATAGGGTTGTCGGAATAAAGAATTCATTTACCATGAGTTTTGCAAACCCATCGAAAAATGGGCTTTTTCCAACAAAACTATTTATAAAAAGAAATAAATTTTGATCTATATTAATCATGTCTTCTAAAAAGAATAAATATTTTTGTGACTAATATTGAAATAACTGCTCCTAGTCCGAAAGCAAAGGCAATTTGGACTCCTTCCATATAGGTCTGGACATTGCGATCTCTTACTGAAAAAAACCAATAATAAGTGAGAACGATAAGCAAGATGGAGATAATTAGATTAAGTTTATTATTAACAATTATTTTAAGTTTTTCCTTATTTTTAAAAGTGGCTACCAATTGGATGATGGCAAAGTTAGAAACAAACGTTACTTGCAAGTATTCAAAAAATAAATTTAAATCCATAGTACTATAATTTAACTCATTTTATTAATTTTAAAAAGGCCAAACTTTCTTGCCTCACTTAACATCTCAACAAATTCTAATCCTCGAGGGCCAACTACTAGGAGTTCTAGCGAAGTGTGGTTGACCTCAAATCAAGCGTAGAGTAAACTTAGGTAAAGGTTTGCATTATGCAAAAAACATCACCGGAGATTGTTTCTACAAAACAGGAAGAAAAGATAGATTCTGTGAAGGATGAATTCATTTCAATCGTTTCGCACGAATTAAGAACGCCAATGTCGACTATAAAGGGTTATTTAAACATGCTTCTGGCTGGAGATGCAGGATCAGTGTCCCCTCAAATCCGAGATGTGCTGACGGAAATGCTTCTGGCTATTGAGCGAGAAATACGATTGGTTAATGGAATGTTAGACATTAGTAGACTTGAGGCTGGCCGTATGCCTTTTACTCTAAAGGATGATATAGATGTAGTAGAACAAGCAAGATTATTGATTCAATCTCTAATACATTCTGCCTCAGAAAAAAAGCTCTCGTTAATATTGGAAACACCTCCAGATAAATTGCCTAAAGTTCAAGCTGATAATGATAAATTAATTCAAGTTTTGATAAACCTAGTTGGAAATGCCCTAAAGTTTACAATAAAGGGGTCTATTAAAGTAAGCTTTTATAAGAAGGATGAATTTGTAGTTACTTGTGTTACTGACACTGGCCCAGGAATTCCTATAGATAAGCAATCTCATATCTTTGAAAAATTTTCTCAAGCTTCTACCAAAAAAACTAGGATCTCTGGTGGTAGCGGACTCGGTCTCTATATTTCCAAAATAATTATTGAAAAACTAGGCGGTAAAATTTGGCTTGCCGAAAGTAAAATTGGTGCGGGGGCAAAATTTTGTTTTTCATTACCCCAAGTAAATAGCCCAAAAGCTAAAGAAATAGCCAATCAAGTAAAGAGTGAGGAGGGGCCATGAGCAAGGTACTTTTGGTTGAGGATGACTCGTTGATGGTAAAAATGTATAACCTTAAGTTTGAACATGATGGTTTTGATGTTGATATTGCCTTGGATGGCGAAGAAGCCCTACAAAAAGTCAAAAACAAACCTGATGTCATCGTACTAGATATTATGCTTCCAAAGATTAGCGGTACTGAAGTATTGGAAAAACTTAAAGCTGATTCATCGACAAAAGATATACCGGTGATTATACTGACTAATTTAAACGTGACGGAAGAAGACGTGGCCAAGACCAAAGATCTTGGTGCTAAGGAAATACTTATGAAGACAGAAGTGACTCCCCAAGAAGTTGTAGATAAAATTCGTAAGTACAGTAAATGATTATTCCCAGAGATAAACTAAAAAAACTTGTCCTCAAATCTGGTCTCGTTGATCCAATTGAATTAGAACAAGCGGAAAAATCATCAATAGACTTAAACAAACCATTGGAGGATGTTCTCATTGAGCGGGGTGTAATATTAGAAAAATTTTTAGGGCAGACCATAGCCGCAGAAATAGGCTATCCTTATGCAGATCTAAGAGATCATAAAATAAAAAAAGAATTACTAGAGCTTTTGCCGGAAGACGCCGCCACGAAACGAAAGGCAGTGGTGTTTGAAAAAGAAGGGTCTAGGCTTAAAGTTGCTTTTGAAAATCCAAAGGATGTTGAATCAGTGGATTATGTTAAAAAGAAACTTTCCGCACCCATATTTGTTCACTATACTTTTTCCTCGGTTATAGATGAATTACTAGATCAATATCATAAGGATATAAAGAAGAGTTACCAGAAATTAATTGAAGAAAATATTTTAGTTGCAAAGAATGAAGGTGCGGTGGGAGGGGAGGATCTACCAGTAGTAAAAATACTCAACTCGATACTAGAATACGCCGCTTCTGAACGAGCTAGTGATGCCCACATCGAAAACGTAGGTGATAGGGTAATTACCCGTTTCCGAGTTGACGGTAAGCTGAGAGATGTACTCGAACTCCCCACCTCTATCCAATCAGGTCTTATCACCAGAATCAAAATAATTTCCAATTTAAGAACAGATGAACACCGAATTCCTCAAGATGGGAGATTTCGTTTTAAACACAGAAATGATGATATCTCGGTGAGAGTATCCATATTACCAACCAATCGCGGTGAAGATGTAGTGCTGCGATTGCTTAGTGCGGCGGCCAGACCAAAGACGCTTGAAGATCTTGGACTGGCTGGGACCAATCTTAGATTAGTAAAGGAAGGGATGTTGATTTCACACGGATTAATTCTAGCTACCGGACCTACCGGTTCTGGAAAAACAACCACTCTTTACAATATTTTAAGTCTCCTGAATACTGCATCCGTAAATATCTGTACTATCGAAGATCCAATAGAATATGGTTTGGAAAGAATCAGTCAAATGCAAATAAATCCAAAAGCAGGGCTTACTTTCGCATCAGGATTAAGATCAATCCTTCGCCATGACCCAAATATAATCTTAGTTGGTGAGATAAGAGATCAAGAAACGGCAGAAATTGCTATCCACGCTGCTTTAACCGGACACATAGTTTTAAGTTCGCTTCATACAAATGACGCGATAAGCACGATACCTAGATTGTATGATCTTGGTGCCCAATCTTACTTGATAGGTTCCACGCTTAATTTAATTATTTCTCAAAGACTAATTGCAAAAAATTGTACAAGTTGTTTGGTGAAAGAAACAATTAAAAAGAGTGTCTTGGATGATTTTACAAAAGAGTTTGGAAAAGAACTAATAGCCGATTTTACATCTGGAAAAGTAGAAGCAAGAAAAGGAAAAGGTTGCCCGGAATGTTCTGGCTCAGGTTTTCGAGGCAGAATTGGAATATTTGAAGTATTAAAAGTTAGCGACAGCTTAAGAGAGCTGATATTTGACAAATCTTCTATACAAACGATGCTAACTCAAGCCAAAAAGGACGGATTCAAACTTATGGTTGAGGATGGGCTGGAAAAAGTAGCCGCCGGCCTTACCACTATTGAAGAAGTCCTCCAAGCCGTGAGAGAATAAAGAAGAAACTTGCCCATGATAAATCTTGGAAAGAAAAAAAAACTAGAAATAATTCCTCTCAAAGTAAAGCTCCCTTTTATTGAAAAGCTAACGATTATAGAATCTCTTGGCATAATGCTTTCGGCGGGGATTCCTATTACTGAAGCCCTAGAAAGTATTAAGCAAGACTCCACCGCGCCAAATACAAAAGGGGTGGTGAGTGCAATTGTAGAATCAATCCAAAAAGGAGATACTCTTGCTGATAGTTTTTCCCAATTTCCTAATATTTATGATGAAATATTGATCAATACGGTCAGCGCTGGTGAGGAAAGTGGAAATTTGGACAAAGTACTAGGTCAGTTAACCGAAAGTTTACGGCAAGAGGAACAACTTAAGAGTGACGTGAAAAGCGCCATGTTTTATCCAGCCTTAGTCTTGAGTGTATTATTTGTAGTATTGGTAGTACTACTTGGCTTTGTAGTTCCAAGAGTGGCTGAAATATTTGATAAAATAAATATCCCAAAACCCCTTCCCACCCGGATACTACTATCCACCGCTACTTTTGTTAGTGAATACTATTTATTGATAATTTCTTTCGGAGTGATAGTAGTGGTGGGACTAATAATTTTGTTTTCCAAGAGGAAGGTAAGAAGAAAAATAATGACCTTATCGTTTGGTTTACCTATAATTGGAGGTATTTTGAAACTAATTGACCTGTCCAGGTTAACCAGTACGCTATCTCTACTGCTCACCGCTGGCATCCCAATCATCAAGGCCGTCGAAACATCATCCAAAGTATTAATAAGCAATAAAACCAAACAGGAGTTGGAAAGTATCCAACATAAACTAACCGAAGGAAAAGGGCTAGCCGAATCCATGAGAGAGTATAAAACTTTCCCTACTTTCATGACTAGAATCATAAGTACCGGCGAAAAATCCGGAAATTTGGACGAAGTCTTAGGCACGGTGGCGACTACTTACAGTAAGAATTTAAATAGAAAAGTAAAACAACTCTCCACCGCTCTTGAACCTATTTTACTTATTATTGTCGGTGTAATAGTAGGAGCAGTAATAATTTCAATCATTTCTCCAATTTACCAGTTAATTGGCCAGATAAGCCCACAATGAAAATATATGAAAAAGGCTTTACTTTCATTGAATTAATTCTAGTAATTTCACTTTTTTCCATTATCTTTGTTTTCATTATTCCCTCTTTAGTGAGACCTAGATCCTTTGCTGATATGGTATCAACCCAAGAATTAATATACGCAACCGTAAAAGAGGCTCAGAGTCTGGCAATGACAAACCCACAAAGAGAGTATGGGGTTCATTTTGAACAAGATAAATTTATCCTATTTGAAGGATCCACTTATTCTCCAAGTGATACTAACAATCTTGAGACGACCCTCACTACAAATTTATCAATAGGATCAATTTCTTTACCTACCCAAGATATTATTTTTTCGCAAGTTTCTGGCGAGGTCCGAAATTATACCTCTGGTCAGGATAGTTTTGAATTACGAGAGAGTAATACAAACGACTCAAAAACATTCACGATTAATAGAATTGGCACATTAGATGCAAACTAACAAAGGTCAGGCTTTAATTGAATTGATAATTGGTTTTGGACTGATAACTATAGTTCTTGGCAGTGTCAGCATTCTTATATTCACCGCTAGGGAATCCAGACAAAGATCGGCAAATATTTTAGTTGCTGAATCAATAAATATTTTTCAATCAGAAGCGTTAAGATCTGTACGGGGGGAAGATTGGGCTAATCTTGTAAATGATACGTATCATCTTGAAGAACTAGGAAATAAATGGAACCTAGTGTTAGGTTCAGTTGAAGTAGATGGTTTTACCAAAGAAATAGAAATAGATAACATTTGTAGAGACACAAGTGGAATTGTAATAGATTGCTCCAGTGGTACTTTGGATCCATCAACGAAAAAAATTACGGCTAAGGTCTCTTGGTCGTTCTTTTTCGGCGGAAGTGTAGAAAAAATATTTCACTATTCCAGATATTTAGATAATACCACTTGGGTACAGACAACCGAAGCGGAATTCAACCAAGGTGAGACTCAAGGAACAATAGTAACAAACAACGCTGGAGGTGAAGTAGAAATTAATTTCTCCGGGTGTCCAGGAAATTGGCAAAACCCTCAAGTTTGTGTGGAGAAAGATACTCCTGGGCAAGAGGGGAGAGACATTTTCGTTCAAGGCGATTATGCGTACATGCTAAGCGGGGGAGGTAGAACCTTTCTAATTTACGATATTACTGATCCAGAAAATGTTCCTGACCCAGTTTCAATAAATTTACAGGCAAGAGGATTATCTCTAGTTGTTCAAGGAGATTTTGCTTATGTCGCCGCATCACACAACAGGCACGAATTACAAATAATTGACGTTTCGAATAAGTCGTCTCCTCAGCGAGCGGGAACTTTCGACACACCAGGAAGGGAGGATGGCCTTGGTATTTCTGTATCTGGAAATGTTGTATACATGACGGCCGAAGCTGGAGGTGGAGCAGACTTTTTTACGTTTGATGTAACCGATCCTAACAATCCGATGCTTCTAGACTCTTTAGACTTATCTTCTAGTGGAAATTCTGTTTTCACTTTGGGAGATTACGCATACGTGGCTACAAATGATAACAACCGTGAATTGATAATAATTAATGTCTTAAACCCATCAAATATTTCAATCGCTGGTTCTTATGATGCTCCAGGAACAGAAGATGGGCTTGGAGTTTTTGTTAGAGGTAGTAATGCGTTTCTAACTACAGAGAGTGGTTTGGATGATTTGTTTATATTAGATATCTCTATCCCCGCTTCGCCGTCACCGATCAGTTCCTTTGATTTGGAAGGAACAGGTTTCGACGTTTTCGTAGATGGGGGTTATGTATTTGTAGTAACAGACAGTCCAAATAAAGAATTTCAAGTAATAGATATTTCGACACTAGCAACCCCTTTTCTGTTTGGTTCAGCCGATCTGGATGATGTGGTAAACGGTGTGTTTATAAAAGGTTTCTACGCCTATATCGCCTCAAGAGACAATCAGGCTGAATTTCAAGTAATTAAGGGGGGTCCAGGTACCGGCGGGGATACTTCAGGAACTTTTATTTCTTCTTCCTTTGATGCTGGAAAGAGTGTTGGTTTTAATTATCTTACCTGGCTAGCTACCCAACCAGCCGGAACAGATGTAATATTTCAAATTGCCACCAATAATGACAACTCGACTTGGAATTACGTGGGCCCAGATGGTACACCCTCTACATTTTACAATTCTCCTGGAGCGATTCCTTTAAATATAGTGGAGGGTAGGTACATCAGATATAAGGTTACTCTTTCAACAGATACCCAAAACGTAAGCCCAGTATTAGAAAGTGTGACCATAAATTACTCTCCTTAGCGATGAAAATAAATTGGATTAGAAATAAAAAAGGTTTTTCTCTTAAGACGCGAAGCGGCGCAAGCGGGAAATCCCAAAAGGGTTTCTCTCTTATAGAGACCATAGTTTACTTCACTTTATTGTCAATTATTCTACTCCTATTGACTGATCTGTTCTTAACACTATCAGAGAGTTTTTTGGAATCTAGATCAAAAGGACAAATAGAGATAGAGGGGGAACGCACTATCAGAAGATTGATTTATGATATCCGCCGAACGGATAGTCTAATCACTCCCCCAAATCCTGGTGATGTTTCAACAACCTTAGAGATAGACATAAACGGAATCACTCATATTTATTCTTTAAATGGTGCAACAATAGAACTGGATGACGGGCAGATTAATTCTTTGAGTAGTAACACCGTTGCAGTACAACAACTAACTTTTACGAATATTTCTACTGCTGCCACAAGGCCAACGATAAAAATAAATTTTTCGTTAGACTCTACCACCCCAACTAAAGCGGGGGTTGAAAGTAAGGATTTTGAAACAGTGGTAAGCTTAAGATGAATCAAAAAGGACAAACACTAGTATCGTTATTAATAATCATTGCAGTTACTATACTTGCAGTCGCATCTGCAATTGTCTCTGCTAGTTTATCTAGCACAACTGCCATAACAACTATTTCTGATAAAGTGTATTACTCTGCTGAAACAGGGGCTGAGGAAGCTTTAATAAAATTGCTTCGTGACCCTAGCTACCCAGGAGAAACACTAGGTTTGGCCGGAATTAACGTGGAAATTACTGTTTCTTCTCCTTCACCAACAGAAAAAGTAATAACCAGCATTGCTTCCACTAATAGTATAAAGAGAAGGGTTGATGTTTCGGTACAGTTCCTAAATAATATTCTAACAGTAACCTCTTGGGATGAAATGATCCCTTAACTATGAAGCAATTAGTATTTAGTTTTAAAGAAAAATATATTAAAGCCGCTTTAGTAGAAAAAAATGGTAATACATTTGACGTTCTTACCACTGGCTATACCGAGTTATCTCCAGGATCAATTGAAGCTGGTGTAATCAAAAATTATGACGAGGTTAAAGAGAAATTAAATGGTCTTATCGGTGGGGTGTCAGAAGCACGTTCACACCATATATTAGTTCTATTAAGCGAAGAAACATGCTTTTTGAAGGTACTAAAAGATTCAAAAAGCAAAGATGTTCTCGATAAACCAGAGGTTCAGGATGATATACCTTATTCGCTAAAGGGGAGTTTTACTTCCCTAAGACTTTTGAAGAATAAGGACATTCAATTAGTTGCTGCTCCGCGTGAATTGATATCCACATATCAAAAGATTTTTAGAGAGTTAAATCTTGAGATTGGCTCGATAATTCCCGAACCCGTGGTATTTATACCCCGTATTCAAGAGATGGATAAACCGTACTTAGTAATATCCCAAGAGGACGATTCTGTCCTATTCACCGTTATTTATAACTCCGGAATTTATTTCTCCACCACCAAACATTTTCAAGGCGGCAAATTTGATCAAAGCTTAATGTTCCCCTGGATAAAAGAAATAATTGACACTCAAATTAAAGATCTCACCCCAACTTTTGATTTTGTTGCAAGTGTACTTGGTGAAAAAGAAGAAGAGATTATACAAATTCTTCGAGAAAATAATATCATGGTAAAAGATATTAATGTCCAATTTGGAAAACTAAACCCACAAGTAGAAGTTTCGCAGTATAAAAAATTAATAATAGCCACTGATATAAATAAGCAATTACCTGGATTTCATATTAAAGACCTACAAGAATCCAAATCTAATAAGGTAATGAAAATCCCACCGTTACCCAAAGTAAATTCTAAGTTAATTATTGGGGCAGTGTCCTTGTTACTTATAATTTTTGCCTTCGCGTTTCTTACTCCAAAGTTATTTGATATTCTTACCTCAAAGCCAAACCAAGTAACAACCTCTCTACCGGTTCCAATATCAACCTCAAGTGCAACTGCAACCCCATCGGCAACTCCTTCCGCAAAAGAAAAGCCAAAAGAAGCCACAAAAGCGGCCGATAAAAAAGAGGAACCTAAACCAATTCTCAAAAGATCTTCATTGAAGATTACTGTTTTGAATGGTAACGGTACCCCAGGAGCAGCTGGTGAAGGGGATGATTTCTTAACTAGTAAGGGTTACAAGGTTATTTCTACTGGAAATGCCGCAAATTATAATTATAGTAAAACGGAAATTAGGCTAAAAAAATCAAAGTCAGACTTCTTCGCGCTATTGACAAAAGATTTAGGAAGTAGATATACTGTCATTAAAGGTGCAACTCTTTCGGAATCAAGCTCAGCAGACGCCCAGATTATTATCGGAAAAAACTAGATGTTTCTGCCCCTAAATAATAGACTTAAAAAGGCCCTCAATAAACCTCAAGGTTTTACACTAATTGAACTTTTAGTAGTTATTGGAATTCTGGCCATTTTACTAGCAATTGTTCTTATTGCCGTAAACCCACCTAGACAATTTATTCTGGCTAGAAACACTCAAAGACGCTCTGACGCTTTAGCAATATTGAATGGAGTTGGGCAGTTCTTTGCCGAAGAAGGAGCGCTTCCCCCTGGGATAGTAACCGGACCACCACAAGAAATTGGAAACAACGCCGGACAGACTGATCTTTGTGCTTCTTTATCGGGTGTAGGTGTAGGAAGTAGCGAACAAAGATACTTAGCCGAACTTCCTGT
>JACZRW010000002.1 GCA_022574495.1 Patescibacteria group bacterium | reverse complement strand
TAAGTGCTCTGGATAGAGAGTATCAGGGAGCAAATTACATCCAAATAGATGCCGCAATATCTGGCGGAAGTAGTGGAGGGCCTATATTTGATGATAAAGGTAGGGTAGTGGCAATTTCTACATTAATATTGATTGGAGGGCAAAATTTAAATTTTGGAGTGAGGATAAATGAAATTTTTAATCTTGAATTCGGTAATATTGTAAAAGTTGAGTAATAATTATTTTTTAATCAAAACAGCTCTTGCGGGGGAGCCGTCGAGATCTTTGAGTTTTAGGGGTAAAACGATTAGTTCATAATTACCTGGTTGCACATCTACAAGATTTAATCCTTCAACAATCACAATTTCTTTTTCCAAAAGTTTTGTATGAACTGGGTGTCCAGGAGCAGATTTTTTCTCAATGCCTAAATAATCAGTTCCTACCAAAATTACACCCTTTTCGATCAAGTATTCTACCCCATCTTCGGTAAGATAAACATAATCTGTGTGAAAATTCGGATCATCCAGTAGTTTTCTCTCGGAGTTTTTGGTTTTGAATAAGACACGAGACTCGAAATTTTTACCATGGAGTACGTTGGCCGTTATGGTATCTGAGTCGATTTGAATTATTGTACATCCACCAATCAATTTCTGGGGTTCTATTTTGTCCACCCCAAATCCGTCTTTTATAAAATGAGCAGGAGCATCGATGTGGGTTCCATTGTGCGCTCCTAAACTCAATCGAGAATCCATGATTTTATCTTTTTCGACGGTGGATTCTGTAGCTAGTTCAATTTTTTGATCGCCTTGCCAAACAACAAGACCTGGATGGAGAGTCAAAGAAATGTCAATTATTTTCATATAAATACTGTTCGAGCTTGTAGAGAAACCGTTGTCATTCCCAGTTCGACTGGGAATCTGATCCTTGATCAAGTCGAGGATGACGTTACTTCTCGACTTGCGGAGTTTATCTTGAGCTTGTCGAATAGGTTCTCTCGAAGAATAATAAAAACTATTTCTTTTTTACTTCGTGATGGCCAAATTGATTTCTTAGTGCGGATAGTACTTTACCTGTATAGCTAGGTTTTTTCTCTGATTCTTTACGAAAATTTACGGACTCTGTAATTATAGGTGCAGGAACACCTAGTTCTTTAGCCGTTTGTATGGTCCATAGTCCTTCCCCGGTTTGGGCAACCGACCCGGAAATTTCATCTAGATCCTCGCCATATTGTGCGTAAGCAGATTTGAGCCAATCAATTAGCTTAGATTCAACTACAGTTCCATGGCTGTAGACTTCAGCGACTTTTTTTAAATCCAGTTTGAAGGGTGCTTTTTTCATCACTTCAAACCCTTCTCCTATTGCCTGCATCATTCCATACTCAATGCCATTGTGAACCATTTTTACAAAATGTCCTGCACCGGTAGGACCCATGTATCCATAACCCTTCTTTACGGTTAGATCTTTAAAGAGCGGTTCAAATTTATTGTATACTTCTTTGTCTCCCCCAACCATTATTGAGGCTCCGGTTCGCGCACCTCCAGGACCGCCAGAAACGCCAGCATCTAGAAAATCTATACCTTTTTTCTCAAGTTCCTTTCCCCGACGAATCGTATCTTTGTAAAAAGAATTTCCGCCGTCGATTATTGTATCTCCCTTTTCTAATAGATTTGCTAGATTTCCTTCGCCAAAGATAACGTCATCCACCGGCTTTCCTGCCGGAACCATGATCCAAATTAATCTTGGAGGTTTTAGATGTTTTGCTAATTCACTACAGGTATAGGCGGTATTTGCCCCGGCTTTTTCTGCTTCTCTAATAGGTTCTGGGGATCTATTACAAGCAACAACGTCGTAATTCTTTTCCAAAAGTCTAAGAACCATGCTGTAGCCCATTTTTCCTAAACCGAAGTATCCAATTTGCATGTTTACACTATATACTAGTCTAAATTTGTAATCAATTATGGTGATAACTAGCACGTTTTTTTCTTTAACTAATAAACTAAAATAGGTATAATTACTTTATGGATGTTTACGAAAAATCTCTAAAGCTCCACCGAGAATTAAAGGGAAAATTAAGGATTTCCTCGAAGAAATCAATAAAGACTAAGAAAGATTTATCTCTACTTTATACACCGGGTGTGGCAGAACCAAGTAAAGAAATTGCTAAGAGACCCAGTAGTATCTACGCTTATACTGGAAAAGGAAATTCGGTAGCTGTAGTTTCTGATGGATCTTCGGTTTTGGGATTAGGAAATATTGGTGGCGCGGCTTCTTTACCAGTGATGGAGGGTAAGTGCGCGATTTTTTCAGAGTTTGCGGGAATAGATGCTTTTCCCATAGTTTTGGCTACAAAAGACGTTGGTGAAATTGTTGCAACAGTCAAAAACATTGCACCTGGATTTGGCGGAATAAACCTTGAGGATATTTCAGCACCGCGATGTTTTGAAATCGAGGAGAAACTCCAAGACCTTAAGATCCCTGTTTTTCATGATGATCAGCACGGTACAGCAATTGTGGTACTAGCAGCGTTGATAAACGCTTTAAAAGTTGTCGAAAAGAATATGTCGGATATCAAAGTGGTGATCTTTGGGGCTGGTGCAGCCGGTATCGCAACGGCAAAACTCATAAAGCCTAAGAAATTAATAATGGTTGATTCCAAGGGGACAATAAATTCTAAGAGAAAGGATCTAAACAAATATAAAATGCAAGTTTTAAAATCCAAAAAATATTTGGAAGTGGGTAGTTTGGAAAAGGCTTTTGAGAAAGCGGATGTCTTTGTTGGGGTTTCTGGTAAGGGTAAGATAGATCCGAAGCTAATTAAGTTAATGAATTCTAAACCAATTATATTTGCACTTTCCAACCCAAATCCTGAGATTATGCCGGACAAAGCAAAGAAGGCTGGGGCGGTTGTGGTAGCAACCGGAAGATCCGATTTTGAAAATCAAGTTAATAATGCCCTAGCTTTTCCAGGAATTTTTAAGGGTGCTCTTGAAGGACGAGTTAAAAGAATTGATGATAATATGAAGATAACCGCCGCTTTAGCAATTGCAGACCTTGTGCCAAATCCAACCGCCAATAATATAATTCCGTCAATATTCAATAAAAATTTAGTAAATTCTGTAGCTAATGCGGTAAAGAAAGCTAATAATTAGATTGTTTGCTTCAAAAAGGAAATTTTATGGCGATCCGGCTTTTGTTGGATCGTTATTCCAAGGAAAATAACAGCCTTTGGTTTCATAGCAAGGAGTTACCTTCAAATTTCCACTAAAGAGGCCATCAAAATACTTCCACATAAATTCTGGGAGTTTATGGGGACCTTCTTTATATTTACCCATCGTAAATTCGGCCATATGAGCATAAAAATGATGATTGTCAACTTTTTTAAAATCAACATTTTCAATATTGGGGCAAGAACAGTACGCATTTATTATCCATTGAGCACTATTTATAGTTTGTTCGTATTCCCCGTCTTCCATTTGTGAAAGTTTTATAGTATCGGAGATTAAGGATTTAATTAATTCAAAATCCCCTCTCTTAACTGTAATATTGTCATACCATGAATGGGCGAATTCGTGGATAGCTACCTCATTGTTTGCAGTATTTAACCGTATGCTATTTGTATTGGCTTTCCAATAACCACTGTGGCTAAGGCCAAGCGGTTTTTCTTCAAAAATATTGGCTACTTCAAAATAACCACTTCTCAAATAACTTCTAGCTTCCCTAGTAAACCCATACCTATAAAATACTTTCTCTCGGTAGCCATAGGCGGTGAAATTTAACATAAAAAGTCCTATTCCAGTCACTACGATAAAAACAGCAAAAAAGATAATTGATACTTTGATAATAAAACCTCTATTGTATCTTTCTTTAAATACTTTACCTCTTTCTTCTAAATCAGCCATTTTAGATCCATGTTCGGGAATTCTGTAAGAGTCAGAGAGATTTCCAAGATAAATCTTACAACTGGGGCAATAAGCCTGACTATCTTTATTTATAGCTTCAGTCTCACATATAGGACATTTCATTATGTATATTGTACTAGTTTGGTATTTAAATTGCTTTCCGGTGGGGTTGGAAATTAGTTAGTGGTTTCCTTCAACCAAAAACTATATGGCGAGACTTTGGTGGGATCAGCAGTAATTAGAGTCGCCTTACCGTTTCTAAGATCAAGAAGATAGTATTTACCCTTAAGAGTGGTAACAATAGCGAAGTTTAGATGTGAGCTCATTCTAACAATCGAATTTATTTGATCGCCATTGATGGTTGTACTAACTCCCTTTTCAGATTTTGTTAGGGTGGCAATATCCATTCTCCACCACTGGATTATTTCTGAATTAGTTGCGAAGTCTATACTATTTATTTTTAATAGGACTTTCTTACTGTCCTCAGAAAATTGTTCTATTTCTATACTTGAATTAAAGTAAAAGGGTATATCTGTTATTTCAATCTTCTTCATACAATTTGCTTCTAAATTTACGTAGCCTATATAGACCTTCAATTTTTTTAAATTGCTAAGCTCGTCATCAGATTTGGGGATATCCTGGACATCCCAAGATTCTTTCTCCACAAAAAAGTAATATTTATAATCCGGAGAAAAGTGCCCACTGGCTCCAAGAGGCAATTTAAAGGAGAAGTTTTTGTATGATTTCTTATCGCCATCAGGGATACTTACTTTTGAAAATTCATATTTTACCTTTTTACCATCACCCTCTTGAAGGTTTTGATTTGTTGATTTATTCTCGGAAACTATTATCTCGTTTTCCTTAGGAAATTTAGAGATAAACACACTGGTCTTGCTGATGACTTTAGCTAAATCGGTAGCTTTACGTGGGACTAAGTCACTTACGTTAAAATAATCTACCCAGTATTCGAAATCAGTGGATCCTTTTTTTGCCTTGCCTCCTTGTGAAATTATAAATTGCTTGTTGTCGTTTGACCATGTGACAGTTGGATTACTGTCACCGCTAATTTTAAAATTTGTTTTAAGCTTTTTTTTAGAACCTGTGGTTGTGTTGTAGAAAAAGAAATTTTTTATTAATTTTCCTGATTTTGGACGTAGTTCCTGTATATATACTATATATTTTCCGTTAGAGGAGAAGTAAATAATTGGATCATCTTCTTTGGTATCAATAGTCGTTTTCTTGTTACTAACAAGATCTAGAAGTTGAGATTCCTTATCTCTGACTCTTAATACTACTTTACCGTTGAAAGTAGTGGCTTTTTCTTCAGCCTTTTGTTCTTGATTGCAAGATTTTAGATCGCCACCTATTTTAATTTTATCCAAAATTCCTTCGGGTAAAAGAAATGTTAAAGCAGCGAAGGTAATGCCAAAAGTTAGTAGTCCTATGAGTAAATAAACGAGATACTTTTTAACTGAAGAAAAAAAACCTGATGGTAATATCTTCATTTTGTAATCACTTAGTAAATTTAAAAGTAGAAAGTACTAAATCAAAATTATCTATTAATTCGTCCGATTTTTCTGCTGAACTAACACTATATTTTATTAAATTATACTTTACCCAGTTTAGTCCTTTTATATCCTCAATTCGAATTGCTCTAAAGTATGTTGTTCCCCAGTAGTTGTATCCTGCTTGTTTCTCCCGGGCTTTACGCCCCGCGAAAGTGGTTTTTATGATTTCATCCGTATAAAATTGATTGAATTCAGAACCAAAATATGAGGTATAGTCTTGAAACTCTTGCCAATTTGGCCAGATCTGAACATGAGGTGACGATCCACCCTTTTTAGTTTTGATTGTAATCCCATCCCATCTTTTTAAGGTTGTTTTATTTTCTAAAACCCATTTCGGTGGGTATTTTACTAGAAAATTATACTTAGTATTTTTATATGTTTTCCAATTTTTTGGTATTGTAGCCGCCGAATCCTTGTCTTTGGTAGCGTTGTTAGCGCTTGCTGAACTTGTTGACGTTTGAGTGCTTTCTGGGATATTTTCAATGTCAAAGCTTCCTTTTGGGAATGCCAACATTAAACCGGTAAAAACTACACCAAACGTGAGGAGACCTATCAGTAAGTAAAAAACATATCTTATTTTTAATAGAAGGAAATTCATGGGCAGTTAACTTTATTTTAACACTACATTTGATAAATGTGAAAGATTCGCTTTCACTATTTGCTTGGGAGATTTTACGAGAGGCCCAATTTAACAAAATAAAGCTAATTGGTAACACTAAATCTAGATCCCTTTTATAATACGCAAGATTGTATCTTGCGTATTGTGTCCTGTGGAGTAAATCGCTCTCAGCCATTGGACTTTGGTTAGTTAAGATAGCTAAGACTTGATATTAAAGTCCTGCCAGTATATAATCCGCTGGTTATGCCGACGATAAGTCAACTTGTCCGTAAAGGACGAAAAAAGACAGGTAAAAAAGTTAAAGCAGCCGCTATTCGTGGTTCTTTTAACACCTTAACTAGAAAGACTACCATGACTCACAATCCTCAAAAAAGGGGTGTCTGTATAGTGGTGAAAACAATGACACCAAAAAAACCTAATTCTGCACTTAGAAAAGTAGCAAGAGTAAGGCTCTCTAATAGAAAGGAAATTACAGCGTATATTCCTGGAATTGGTCACAATTTGCAAGAGCACTCAATAGTCCTTGTCCGTGGTGGTCGTGTGAAGGATCTTCCAGGGGTTAAATATCATATTGTGCGAGGACATTATGATACCGGTGGGGTGGAAGGTAGAAAACAAGGAAGAAGTCTTTACGGTACTAAAAAACTTAACGAATAATTATGAGAGGTAAAAGAGCAGAAAAAAGAAGATTGCAGAACGATCCAATATATAATAGCCGTTTAGTCACTCGATTTGTAAATCGTTTGATGGAAGATGGAAAGAAAACGGTGGCCCAAAGAATTGTTTATGGGGCACTAGAAGATATCAAAAAACAAGATAAAGATCCAATTGAAACCTTTGAAACAGCAATGCGAAACGTCTCTCCAAGAGTAGAGGTGCGTCCTCGCCGAGTTGGTGGGGCAAGCTATCAGATACCAATAGAGGTAAAGGGAGATAGGAGAGAAGCACTGGCTATACGTTGGATGATTAAAGCAGCAAGTGATAGATCTAATTCAGAATATAAGAATTTTCGTGCAAAACTAGCGGCGGAATTAATGGATAGCGCGTCTGGTACTGGGGCAGCTATCAAAAAGAGAGATGATACTTTGAGAATGGCTGAAGCTAATAAAGCGTTTGCGCATTTCCGTTGGTAATGCACAACCGCTTTGCGCCCCGATTAAATCGGGGCTAAAGGCATTCGCTCTAGATCAAGTATTCTTGATCGCAAAACGCGTAGCGGTTTATTTTTAATGGTAATCTGAAATACGAATGCTTTGCGATAACTACGTAAACTATTGAAATCTGCGTTTCAATAGCAACTTCGTTATCTAAAAGCCTTCACCCACGTTTTTATACATATAAATCTCATCAACAAACTTATCTCTGTGGGTTATTCCCTTTGGTAAGCGACCGTATTCTTTAAATCCAATTTTTTTGTACATTTCTTCTGCAACAGGGTTATTGGCAAATACAGTCAATACAATTATTTTTAGATTAGGTAGATTTTTTTCAGCTTCGTTGATTATAATTTCCATTAATTTTGAACCAACCCCTTTACTTCTAAAATCTTTCTCAACTGAGATACCAAAATAGCCAACATGACTTTGGGCGCGATCTTTCATATCCACACCAGATACACCAACCAATTTACTGTCACTAAATGCCAAAAGTTGCATGATCTTTTTATCACTAATCTTCTTGATATGGTCGTCTAAAAATTTCTTTTCCTGTTCTAGAGTAAAAACCACTCCTTGATTACGGACAAATGTCCTTTCAGCAGAAAGTTCGTTAATAAAATTTAACATCGCTTGAAGATCCGATTCGGTTGGGTATCGAATCAAAATTCCGAGTCCATTTTCCGTTTTTCCTTCAAAAACAATATTACTCATATTATGGATGTGATTATATCAAGTTGCACACAAATTGTTGACTTCATGTTTGCTTTTTGATACTATTTTTAAGTTCAAGCACCTAATTAGTACTTAAATGAGAAAAACTTCAAAAGTACCCTTATTGTTTCTTAGTATTCTGTTTATTGGTGCCCTGGTTGCGCTCGCCTTAGGCTTTGGTAAAAAGGAAAAGGTTGTCCCGGAGGGTGGTACTATTCAAGTTCCGCCAGGTTTTGAGGCCGTACTGTACCTTAGCGGTCTGGAGCGTCCTACCAGTATGGCGATTGGACCAGACGGCAGGCTGTATGTGGCCCAGCAAAACGGAGAGATTATCTCCATCTCAGATGCTGACGGCGATGGGGTGGGTGGCGACAAGATTGTGTACGCCACTGGCTTCGATCTCCCGCTGGGGATTACTTTCGTGGAAGATACTCTTTACGTCTCCCACCGGGGGAAAGTTACTCGAATTTCTGATGAAGATGGGGATGGAGTAGGTGACAAGCAAGAAGATATCATCATTGGTCTCCCGGTGGGTGGTGACCTTCATCAACACGTCCAAAATAACAGGATAGTGTTAGGTCCCGATGATTTCCTCTACCTCAGTATCGGCATCGATATTGAGACCGATGCTCATCAGGGTAAATCAGAGGAGTCCCGAGGGCACCAAGCTGAGGAAGGGAGGCTCGGCCTTGGCGAGGAGACGGTCGAGCTTGGGGTAACCGATAAACGAAGCGGTACTGTCATCAGATTCAGGCTTGATGGCTCAAAGGAAAATATCTATGCCACCGGTTTCAAGAACCCGCTGGGGATCGCCTTTGATGACGAAGGAAATCTCTTCGCCACAGATAACGGGCCGCACAACCCTGATGGCCCTGACGAACTGAACCATGTCATCCAAGGAGCGAACTATGGCTACCCCAACCGCCCTGGCAAACAAAATCAGCCTGGAACGGTGCCTGTGGTTGTGGAGCTCCAGATGAACTCCTCATCCAATGGTTTTTCCTTCTATTACGGTGATCAGTTCCCGGAGGAGTACCGAGGCAACGCCTTCATCGCCCAGTGGGGATCAGCCGATGACCCAGCCCTTGGTAAGCGGGTAGTTCGAGTCGTCTTGGAGCGGATCGACGGCGGTTTTCGGGGTACCGAAGAGGTCTTCGCCACCGGCTTTGAGCACCCCATTACGACGCTCGTCGGGCCGGATGGGTCCTTGTTTGTCGCTGACTTGGGCAGCCTTGATCCAGAAAGAAAACGTAGTGGAGCAATTTATCGAATCTTTTTTAAAGCCTCTGCAAACGATTAGATGAACGGGCAGGGGTAGGTAGCGGTATTGTGCTTAAAAGGAGAGATAATACTCACCGGATGGCCGAGTCAAACAAGGCTTTTGCCCACTTCCTTATACACATAAATCTCATCAACAAAATTCCAGGGATTTTTTATTTTAGAGTCTTAGTTATTAGTTGACAGCTTGGTGCTTTTTATTGAGGAGATGAGGAAGCGGGGCTTGTCTTCCTCTTCTTGTAATACCACCATGCTCCTCCTGAAGCTAGAAGGAGGATTATTATTACCAATCCAATACCAATAATTTGATTTATACTCAAGATATCTTGTTTAGGTGTAAACACCCCACTTGCTGTAGCCACCAACAGTGGTCCGAATTTACTTACTGCTTCCACGACAATACTGTTATTTCCTTCAGGTAGCGTTAATTGTTTGGAAAACTGGCCGCTTTCAGAAGCAACTTTAAGATTGCCTAGCATTTGGCCATTCAATTTAGCCGAAACAGAGGCTTCAGGATCTGAAACTTTACCTCTTAGGGTTATGTTTGGATCTTCAACATTAAACCCATCTTGTGGTTCTGTGATCTCAAGCTTAGGGACTGCCTCAAACTTAGAGAAGCTTGTGACATCAAAAGATAAAGTTCCTTTTTCATAATTTACCTTAGAAATAATACTTGCCGTGTCAGGCTTGCCGTTAACTAATATGTCTGGGGTCTCAATAAACGGAAGATTAGACATCGAAACTGTTGCTTTTTTCTTGGCTAGCATAGTAAGTGTTTTGGTGTCTACTTCCACAACACCTAATTTGTTCATTTTTATGTATTTATCTAAACTTTTAAATAGACTTGGTACTTTAGAAGAGGATAAGTTTAAGATGTCATTAAAAGTGATTTTGCTTTTTCCAACTACATCTACCGTAAAGTTCTTTACTTTCTTGGGGTCTTTAATTTTTGTCAAATTAGTGCTTTTCGATCCTTTTGCACTGAAAACAGAAGGTAGTTTTATATCACTTATTTTTTCTGTGGTATTTACAGAGATAGTGTTGGATGATCCAGAGACGTTGCTCGCAGCATCATAAGCCTGTACGTAATATTTATATTTTGTTCCAGGTTTTACGCTACTGTCGGTGAACGAAGTGGAGGAAGTGGTATATGTCCAAACCCCATTCCTGTATATTCTATAACCTGAGACCCCAATATTGTCAGTAGAGGTAGCCCAGGAAAGTGAAATACTAGTTCGTTCAACTTTTGTTGTCTTTAAACTTGAAGGAGTCGAAGGCGCTTGGGTGTCCTTGAGTTTGGTGTCTGGTATTGAAGCAATATACTTACCTTTTGCAGCTGGATTAGATTGTAGGTGAAATGAGTAAGTACCCGGACTGCTGAATTTGCGAGACCCACTTCGAGGCCACACACCGGGCACTAGCACCGTCCAGCTTCCGTCATCAGCAATCACGGTGCGATCGACAGAGTCTTCGTTATTAAAAAATATGCCAAAATCATTCTTATAAGAATATCCATATAATGTAGTCGTTGCTGATTTAAAATTATTATTTTCTATTTCAAATTGGGGATAAGAGTCTAATTTTACATTATGAACATAAAAGCCATCGGCGAAAAAGGTGCGGTATGTTTCTACTTCAAGGTTGTATACATTTACTTCCTTCTTACTATTGTCTATTGAATTTATATTTATCTTTTTATTTTGTTCGTCAAGCATCCAGTCACCTACACGCAAATCCTTGGCATAAATCCACTTACCACTAGCAAATATCACATGCTCCTCGGTAACTCTTAACTTTCCATTTACTATTAAGTAACCAGAAGGGTGTTTGGGAAGCACCTTTATTACTTTTGCTTCAACAAGCTTCGATGAAGTCTCACTTTCACGAGTTAAAACAGTATCGCCTATTTTTACATCTTCAATATTCTTCTCTTTAAAATCCTTCATTAAAACTTTTGTTCCTTTGGCAAAGCAAGTTGACAGTACTTGACCCTTTTCTAAAAGATGTGGGGGAACAGTTTCCCTGGTATCAGCAAGATCAGCTGAAGGGGAAGGTTTAGATGATTGGTAAAAATAGACACCAAGTGCAGTAATACTTAGGAATATTAATACTACAGAGTTGACTATAATTAACCAGCGAGGGGCAAATTTCATGGCTAAAATTCAATTATGAATTATTTTAGGTTGAAATGTCAAATGCCGCGGCCAACTATAGTTAAGTTTGATGGGATTGTTGACAGGTTGCCTGCCATTTGTTAAGATCCACAGGTTCCGCCTAGGCACGAGGTTTTGGCGGACAAGTTAAACACCGAAGCGGTGTTTTTTCGTGTTTGAAATGTTATAATTTGAACTTGTATCATGGCTGAGAAAGTCACACTTGATAAAGTCAGGAATATAGGAATTATTGCGCACATTGATGCCGGTAAGACTACGGTAACTGAACGCGTGCTTTACTATACCGGTAAGACGTATAAGATTGGTGAAGTTCACAAGGGTGAGGCTGTTATGGATTGGATGGCTCAAGAAAGGGAAAGAGGAATCACTATTACAGCTGCCGCCACTACTACTTTTTGGAAAACTCATAAAGGTCTTTACAAAGATGAGCTGCACAGGATAAATATCATTGATACTCCTGGTCACGTGGATTTTACCGCAGAGGTAGAAAGATCACTACGAGTTTTAGATGGAGCGGTAGTTGTTTTTGATGGAAAAATGGGAGTTGAGCCTCAGTCAGAAACTGTTTGGCGCCAAGCCGATAAATATAAAGTACCAAGAATTTGTTTTATAAATAAATTGGATGCAACCGGTGGGGATTTTTATATGAGTTTGGATTCGATAAAAGATAGACTTGGAGCAAACGCGGTTCCTGTCCAACTTCCTATAGGAGAGGAGTCAGGTTTTAAAGGAGTTGTTGATTTAATATCTAAAAAAGCAATTGTTTTCACCAGTGAAATGGGAGCAAACCCAAAAGAAGAGGAAGTTCCAGCCAACATGAAGGAAAAAGTTGAAGAGTACCGAGGAAAGTTAGTGGAGGCTGTTGCAGAGCATTCAAGTGATGAATTTTTGGAAAAATATTTGGGGGGTGAAGAACCTACTGAAGAAGAATTAAGAATTGGTTTACGAAAAGCAACACTTTCTACAAAATTGATCCCAGTTTTAGCTGGTACGGCTTTAAAAAATAAAGGAATTCAACCACTTCTAGATGCGGTGGTGGATCTTCTCCCTTCCCCACTCGATGTTCTAGATGTGAAAGGTAAAAATCCAAAAACAGGAGCAGAAGAAGAAAGAAAAACCGACGAAAAAGAACCATTTACTGCTCTTGCTTTTAAGGTAATGACAGACCCTTTCGTAGGACGACTAACTTACTTCAGAGTTTACTCAGGAATGCTTACTTCAGGCTCGTACATTTACAATTCATCAAAAAATAAAAAAGAAAGAATAGGAAGAATTCTGCTTATGCATGCGAATTCTAGAGAAGAAATCAAAGAGATTGGGGCTGGAGAAATAGGTGCTGCAGTTGGTCTAAAAGATACATTTACCGGAGACACCCTTTGTGATGAAAATAAACCTATTGTTTTAGAATCCATTTCATTTCCAGAACCGGTTATTTCTTTAGCGATTGAGCCAAAAACGAAGGCAGACCAAGAAAAGATGGGACTTGCGTTGGCAAAACTTTCCGAAGAGGATCCTACTTTTAAATTAAGAACGGACCATGACACCGGTCAATCAATCATAAGTGGTATGGGTGAGTTACATTTAGATATTATCGTTGATAGAATGAAACGAGAATTTAACGTTGGAGCGAATGTAGGTAAGCCACAAGTTGCGTATAAGGAAACTATCAAAAAGACAGCTCAAGGGGAAGGTAAGTATATTCGCCAATCAGGAGGACGAGGACAATACGGCCATTGTTTCCTTCGTATCGAGCCTAGGGGACGTGGTGAGGGGTTTGAATTTAAAAATGAGGTAGTTGGAGGTACTATACCTAAAGAATTTATCCCGGCAATTCAAAAAGGGGTTAAAGGAGCGATGGATAATGGAAGTTTGGCAGGGTACCCAATGGTTGATATGTTGGTTGCAGTTTATGATGGGAGTTTTCATGACGTTGATTCTTCTGAAGAAGCTTTCAAAATTGCAGGGTCTATGGCACTGCGTGAAGCAACAAAAAGGGCAGACGCAGTATTGCTTGAACCAATAATGAATCTTGAGGTTACTACCCCAGAAGAATTTATGGGTGATGTTATTGGAGATTTATCTAGTAAAAGAGCGAGAATTGAAAATACAGAACTTAGGGGAAATGTAAGAGTAGTAAAAACTCAGGTTCCTCTTGCTGAAATGTTTGGGTATGCTACAAATCTACGAAGCCAGACTCAAGGTAGAGCAAGTTTTAGCATGGAACCTTCACATTACGAGGAGGTTCCAGTGAATGTAGCAAATACGATTATTAACAAAGGCGACTCTTCGTGATAAAATGTTATATTCTACAGTATTTTCTAGATTTAGTGGTTAGTCTTAGGAAAAAAGATTTACTACTTGACTATGTTTGGTAGAATAGCTACGGTGTTTAATTATTTTGAGTTTATTATAATGAATTAATATAGTATGATTGTGGCTCATGTCTTCAGATCGTTGTGAAGACAGCTACTACGCATGCTGAGACCACTTAGCCAAGTTAAACTAGCTTCGTGTGTTAAAGGAGGAATAAATGGCTGAAACAAAAAAATTTGAAAGAACTAAACCCCACGTAAATGTGGGTACTATTGGTCATGTAGATCATGGAAAAACTACGTTGACGGCTGCTATTACAAAATACCTATCAAGTAAAGGTGGTGCAGAATTTAGAGATTTCGACACTATCGATAATGCACCGGAAGAAAAACAGCGTGGTATTACAATTGCTCTAGCTCACGTTGAGTATGAGACAGAAAAGAGACACTACGCTCATATAGATGCACCTGGTCACGCAGATTATATTAAGAATATGATTACAGGGGCAGCTCAGATGGATGGGGCTATACTGGTTGTTTCTGCAGCAGATGGTCCAATGCCTCAAACCAGAGAGCACATTCTACTTGCAAGACAAGTTGGCGTTCCTGCTGTTGTTGTCTTTATGAACAAGGTGGACACCGTAGACGATAAGGATCTTCTTGACCTTGTAGAAGAAGAAATCCGAGATCTTCTTACTAAGTACGAATATCCGGGCAAAGATGTTCCTGTCATTAGAGGTAGTGCTTTGAAGGCTCTAGAAGGAGATGCTGAAGCACAAAAAAGTATCGAAGAGCTTTTGAAAGCAGTTGATGATTATATTCCTACCCCAACTAGAGATTTAGATAAACCCTTTTCTATGCCTATAGAGGATGTATTTTCTATTAAGGGTAGAGGAACAGTTGTCACCGGAAGAATTGAAAGAGGTCGGGTCAAGGTAAATGAAGCAGTGGAAATAGTAGGTATTAGGCCAAAAACTGCTTCAACAGTAGTTACCGGAGTGGAAATGTTTAGAAAGCAGTTAGACGATGGTCAGGCTGGAGACAACGTTGGTTTGCTTCTTCGAGGAATAGAAAAAGATGATGTAGAACGTGGTCAAGTGGTGGCAAAGCCAGGAAGTATTAAACCACACACAGAATTTGAAGCTGAAGTATATGTCTTAACCAAGGAAGAAGGTGGACGTCATACTCCATTTTTCTCTGGTTATAGACCACAGTTTTATCTAAGAACTACTGATGTGACAGGGGAAGCTAATTTACCAGACGGTACAGAAATGGTGATGCCAGGGGATAATACAAAAATGAAAGTAAAGTTAATTGGTCCGGTTGCTCTCGAGGAAGGGCTCAGATTTGCAGTCCGAGAAGGTGGTCACACCGTCGGAGCAGGAGTTATTACAAAAATTATAGCTTAAAATTATCTGACTCTTACTTACTTAACAATATATGTCAAAAGGTCGTATTAGGGTACGTTTAAAATCTTACGATTCAAGGGTTTTGGATGACTCTGCTGAAGATATTCTTGATACTGCTATTCGTACAGGCGCAAAGATAGCTGGGCCGGTACCATTACCAACTCAAAGGGAATCTTTTACGGTGACTACCTCACCTCACGTTGATAAGGATGCACGTGAGCAGTTTGAAATCAGGACTCATAAGAGATTAATAGATATCATTGAGCCGACTCCAAAGACTCTTGATGCTCTAATGCATTTGGAATTGCCAGCAGGTGTTGACATTGAGTTAAAGATGTAAACTAATAAGTTTAGAAAGAGCAGTCTTATGAACAACGGACCGAAAGGTCTTTTTTATTTTCGAGAAAAATAGTTTTTTTTGACGCCGAAAATCGGAGGAGAAAACATCATCTTATAGATGATATTTTTGGATAATTAGTTAGAGGACGTCATTTTTGAATATGGTAAAAGGATTGATAGGTAAAAAAATGTGTCTTTAAAAGCCACGTTTTTCACTAAAAAATTATGGTTAAAGGGTTAATTGGTAGAAAAATGAATATGTCTCAAAGATTTGATTCACACGGGCGAGCAGTGCCGATAACTAAAGTATTGATCGAACCAAATTTTGTGTTGCAAATTAAAACAAGCGAAAAAGATGGTTATAAAGCCTTACAATTGGGTACTGGTAATAGAAAAGATATGAATAAACCAACCATGGGGCACGTTAAGAAAGCAAATATAAGTAGTGCTCCAAAAGTGTTAAGAGAAGTAGATTTCGACGGAGATTTAAAGTTAGGTCAGGAAATAAAAGTTGGTGACGTTTTCAGTAAAGGAAGTTTGGTTGATGTAACAGGACTTTCTAAAGGCAAAGGATTTACCGGAGTAGTAAAAAGATATGGCTTTGCTGGTGGTCCTAGGACTCATGGGCAATCAGATCGAGAAAGAGCCCCGGGGTCAATTGGTGCAACAACCACACCAGGTAGAGTTTTTAAAGGTAAAAAAATGGCTAGACAAGTTGGAATGGAAAGAATAAAAGTCCAAGCTTTAGATGTAGTAACAGTAGATAAAGATGAAAATATATTAGAAATTAACGGTTCTTTACCAGGTCCAACCGGATCTATTTTATTAATAGAAAAATCTAAGAAGAGAAAGAAAAAATATCACGATCCGGAAATTCCAGAAGCGCCCGCTTTAGGTAAGAAAGAAGAAACCATAGAGAAACAACCTGAAGGTGAAACTGTAAAAACAGAGTAGACTAAAGAATCAGTAAGTAACAATAAAGATAATTAATCTGGTGGGGAGCAGAAAGGGAGTACCGAAAATGAAGAAAAAAACTAAGACTACAACCGCAAAAAAAGTTAGCAAAAAAGAGCAAAGTCTGAGTGCTCCTTTGTATGGTCAAAAAGGAGAAAAACTTGGTAGAGTCAAACTTAACCCAAATATTTTTGGTAATAAAATTAATGAGGAACTAATGAAACAAGCAGTAAGAATTTATTTAACTAATCAAAGGAAAGGGACTGCATCAACTAAGACTAGGGGTGAAGTTTCTGGTGGTGGGGCAAAGCCGTGGAAGCAAAAAGGTCTTGGGAAAGCGAGAACTGGTTCTATAAGAGATCCTCATTGGAAAGGTGGAGGGGTGATACACGGACCAAAACCTAGAAAATTTGAATTATCTTTTCCAAAGAAAATGAAGAGAAAATCATTGCTTAGTGCCCTTTCTGATAAGGCTAAAGAAGAAAACTTGGTTGTTATTAAAGAACTTAAGTTTAAGGAACCTAAGACTAAAATGGCCGCTGATTTAATGTTAAAGCTTCCTATAAAAGGAAAAAGCTTATTTGTTTTAGATAGCAATGATCAAAACGCTCAAAAGTCTTTTAGAAACTTACCAAATGTGGGGTTGGAGAATTTACATAATTTAAATACGTTCTTAGTAGTAAATATAAGTAATTTAATTGTAACAAAAGCAGCCCTAGACAAAATGGATAGAGAGTATTTAGGAGATATGAAAAATGCAGATAAGTAGAGTACTTATAAAACCAATTATCTCAGAGTCTAGTTTGAAGGATATCGAGTCTGATAAATACGTTTTTAAAGTAGACAATAGTGCCACAAAAAAAGATGTTGCAAAAGCAGTAAAAGAAAGTTTTAGTGTTGATGTTATTAATGTAAAGACGAGAATAATTAAAGGTAGATCTAAGAGAATGATGAAAAGTAGAAAAAGGGCAAAAATTGGCCCGTTTAAAAAAGCGACAGTGCAGATAGAAAAAGGGCAAAAGATAACTATATTTGAGGCTAAGAAGTGATTATTCACAAAATTGATTATGAATCTTCTCTTTCTTTAGTAAAAAAATTATGACAGTTAAGAAATCACCAGGGAAAAAAAATGCTAGAAGGTTTATGACCTATGTATCATACGATGTTGATAAACGAAGACCACTAAAGGGGCTAACTTCTGCATTACCTAAGACTGGTGGAAGAGGTAATAAGGGGAGGATAAGTACTCGTCATATTGGTGGTAGACACAAAAGATTGTATAGAGAAATAGATTTTAAGAGAGACAAATTTAATGTACCGGCAAAGGTTGTTTCCATCGAATACGATCCAAACAGGAGTGCGTATATCGCCCAACTAAATTATGTAGATGGGGAGAAGAGGTATATACTAGCTCCAAACGAATTGAAAAAAGGAGATACTTTGGTGTCTGGAGACAAGGTGGAGGTAGCTGTGGGTAACACAATGCCACTAGAGAAAATTCCTGTTGGAACAATTGTTCACAATATAGAACTCACTCCTGGTAAAGGGGGGCAAATTGCAAGATCTGCAGGTACAAATGCCACTTTAATGTCACGAGATTCTGGGTTTGCACATTTGAAAATGCCTTCTGGTGAAATTCGTAAGATACCAATTAAATCTAAAGCTACAATGGGTGTAGTTAGTAAAGCAGATTTAAAAAATATTACTTTAGGTAAGGCTGGTAGAAGTAGACATATGGGTATAAGACCAACAGTCAGAGGATTAGCGATGAGTCCTGCTGACCATCCTCATGGTGGGGGTGAAGGTAAAAGTGGAATTGGTATGAGCTCCCCAAAAAGCCCTTGGGGTAAGCGAACCTTAGGTAAAAAAACAAGAAAAAAGAATAAGTTTTCTAATAAATATATTGTCCAGGTAAGGAAGAGAAAATAATATGTCGAGGTCAATAAAAAAAGGTCCTTACATAGACCAAAAATTATTAAAAAAAGTTAAAAAAGCAAAAGAGGAAGGTTCTCGTGAGCCAATTAAAACATGGGCAAGAAATTCTCAGATATCGCCAGAGATGGTAGGACTGACTTTATCAGTTCATAACGGAAAGAATTTTATTTCTGTATTTGTTACCGAACCAATGGTGGGTCATAGGGTTGGTGAGTTTGCGCCAACACGTACTTTTAGGGGCCACGGTAATGTAGCAAAGCGTATTTTAACACCAACATAATTTGAAAATTACTATGGAAGTTTTTGCTGAAGGGAAAAACATAAGAATATCACCCAGAAAAGCTAAGCTGGTGGCGGATAATTTAGCCGGTAAACATGCTAGTGAGGCACTTGAAGTTTTAAAGTTCGTCCAAAAAAAGGCTAGCTTACCATTAGCAAAGGTTTTGAAATCTGCTATAAGTAACGCCACTAATAACAATAAACTCGACGAAAAAAAATTAATTATTAAAGAGGTAGTTGTGAACGAGGGCCCGCGGTTAAAGAGGTTTTTACCAAGAAGTAGAGGTATGGCCAACCCTATTATAAAAAGAACTTCTCATATAAGAGTTGTTGTAGTTGAGGAAGGTAAATAATGGGCCAAAAAGTTCATCCAAAAGCATTCAGATTGCCAATTACACACGATTGGAGCTCGCATTGGTACGCTACTAAAGCTAAATATAAAGAATTTTTAGAGCAAGATATAAAAATAAGAGGTTATATAAATGCTCGACTGAAAAACGTTGGGGTGGCTAAGATTATAATTGAGAGGTCAATCAATAAAACAAATATAACTATTCACGTAGCTAGGCCGGGTATGGTGATTGGTAGATCTGGATCCGGGGTTGATGAATTAAGAAAAAAGCTGGATTCTTTGGTTGGGCAAAAGGTAAGTTTGAATATCAAAGAGGTGCGTAACCCAGATTTAGAAGCTTTACTAATAGCATCATGGGTGGCTGGGCAAATTGAAAGAAGGTTGCCGGTGAAAAGAGTAATGGCTCAGTCTGTGGGAAGAGTAATGCGATCTGGTGCTTCAGGAGTAAAGATTATATGTAGTGGAAGACTTGGAGGTCGTGAAATAGCACGTAGAGAAAAGTTAGTTGAAGGTAGTGTACCGTTGCATACACTAAGGGCGAATATAGATTTTGCTAGAGTAGATGCAAAGACACCTACAGCCGGTGTAGTTGGGGTTAAAGTTTGGATTAATAAACCTGAAAAAAAGGAAGATAAATAGATGTTACAACCAAAACGAGTAAAATACAGAAGAGCATTTAGAGGCAGTATGGGTGGGGTTGCTACTCGTGGTTCTAAGATAGAATTTGGAGATTATGCGCTTAAGTCAAAAGAATCTGGTTGGGTTACAGCAAGACAAATAGAGGCAGCGCGACGATCTATCACTCATTATACAAAAAGAGGAGGTAGGCTTTGGATTAGAATCTTTCCAGATAAACCAATTACAAAAAAACCACCAGAGGCAGGTATGGGTTCAGGTAAAGGAGCGGTAGATCATTATGTTGCCGTTGTAAAACCGGGAAGTACAATATTTGAAATAAGTGGGGTTGAACAAAATATCGCAAGAGAAGCAATGAGATTGGCCGGAAGAAAACTACCATTAGGTGTTAGGTTTGTAATTAAGGATGACTTGTTATGAAGAAACTTGATTTAAAGGATAAAGGGAAAAAGGAAATGGAAAACCTATTAAAAAAATCGGAGAAGGAGCTTTTAGATCTGAAGTTTCAAAATTCGATGGGTAACTTGAAAGACCCACATAAGATAACAATGAAAAGAAAAGAAATCGCAAAAATATACACTGCGGTTAGGATTGAGGACTTAAAAAAATGATTGGAAAAGTAATAAGTAAAAAAATGGATAATACTGTTGTAGTTGAGGTTGAAAGATTCGTTATCCACCCTCTGTACAAGAAAAGACTTAGAAGGAAGAAGAAATACTTAGTTGAAGATACTTTAGGTGTTGTTGAAGGAGATAATGTATCAATTAAAGCAACCAAACCTATTTCAAAAAGGAAGAGATTTAAAATTGTGGAGGTTTTGAAATGATACAGAATAGAACTATTCTTAACGTGGCGGACAATTCCGGAGCAAAAAAACTAATGGTGATAGGTATTCCTGGTAGAAGTAATCAAAGATTTGCTAGTATGGGTGATGTGATTACCGCTACAGTAAAAAAAGCCCAGCCTGAAGGAACCGTTAAAGCATCTGAAGTCGTAAAGGCTTTAGTGGTTAGGACAAGGAAAGAAAAAAGAAGAGCAGACGGCTCATATATAAAATTTGATGATAATGCAGCTGTAGTTATTGATAAATCCGGAAATCCAAGGGCAACTAGGGTATTTGGTCCAATTGCAAGAGAAATTCGTGAACGAGGGTTTATGAAGATAGTGTCCTTGGCGCAGGAGGTAATTTAATGATAATCATAGGATTTGTTTTCACTCAACTGGAGGTTTCATGAAAATAAAATCTGGTGATGAGGTGATGGTACTGGTGGGTAAGGATAAAGGTACTAAAGGAAAAGTAGATAGAGTTTTGCCAAAATTAAATTCTGCAATTGTGGTGGGGGTTAATATTTATAAGAAGCACCAAAAGGCCCAAAAAGGAACGATTCAGGGTGGCGTTATTGATATAACAAAACCTATCGCTATCTCAAACCTCTCTATTGTATGCCCAAAGTGTAAATTACCCTCAAAGATTGGATATAAGCTTGGAAAGGATAGTAAGAAAAGAATGTGTAAAAAATGTAAACAGGTAATTGACTAATATTATGAAAGAAGAAATTACTAAAGTAAAAGAAAAAGTTTCAAAAGAACTGAACGGCAAAAATATAATGGCGGTTCCGCTGATTCAAAAAATTGTGGTAAATGTCGGGTTTGGTAGTTTTGCAACAGATAAAAAAAACCAAGAATATATTTTTGAAGGGTTGAAAAAAATTACTGGTCAGAAACCAGCAGAAACAAGAGCAAGAAAAGCAATAGCTTCCTTCAAAATAAGAGAGGATCAAGTGATTGGTGCAAAGGTTACTTTGAGAGGGTCCCGGATGCAAGACTTTTTTAAAAGGTTAGTGTCGGCAGTTTTACCTAGAATTAGAGATTTTAGGGGTATGCCAAATGAGTCATTTGATGGTAATGGAAACTATACCTTAGGTTTTAGAGAAATAAATGTTTTCCCGGAAATAGAGTATAAAAAAGGCGAGAAACAATTTGGATTGGAAATAGTAATTCAGACTTCAGCCCAAAACGATAAGGACGCGAAAAAATTATTAGAAACTATGGGTTTACAATTTAAGAAAGAAGATAACTAGGAATATATTATGGCCCGAAAAGCGATGATAGAAAAATCAAAAAGAAAACCAAAGTATGCAGTAAGAGCTAAAAACCGCTGTATGATTTGCGGTAGATCAAGAGCATACATTAGAAAGTTTGGTTTATGCAGAATTTGTTTTAGAAATCTTGCTCATAAAGGAGAACTACCAGGTGTGGTTAAATCTAGTTGGTAATATATGCCGAAAACACCATGTAATTTTAGTAATTACTTTATTATAGAAAAAAATATTGAAATTTAAAATTATGGATACTTTAGGAGATTTATTTACAACAATAAGGAACGGATATACAGCGAATAAGGAATTTGTTTCCACCCCTCATTCTAAATTAAAAGAAGAGGTAGTTAAAAAACTTAGAAGTATTGGATATATTGATGAGTATTCTACGGAAAAAACCGAGAAAATTAAAAAATTAAAAATAAAGCTTAAGTATGATAATGGAAAGGCCGCTCTCTCCCATATTAAAAGATTGTCAACTCCTGGATTGAGAGTGTATAGCCCCAGGAAAAAATTAAGACCGGTACTTGGCGGAATGGGCCACACCTTATTATCGACTTCGAAAGGAATATTAACTAATAAAGAAGCAATTAAAAAAGGGATAGGTGGGGAATTAGTCTGTGAGGTTTGGTAAATATGAGTAAAATAGGTAGATTACCAGTAAAAATTGAACAAGGTGTTGAGGTAAGTATTGAAAAGAGTTCTGTTTTGGTTAAGGGACTAAAAGGTGAAATAAAGGTCCATACACCTAAAGGCATAACTGTTGAGAGAAATGAGGATATGTTGGTAGTTAAGAGGAAACACGACTCTAAAGAAGAAAAATCGCTTCATGGTTTGGTGAGAAGCTTACTAAATAACGCAGTAGTTGGGGTTTCAGAAGGATTTAGTAAAACACTTATACTTTCTGGTGTAGGTTTTAGGAGTAGTTTGCAAGATAATAAATTGATTCTTTTGGTTGGTTATTCTCACCCAGTAGAAATAGAGCAGCCAAAAGGAATAACATTTACTATAGTTGAAAATAGAATTACAGTAGCAGGATTCGACAAACAATTAGTTGGGGATATTGCTAGCAAGATAAGAAAAGTAAAACCACCAGAGCCTTATAAAGGCAAGGGAATAAAATATGAAGATGAGGTAATAAGGCGAAAACCTGGTAAGGCACAGGCAGCGGGTGCTACACAATGAGAAAACTAGAAAAACGAAAAATAAGACATAGAAGAATAAGATCTAAAGTCAAAGGAACATCAACCATTCCTAGATTGAGTGTGTTTCGCTCAAATCAATATTTTTATGGCTCCATAGTAAATGACGATTTGGGAGAAACTATTCTATCAGTGAACGATAAGGAATCAAAAAAAGCTAGAGGGAAAAATAAAACAGAGCTAGCCTACGAAGCTGGGGTAATAATTGGGGAGAAGGCAAAAAAGAAAAAAATTAAAAAAGTTGTATTTGATAGATCTGGTTATAAGTTTCATGGTAGAGTAGGTGCTTTTGCTCAAGGGGCACGGAAAGGTGGGTTAGAATTTTAAATGAGAGAATATATACCTGAAGAAGATTTTACCGAAAAAATAGTTCGAGTTAATAGAGTTTCAAAAAAAACAAAAGGTGGGAATAAAATAGGCTTTTCTGTTTTGGTAGTTGTAGGAGATAGAAAAGGACAGGTAGGTGTTGGTCTAGGAAAAGCACCGACGGTTCCTGCCTCAATAAAAAAGTCTATGATTTATGCTAAAAAACACCTGATAAAAGTACCTCTTGTAGGTACCACAATCCCCCACCAAATCTTTCTTAAGAAAGGAGCTGCTAAAATTATGTTAAAACCGGCTTCTGCTGGTACTGGTGTAATCGCCGGTGGTGCAGTGCGGGCTGTGGTTGAGGCAGCTGGTATTAAAGATATCCTATCAAAAGTTCTCGGTACATCAAACCAAGCATCAAATGTGTATGCTACTTTGGAAGCTTTAAGCAAATTAAGACCAAGAGATGAAAAAGTAAAAATAAATCTAAGCAAAAAATTAACCGTGAAAAAGAAAAAAGAGTTGGGAAGGGAAGAAAACTAGTGAATCTCTCATCCCTAGGAAAAATAAGATTAAAAAAGAGGGCCAAGAGAATTGGTCGCGGTGAATCTTCCGGTAGGGGAAAAACCTCTGGTCGAGGAACGAAGGGGCAGAAGGCGAGAGGAAAAATAAAACCGGAGTTTGAGGGTGGCCAACTTCCAATAATAAAAAGATTGCCATTTCAAAGAGGAATTGGCAATAAGTCTTTAAAAAAATCTGTTACCATAACCCTAGATCAACTGGATAGGTTGGATGCTAGAAGTATAGTTAGCATGGAAACTTTAAGAAAAAATAAAATCTTGTCTTCAAGTCAAAACTTCTATGCCAAGATTGTTGCTACCGGAAAAATCTCAAAACCTTTGATTGTGAAGATTCGGATTACAAAAAAGGCGAAAAAAATAATTGAGGCTGCTAAAGGAAGAGTGGAGGAAAATGTTTAGAGTCCTTTTAGATATCTGGAGAAGTCCAGATTTGAGAAGAAAAATTCTTTTTACCCTAGGTATAATAGTAATTTTTCGAATAGTTGCTTTTATCCCAGCCCCAGGTGTAGATCCGTCAGCTTTAAGAGGTATTTTTGGTGATAGTCAATCTTTTGAACAGGTTTTGCGGTTGTTGGATTTATTTTCCGGAGGTACTCTTCTCAATTTTTCTATTGTTGCTTTAGGTCTTAACCCGTATATAAATGCTTCCATTATAATGCAACTTTTGGGAGTAACTATACCAAAACTTGAGGAACTTCAAAAAGAGGGTGAGTATGGAAGGCAAAAAATAACTCAATACACTAGATACCTTACTGTACCATTAGCGCTAGTTCAATCTTACGGAATAATCACTCTGATACGTCGAAACTCTCCTGAACTACTTGGTGATCTAAGCTCGCTGAATCTTTTGACAATTATTTTAACTATGACAGCCGGGGCGCTACTTCTTATGTGGTTTGGAGAACTTATAACTGAATCAGGAATTGGTAATGGTATATCTATTTTAATTTTCTCAGGGATAATCGCAAGACTACCAGTAAACTTTGGTCAAACAGCCCAAATATTTAACCCCCAAAATATTAATCTTTTTATTGCTCTAATTTTTCTAGGTTTGGTGGTAATAGTTGCAGCAATTTTGATTAGCGAAGGTCAGAGAAGGGTTTTGATTCAGTATGCTAGACGGGTGAGAGGGAATAGGCAGTATGGTGGTCAGAGTACGCATTTGCCTATTAGAGTAAACCAAGCCGGTGTAATTCCACTTATATTCGCTATATCGATCATCTTACTTCCAAGTATGATAGGAGAGTTTTTCTCTTCCGCTTCAACACCAATTATCGCTAACACTGCCATAGCAATTAGAGATTTTTTCGCTAATACTATTAATTACAGCGCTGTATATTTTGTGTTGGTATTGGGGTTTGCATATTTTTATACTGCGATTACTTTTAACCCTACTAAAGTGGCAGACGATATTAAAAAATTTGGTGGGTTTATACCTGGGATAAGGCCAGGAAAAGCTACCGCAGATTTTCTTAGTTTCATTTTGAATAGAATTACTTTGGTAGGAGGGTCGTTTTTAGGATTAATTGCCATACTCCCTTTTATTGCTACCGAACTGACTGGTATAAGCACCTTAGCATTAGGTGGAACAAGTTTGTTGATTGTCGTATCAGTTATTATTGAAACAACAAAACAATTAGAATCCCAGTTAATAATGAGGTCATACGAAGGATTTCTTTACAAATAAAGACAAGATTTTCTTGTCTGTATTTGCGGCTGAGCGAATTTAATTATATCAGCCTAAAGTAGTTGCAAGGTTTATCTTGCAACTACTTGCGACTAGCGTTGAGATATTATAGCTTGGCCTAAAATAATTTCATATATATATGAATATTTTAATTTTTGGGGTTCAAGGTTCTGGTAAAAGTACTGTCGGAAAATACGTCGCGAAAAAACTTAACATCCCTTTTATAGCAGTAGGAGATATTTTTAGAAGGTTGAGGGAAGAGAAATCAGAACTAGGTAATTTGGTGAAAAAAATGATTGACCAAGGGATGTTGGTGCCGGATAAACCAACAATGAGAATAGTTAATAAAAGGTTGGAAGAGAATGATGTTCAAGGTGGTTTCCTTTTAGATGGAGCACCTAGAAATCTTCATCAAGTCGAAATGTTTGAAAAAAGCCCTGATCTGCTTGTATTAGTGGAATTGATAGAAAAGGAAGCGGTTGCAAGGTTATTTAATAGGGGAAGGATCGATGACACGAAAGAAAAGATAGCTACTAGAATATCATGGTATAGAGACCAAACAGAGCCGGTTATCAGTTTTTATAGAGATAAGGATGTTAAAATTGTTAAGGTTGATAATTCACCTTCAGAGGAAACCGTTAGAAAAAAATTAGATGTATTACTTGAAGAATTCAAACGAAATTGAGATTATGCGCAAAGCAGGTAGGATAGCCGCTCTTGCTCTTGCTGAAGTTGAATCGCACATTAAAATTGGGGTTAGCACTAAGGATCTTGATAAAATTGCCCAGTCGGTAATTTTAAAAAACAAAGCCGAATCTTCATTCAAGAAAGTTAAGGGTTATAAACATTGTATATGTACTACCCCAAATGATTGGGTTGTTCATGGTGTACCTGGAAATTACAAATTAAAAAAAGGTGATGTAATTGGTATTGATTTGGGCGCTTTCTACAAAGGCTACCATTCTGATTTGGCTCATACATATATTGTTGGTGGGGAAGATAGAGATAAGAAAAAATTCCTTGGTGTTGGTGAAAAAGCCTTATGGAGGGCAATAAGCAAAGCAAAAATCGGAAACAGAATTGGGGATATTAGTAGTGAAATTCAAAATACAGTAGAAAGAGCGGGCTACTCCGTAGTAAAGGAATTGGTTGGTCATGGTGTAGGAAAAGAATTACACGAGGATCCTCTTGTACCTGGTATAGGTAAGAGAGGTACTGGACTTGAGATAAAGGAAGGGATGGTTTTAGCAATTGAGATTATATACAATATGGGTAAGCCAGATGTCTCCCTGCTTTCCGATAATTGGACAATTATATCTAAAGATAATAGTTATTCTGGTTTGTTTGAACGTACAGTTGCGGTCACTAGAAAAGGGCCTGTAGTATTGACGCAAACCTAAAATTAGTGTAAAATTACAGGGTTCTTTTTTATATTTATGATTAAAGAAAATATTGAAGTAGTTGGAACGGTTACAGAATCTCTGCCGAATACTTTATTTAGAGTGGAAATTGATAAAGACGCCCCAGCTGCATTGGCAGGTAAAACTTTGCTCTGCCACATATCAGGAAAGATGAGGATGCATTACATTAGACTGTTGCCTGGGGACAATGTAAAAGTTGAAGTGACACCATACGATCTAGAAAAGGGCAGAATTACCTATAGAGAAAGGAACCAAAGAAGATAAATTTATGAAGGTTCAAGCATCGATAAAAAAACGTTGTAATCAATGTAAGGTAGTTAAAAGACAAGGTGTTCGTTATATTATCTGTACAAATCCGCGTCACAAACAGAGGCAAGGCTAATGCCTTGCGTATGTTTGCGGCCCGATTAAATCAGGGCTAAAACAACGTCAATGGTAACTTGGCGTTGCTTGCTCTAAAACAGAGACAAGAAATATTTATTATGGCAAGAATTGCAGGAGTAGAATTACCAGGGAATAAAAAAGTTGAATACGCTCTTACCAGCATATATGGGGTGGGTAGATCTGTGTCTAAAGAAATTGTAAAGAACTCCAATGTTAATGCCGACGCAAGAATAAAAGATTTAAAGGTTGAGGAATTGTCAAAGCTACAAAAGCAGGTCGATAATTATATTATTGAGGGAGATTTGCGAAGGCAAACCCAACAAAATATAAGAAGGTTGGAGGAAATTGGAACTTATCGTGGGATGAGACATAAAAAGAATCTACCTGCTAGGGGCCAGAGAACTAGAAGTAACGCTCGTACAAAAAGAGGTAAAAGGTTAACTATTGGGGCTATGAAAAAGGAAGATGCCCAAAAAATGCAGAAGTGAAGCAAGTAATAGTTATTAGGTAAGATTATGACTAAATCAAAGAAAACAACTAAAGAAGTAACTAAAGGAAAAGTTTTTGTTAATGCTACTTTTAATAATACTTTGATAACAATAACAGATATGTCTGGTAATGCTTTGGGGTGGAGCAGTTCAGGGGCAGTTGGTTTTAAAGGTGCGAGAAAATCAACACCTTATGCAGCATCAACAGCGATGGAAAATATAGCAAAAAAATTATCAGAGAAGGGATTAAGAGAAGTTGAGGTTTATATAAAGGGACCTGGATCTGGTAGAGACGCTGCAATTAGAGCGTTAAAAAACAGCAAGTTGATAATCAAAGCAATTGCAGATGTGACTCCAATACCTCATAACGGCCCAAGGCCAAGAAAGCAAAGGAGAGTTTAAAATAAATGGGAAGATATACCGGACCAAAATTTAAGCTAGATCGTAGGGAAGGAACAAACCTCCTGCTTAAAGGCAAGAGGAGTCTTGGTCCTAAACATCCAATAGAAAAGAAGGGTGCTGTTCCTCCAGGTCAGCACGGCCAAAAATCTTTAAGAAAAAAGACTTCTGACTACGGACACCAGCTTCGGGAAAAGCAAAAGGTAAAGAGAATGTATGGTTTGTTAGAGAGACAATTTAGGAAATATTATAAAGAAGCAGCCAAAAAGAAAGGTGAAACAGGGACCTCTTTACTTCAAAGGTTAGAAACAAGGCTTGATAACACTGTTTATAGACTAGCTCTAGCAGCGTCTAGATCCCAAGCAAGGCAACTGGTTTCCCATGGTCATATATTAGTAAATGAAAAAAAGGTAAATATCCCTTCTTACGAATTAAGAAATGATGACGTTATTTCTTTGAGTGAGAAGGCCCAAAAATTTAGTTTAGTAAAAGACGCCACAGAAGCGGTTGATAAAGAAGACATTCCCAAGTGGCTTGAAAAGAAAGGGCTTTCTGGTAAGGTGAAAAGATTACCTGAAAGAGAGGAAGTGGCAGCAGAAATTAATGATCAACTTATCGTTGAGTTTTACTCTCGTTAGAGAGCAAAGGTCGAAGATTTTTACTCCTGATAGGGAGCAAGAACCAGAGGTTTTTTACTCCCGATAGGGAGCAATAATCAAAGTTTACGACCCTAGTAAATTATAAGTTTTATAACCAAGGAGGTTTTTATGGTAGACAAAGTTAGAGTTTCTTCTGAAGTTAGTAAGAATGAGGGAACTTTAGTTATAGAGCCCTTACCCCAAAGTTATGGGGTGACATTAGGTAATTCATTACGGAGAGTACTTCTAACATCTCTTCCTGGAGCAGCAATTACTCAGGTGAAGATAAGTGGGGTTACCCATGAGTATTCAACTATTCGTGGTGTTAAGGAGGATATTGTGGAAATTATCCTAAATCTAAAAGGAGTGAGGTTGAAAGTAGATTCTGACAAACCAGTAAAACTTTCTCTTGATGTAAAAGGTGCTAAAGAAGTTTTAGCAAAGGATATCGAAGTTCCGGGTGACGTTGAAATAGCAAATCCTGATCATTACATCTGTTCGTTGGCAGATTCAAAGACCAAGCTAAGTATTAGTATGAAAGCAGAGAAGGGGTTTGGATACGCTCCAGTAGGAAATAGACGTTCCCTTGGAGTGGGAATTATTCCTTTGGACGCAACTTTCAGCCCAGTTACAAAAGTAAGTTATAAAGTTGAAGCGACTCGTGTGGGACAAATAACAAACTTCGATAAGTTAATCCTGAGTATAACAACCGATGGAACAATTACTCCACAAGAATCTGTAAAACAAGCCTCTAAAATTTTAACTGACTACTTTAATGTTCTGGTAGAGCAAAGAAAACCTTCTAAGGAAGATAAAATTGAAAAACCTCCACGACCAAAGATTGAAAAGGATGCTTTGGTTGAAGAATTAGAGCTTTCGACTAGAATAACAAATTCCTTACGTAATGCCGGTATAGATACAGTTGAAAAACTGCAGAAGACCCCTAAGGAGGAATTAGTGAAACTTAAGAATATGGGAGCAAAATCTATAAGTGATATTGAGGAAAAACTAAAGGAAAAAGGTTTGACTAAATGAGACACAGAGTAGCTGGCAGAATACTAAGTAGGAATACAAAACAGCGTAAATCTCTTCTCAAAGGCTTGGCAAATTCTGTGATTCTTAATGAGAAGGTGACTACAACAGAGGCAAAAGCAAAAGCAATTCGTCCATACTTAGAAAAGCTGGTTACTATTTCAAAGGCAGATAGTTTGCAATCTAGACGAAGATTGATCGCAAAATTGGGTCTACAAAACTCAGTCAATAAGTTATTAGAGGTTATTGGTCCTACATTCAAAGACAGACCTGGTGGCTATCTGAGAATAACAAGGTTAGTTCCTAGAGCTGGGGATGCAGCAAGAATGGTTGTGGTTGAGTTTGTTGAAGAATTATCGGTACCACCGAAAGAAGTCAAAGAAAAGATTAAGGCGAAAGAACCAAAGATAAAAGTAGAGAAAAAACCTAGCGAGTCAAAGAAATCAAAAGCTATTAAAAAGGTGAAAGTATCTGCTAAGAAAAAAGAAAATGGAAAAGAAAGAAAGACAAAAAAATAATCTAGAAAAACCAGTGGAAAATAAGAAAGATAGTCACATGAATTGGTATTTAATTAATGCAAAAAATAAAATTGTAGGTCGGTTAAGTACAAAAGTCGCAAAGCTTTTAATGGGTAAGGATAAGATTGAGTTCGTAAAATATATGGATAAAGGTGATGCTGTAGTTGTAATAAATGCTTCCGAAGTGGCTGTTACTGGTAATAAGGAGTCTGATAAGAAATATTATCGCTACTCTGGTTATCCTGGTGGCTTGAAAGAAACTACCTTAGAAAAATTAAGGCAAAGAAAACCGGAGTATATAATCTACCATGCTGTGGCAGGGATGTTGCCTAAAAATAAATTAGGGAAAAGTATGATAAAGAAACTTCACATCTATCCAAAAGAGTTGCACCCTCATGAAGCTCAAAAACCGCAAGAACTGGAGATAAAATAATGCCGAGAAAAAAGAAAGAGGATAAAGTAGAAGAGGTAAAAAAGGAAGTCTCTAAGAAACCACAAGAGTATTTTTATGGAATGGGTGGTAGAAAAGAATCTTTAGCTAGGGTGAGGCTTTTTTTAAAAAAAGGCGATTTGCTGATAAATGAAAAGCCGGTTGATGAATACTTTCCTGGACCAACAGCGAAGAAAGTCTATGAAGAACCGTTTAGAGTGGTAAATCGTATGGAACAATTTTCAGGAACTATAAAAGTTCGTGGCGGTGGAAAACAAGGACAACTAGGTGCAGTAAGCCATGGTATATCTAGAGCTTTGGTAGCATATGATGAGACTTTTCGTCCTATTCTTTCTAGAAGAAAGCTTCTTACTCGCGATTCTCGTGTGAAGGAAAGGCGCAAATACGGACACGCTGGAAAAGCTAGAAAGATGAAGCAGAGTCCAAAGCGTTAGTTTCCTTTTATCCTTAATATTTATTGTGAAAGATAAATTGGTATAGAAGAAGTGCCCCTAGTATTCCAGGTAAAATAGCCAGATATCGAAAAAACTGAAAGGGAATTTGAACTATAAAGAGAGAAAGAAGTAATAATAAAAACCCCCAGACAAAAGTTGGAATTCTTTTTAAAGCTACAAAATCAATTTGTTTCAACCATTCCCACATTTGTTAAATTATATCAAACATCTTAGATTAGAGGTACTTCGTCTCTAGGAAATAATAATAGAACTAAGTGTTTAAAGTACACATTCGATCACATTAAATGCAAAATTACCTGTATTATCCTGGGCTGTGACAAAGTACTCACCAGGCGCTAAAGTAGGGAGAATAAAACTCCCACTAAAATTACCATCCTGTCCTATATTTGCTGACAAAACAACTTCGTCCTCGATTTTTATGTTAAAGTTTTCGTTTGGAGTAAGGCCCTTGATAGTAAAGTTAACGGGCTGATTAGAGAATGCCGAACTAAGATGTAGGGTTGCGAGTTTCTCGGATGCTTTTTGATCAAATATTAAAGAAGTAGTATCCACAATATCTACGGTACTTTGAGATACGATTCCTACCGGAACTTCATCTGCCGTCAATCCTAGAAGATCCTTTGGAATGCTAGTTTGAAATTGCTCCAATCCCGGTCCATAAGAAGGCAAGTCACTTGGAGATACGTGATTGAGCTTTACAGGTAAAGAAGACTCCTTTCCAGATAATTTATCGATGATTGTTCCAGAAACGGATAATGGTCCTACAGATTGATCACCAGTAACATCAATTCGAAATTCTTTCTCAATACCTGAAAACCCTTTAATTAGTTTGCCGGTAACCTTATTGTTGTCAGAATTAAACAAGAACCGGTAACTGGCCTTAACCTGATTGGTAGTCGGAAATATACCACCGGTTGATAGGACTAATTCTATATTATCCTTTCCTTCTGTTGACAAAAGCTCAACTGAAGTTATATCGAGGTAACTGGGATTAGCGTCACCGAGTTCATCTGTACTAGCTCCGAACTGGTCCTTCTGCAGTCTTCCATTACCTTCACACCGCGTTGCTAGCTGGCCTTGTTTTTGATCTTCATCTGCGATATTTTGATTAGGCTCTAATATAGACAATTGTTGATAAATGACATAAGCACCAATAGAAGCTATGAGTAAAGCAAAAAGTATCATCCAGAAAACGGCTTTCTTGAATAGACTCTTTTTAAGAAACGTATTTTGACTTTTCTGTTGCTGTGAAGGGGTAGTTTGGTTTAAGTTGTCTTCTTCCATGATTCAAAATGATTTACTCATTAATTTTATCTTAAGTAGGGAAAAATATAAAGAAGCATTTTTTGCCAGGTAAAATGTTTTATTTACCGTAATATTCATTTACATTTAGTTCTTCAAAACCTGTTTCTTTATCAAATTTTCTACTAAATTTCACACCATCTAGTTCTCCAATTACTACTTCTGCCGTCACGCCCACCATGGAACCTATTTTTAAATGGCCACCAAACACCTTTCCTTCTTCATCAGAAATCGAGATGTGAAGGTGACTATTTCCAGATTCTAATGTACCTCCAAGAGAAATAATTTCAAGAACCCCTTTGATGTGTTTGGTAGTTTTTGCACCGGCCATTCTAAGCACCACTTTATCTAGTCTTCCAACACAAGTTACGATAACACCAGCTAAAATATTTTTCTCTTTTACAAATTTATCTATCTCTTCCCTCAAGTCTTGACCAGAATGAAGCCTAAAGGCATAAGTTTTCATCACTTTGGATTTTACCACCAATGTGGTAGAATAACAGCCATTTATTAAAATTAGGTTATAATTAATATATGAAGTATAAGCATCTTGGTTTTTTCTTGCAGCGTATGGAGTCTGGTTTGCAATTCTTTCAGGGTTAGAAGAAATAACTAATGGAAAATATTGGAAGCTTATTTTGGGTCTAGTTCTGGGATTAATAACCTATTGGATTATTGAGCACCGACTCGTGAAGAAGTAATTAAATGTTTGGTTGGGGAGGAGAGAATAATCCGCTAAAGCGTATTGCGCTCTTTGGACTACTGAACTCCCGTTCCTTGGTCGGGGTGAGAGGAATCGAACCTCCGACACCAGGACCCCCAGCCCTGAGCTCTACCATTGAGCTACACCCCGAAAGTGTTGAAATTATATCTGTTTTTATGGTACTGTTCAATAGATCGCTTCGCGCTCTGCGTCCTGCGGACTAGTAGACTGCCCTCCTTCGCATAAAGCTTCGGAGGGTACCCGAAACCTTGGTGAAGGGTACTCATATGGATTTTGGTCATTTAATATCCGAATCATTTCATATTACATTAAAATATAAAGTCCTTTGGATTTTTGGCATCATCTCCGCCATTTTTGGCGGTTTTCCCCAAGCCTTTAATTTTTCCTTCAATATGTCTGGTGGGTTTGGTTCCTCAAGTGGAATGGTGGATGACCGTAAAGATACAATCTTTACTGGGCTAGATTTCGTAAAGTATATAGACCCAGATACCTTAGCTTTAGTTATAGCCTTAATGGTAATAGTATTTTTAACCATTATATTTTTTGCTATTTATATTCAAACTTGGGCTTATGCAGCGTTAATATCCCAGACCTTAAACATTGTAAAAGGAAAGACTCCCACTTTTAAGGAAGGAAAGGTGATTGGGGAAAAATTTTTCTGGAGAATATTTCTTTTCAGATTTGTATTTGGATTAGTACTCATCCCAGTTATATTGTTACTACTTATCCCCCCGCTTCTATTTTTTATAGTGGGGCAAAATGGTTTGGCATTAGCGTTCGTTATTATCGATGTAATTATTTTTGTCCTTGGTATAATGATTTACTCAATAGCGGTTGGGATTATTTCTGAATTTGGGATTAGGAAAATGATCGAGGGAAATTTAAAAGTAAGAGAATCAATAGAAGTTGGATGGGAATTGTTAAGGGATAATTTAGGTAAGAGTTTACTTGTTTGGCTTGTAAATATTGCGCTAGGGTTTGCTTTGGGGTTTGCGTTTTTTATAACTATGATGGTATTTCTTATTGTTGGTGTAGTGTTTTTTCTTCTAAACCCTTGGTTAGTGCTGATTCCTATAATCTTATTCCTGGTTACAATTTCTATATTTGGCGGAATTTGGAATGTCTTCGCGTTTTCCTATTGGAGCTTAGCTTACACACAAATAGTGAAAGGAGGTAGGGCAGATGCAGCAAGATCAGATGGAGCAGCCGGTTCAGCCAATACAACAGCCAGTTAATCCATCTTCTGAAGTTTTAGGCCCCAGCGAATAATACACTCGGACAGAGCAGTGGTTCAGCGGTTCCAGCATCAACTACGCAGATAAATATTCAATATGCAGGGTTTTGGGAGAGATTAGTTGCATTATTAATAGATGGATTGATATTGTCCGCAGCTTACTTAGTGCTGATATTTGGAGGATTTTTTGTATTTGTGATTTTAGGTATTGGTGCGGCTACGTCTAACAATGAGGCAGTATCATTGTCAATAATCTCGGTCCTTACCGCTGCAGTCTTCTTTTGGGTTGTTATATTGTATTTAGGACAAGTCTTTTACTTTATTTATTTTACTGCTAAAGGAGCTACACTAGGTAAAAAGGTAATGGGTTTAAAGGTTATAGATGAAACTGGTAGTAATATTGGTTACGGTAAGTCGTTTTTGCGGGAGATAGTTGGTAAAATAGTGTCAGGTTTAGTGTTCAACTTAGGATATGTTTGGGTGGCTTTCGACGATAAGAAACAGGGGTGGCATGATAAAATTGCGGGAACATATGTGGGTAAAAATTAATAACCCCGCAATTTTGCGTCCTTTCAGGACTAAAAATAGCTGATACTTATGTTGTAAAAAATTGAAGCTAGCTATCTTACCTCCGTTAAAAGCGGGCTAAAAACTTCTTAGATTGATTTAAATAACGTTGACAGGTCTTGAAATTTCTCCTATAGTTATGCTACGTTGTTATTTAAATCTGCCTGAAAAGGAGGTGCTTTTATTATGGATAGTAAAAAGTTGGATGCTATAAAAGCAGCTATGGGGGAAATAGAAAAGCAGTTTGGTAAGGGTTCAATTATGCGTCTTGGAGAAGCGGTGGCAAAGATGGATATCTCGTCTATCCCCACCGGGTCAATCGGTTTAGATCTTGCTTTAGGTGTAGGAGGACTTCCCCGTGGTAGGGTGGTAGAAATTTTTGGTCCTGAGGGTGGAGGAAAGACTACTCTTGCTCTTCATGTAATTGCCGAAGCGCAAAAAAAAGGAGGAACGGCAGCATTTATTGATGCAGAGCATGCGCTAGATCCGTCCCGGGCAGAAAAAATAGGGGTGAATATAAAAGAACTTCTTATCTCTCAACCAGACACCGGTGAACAAGCGTTGGAAATAGTTGAAACCTTGATTCGCAGTGGTGCGGTGGATGTGGTAGTGGTAGATTCTGTTGCTGCTTTAGTTCCTAGAGCAGAAGTAGAAGGAGAAATGGGTGATGCTTTTATTGGTATTCAGGCAAGACTTATGAGCCAAGCGATGAGGAAGCTTTCTTCAGCGATATCAAAATCAAGAACTTTGGCGATTTTCATAAACCAATTACGAGAAAAAGTGGGAGTGGTGTTTGGTAACCCGGAAGTAACTCCAGGAGGGCGAGCCCTAAAATTTTACTCATCAGTGAGAATTGATATTCGACGGATAGAGACTATTACCGATGGCCCAAATAATATTGGTAATAGGGTAAAAGCAAAGATTGTGAAAAATAAAGTAGCTCCTCCATTTCGAATCGCCGAATTTGACATTATGTTTGATAAAGGGATTTCAAAAGAAGGGTCTCTAGTGGATGTAGCGGTAGAAGTTGGTGTGATTTCCAAAGCTGGGTCTTGGTTTGAGTATAATAAGCAAAAAATCGCTCAAGGGCGAGAATCAGCGAAAGCATTTTTAGAGGAAAACCCGAAGATTTACACTGAAATTGAGAAAAAAGTAAGAGAAGCTTATGCCAAAAAAACAATCTAACCCTTCGACTGGCTCAGGATAAGAAGGAGCGAAGCCGCCAAAAGTTTCCTTCCGGGGGCTTGTATTATTAGCACCGACTCAATAAGTTTTGGGACAGACAGTGGTTCTAGATTCCAATTTATTGATAGGGGGTGTCTAGTTCCTTCCAGGAGAGCCAGTGCCTTCGAAATAACCCCACTTGGGTTGTTTGTCTCACTTCTATCTCCCCATCGCTGGCCTCTCCCATTATATAATGAAACTCAGGGCTTCCGTAAAGCCGGAACCGTTGGCCTATGGTAAGTTCGCTAAGCGGTTTTAAGTAGCCTCCCTTCGGAATATCTCGAAGTTGGTTGTGCCTCACAGAAAATGTTTGTGGGCTTTCAGACAGCCCCTTTCTTCAATAGGATAAATTTATACCAAATTATGGTGATATAATCAAGCTACAATGGGAAGAATTACCGATATTGTTTCACAAAAAAAGGATCCTAAAAGAGTAAATATTTTTGTCGCCGGCGAATTTGCTTTTGGAGTATTGGCTGAAATACGATTTGAGAAAAAATTAAGTATCGGACAAAATCTTACCGAAGGACAAATTAGTAGTTTGGTCGAGCTAGATCAAACTGAGAGACTTTTTAATAAAGCTTTAGGATTTTTATCATTCCGTCCCAGATCAGGAAAAGAAATTCGTGATTATTTACTTAGAAAAGGAAAATTAAAGGAGATTGATAAATCTGATGTAGAAAAGGTGCAATATGAAAAATCGATTGAAAAAGCTATTAGTAAACTTAAGAAACTTGATCTTATAAACGATAATGAATTTGCCATATGGTGGGTAGATCAAAGAAAAAAATTTAAACTAAGCGGAAATAGATTAATAAAATTAGAACTTATGCAAAAAGGTATAAGTAGAGATATTATTGACGATGTCTTACAGGGAACAAATTTGACTACCTTGTCAGAATACGAACTTGCGGAAAAAGCAGCTAAGAAAAAATTAAGCGCTTATAAAAAATTGGAAATTAGAGAATACAGAATAAAAATGGGGCAGTATTTGTCTAGACGCGGATTTGATTGGGATATTACTAAAAAGGTCGTTGACACACTTTCTAAAAAGCGGTAGAATAAGTTTGAAAGTTCACCAAACTTTCTTGTTATATCAATCAATAGACCCTGCCAGCTATTATAATAAATGAAAAGTATGCTAATTAAGTACTTTCAGTTAAATAACGAAAGGTTTAAGGTAAAAAATAATTATGGATCCTACTTTGATTGTAATTGGAGCTCTGGTAGTTGGGGCAGTTTTAGGATTAGCCTATCAGAACTTTGTTAAAAATAAATCCCCTCAAAAATCTTCTGATAGAAAAGACTTCACAGATACTAAATCTCGAGAATTAATAATTGAGGCCAAAGATGAAGCCTATAAAATAAAGCGTGAAGCAGATGAAGAATCTAGGAAAACTCGTGAAGAAGTAATAAAACTTGAAGCAAGACTTTCCTCAAAGGAAGAGAGTATCAATAGTAAGTTAACTGATATTGAAGATAAGGAAAAAAGCCTTAAGAAAAATTCAGATGAAGTTGAAAAAATCAAAACAGAACTAGGTGCAAAATTGGAAAAGGTTGCTGGAGTTACCAGAGAAGAGGCTAAAAAATTAATCATTGATGCCACTGAATCCCATCTCAAAGATGAGGTGGCTAGAAGAATTAGGGAGGCTGAGGATCAAATCAAAAAGGAATCCAGCGATAAAGCGAAGCACATTTTAGTTGATGCGATGCAGCATGGAGCAACAGACCATGTGGCTGAATATACTACAACAACAGTGAAACTTTCCGATGATGACATGAAGGGTCGAATTATTGGAAAGGAAGGAAGAAATATAAAGGCGTTTGAGATAGAAACTGGAGTTGATGTTGATCTTGATGATCCAGGAATAGTTCGATTGTCGTCATTTGATGGAGAGAGAAGAGAAGTTGCCAAAGTTTCCCTCGAAAAATTGATGGCCGATGGCCGAATTCAGCCCTCCCGTATTGAAGAAATTGTGGCAAGGGTAAGAAAGGAGTTTGAAAAAATAAGACTTGAAGAAGGAGAAAAACTTGCAAATGAAGTTGGTGCTCCAAATTTGCCTATAGAGATTTTAGAAACTTTGGGTAGATTTAAGTGGCGATATTCCTATGGACAAAACCTTTGGCTCCACACTTTGGAAGAAACCAAGATTGGTATGGCAATTGCTAGAGATGTGGGTGCCGATGTAAGTATCGTTCTACTTGGTTGTTTATTTCATGATATTGGTAAAGTGTTTACCCCTGAGCAAGAAGGGACCCATGTACAAGTCGGTGTAGATTTTCTAAAGAAATTTAAGTTTGATCAAAAAGTTATCGCTGCAGTGGAGGAACATCACGAAGACAAACCGTTCTCCGGGGTTGAATCCATCATTGTTTGGATTGCGGATGCTATTTCTGGATCTCGACCAGGAGCAAGGCATGAATCAATAGATGAATATATAAAAAGAGTAACTGAGATTGAAAACGTTGCGAGTTCTTTCCGCGGAGTTGAAAAATCTTTTGCAATTGCTGCAGGTAGAGAAGTACGGGTGATTGTAATCCCCGAACAAGTAAGTGATGCAGATCTGACAAAACTTGCTCATGATGTCTCAGATAAAATCCACGATTCTATAACCTATCCTGGACAGATTAGAGTTATAGTTGTTAGAGAAACAAGAGCAGAATCAGTTGCCAGGTAGATTATTGGTTACTGGATTGCTAGGTTCTTAGGTTGTTTGGTTAGCTTTTTGAACCCATTAACCCAATCACCCAGGAGCCTAATAACCAAAACTTATGCGGATATTATTTATAGGGGACATTGTTGCAAAACTTGGTCGAGAGGTAGTCAAAGAAGTTTTGCCAGATATAATAAAAAAAGAGAAAGTAGATATATGTGTTGCTAATATTGAGAATTTAACACACGGTAAGGGTGCAACAAAAGAAAAAGTAGAAGAGATACGTGAAGCTGGTGTAGATATTTTTACTTCAGGGAATCATATTTGGTTTAGAACTGAGTTTACTGATGTTCTAAATAGCGATCCAACAGTGATAAGACCTGCAAACTATCCTGGGGATTCTCCTGGGTTTGGATTTACCTTTGCAAACGTTGGTAAGCAAAAGCTAATGGTAATTAATCTGATAGGTAGGCAGTGGATAGATGAGCCGGTTGATGAGCCATACCGCGTTATTGATACAATTCTTCTAGACCAGGTAGAAAAAGAAAAACCTGATGCAATAGTGGTTGATTTCCATGCAGAGGCTACTAGTGAAAAAAACGCGTTAGCTTGGTTTTTAGATGGAAGAGTGTCTGCAGTAGTTGGTACTCATACGCATATACCAACTGCGGATGCCTGGATTTTACCTAAAGGAACGGCTCTTGTAACAGATATTGGAATGTCTGGAGCATTACATTCTGTTCTTGGAGTTGAACCAAGCGTTATTATTTCAAAACAAAAAAATCCTGGACCATCAAAATTTGAATGGGTGGAGGATGGGCCAAAGGTTTTTCGATCCGTTTTAATCGAGACTGATAAAAAAGGGCTTGCAAAATCAATCAAAAGGAGAGATAAATAAGTAAATAGATTGAAAGGGGGTGAAATAATTGCTAAAAGCTGACGTAGTTGAAAAAGTTGCCAAAGAAGCCCATTTAACTAAAAAAGCCGCGAAAGAGGCAGTTGACTCAACATTTAATACAATAAATTCTGCATTAAAGAAGGGAGATAAAGTAGTTCTTTCCGGATTCGGTACTTTTGTTATTCGAAGTAGAAAAGCAAGAGTAGGTAGAAACCCAAAGACAGGGGATTCATTGCAGTTACCGCAAATGAACACCGTAGGGTTTATAGCTGCAAAAGGAATGAAAAAAGCTGTTCGAAGATAACAGCCCGCGAGAAATTTTTTAAATAAATAGTAGAAAAATTTCACGCGGAACGTTGCCCACTACCAATCGGCGGGACGTAGACGCATTTGGCGGTTGTGACCTTCAGTCTAAAGTAATTAACTTGGAAACCTTGACTTTTCTTGTAAAAAAGTAAAAGTAGATAACTTTAATTAAGAAAATCTCTGGGTTAAAAAAATAGTTGATTTATCCCTTTTAACCCTCAATAAAATGTGGTAGTTAGTTCTGTTAGACAATCCAGTTTATACTTTAGTCAGTAAATTTTCATATGGAAAAATTAAAATGCCATTTTATTACATGTGGTTGTCAGCAAAATCGTGTGGATTCGTAAAGAGTCTCTTGATGAGGTTCAGAGGATAAAGAATATTTCGCGTTTGCGTTTGTGGTCGGTGCCTACATGTTCAGCTTTACTGGCAAGTACAGTTTCGTATTCTTTGCAGAAAAAACAGTTTTCTGATTTATGATCTGAAAAATTGTTCTCTTTTCTTGCTTTTTCTAAGGCAAGGGATTTTTCTTTGATAATATCTAGCGATTTGTCCAGATCTTTCATGTCTACTTCTTTGGGCTCATCATCTTTATCCAAATACCAATAACTTGTTTTCCGTACTGGCTTGTCCAGATTTTCGTTTGCCAATATTGAATAAATAGGAAGCTGCAGCGAACCTTCATCCTCTTCGTGTTGGCCCGTTTTAAAATCTACTATATGTAAGCCATCATCGAATGGAGCAATCCAATCAAAATTGCCTACCAATACAAGGTCTTTATCTGGAAAAAGTTTTATCTTTGGAAAATTGGGAGAAGACAGAGATTTCGCTTCGGCGAAATCTTTATTTGCCAAAAATCTTTCGACCATAGATATGGATCTATCTTTAAATTCTTTTTCATGAGATTCACTTTTAAATCCACCAATCTTTCCTTTCTTCAACATCCACCCTCGGGAAAGTTCGTACATCATTTTGTCTTTATTTCTTGACCCAAGTTCATATCTGTTGGTGTAATTATCTATTGCATCATGCACAATTTCTCCCAAGGATAGATAAGGATTTGCCATTTGAATGCGAAAATTATTACCAAATTTTTTGTCTCTATAAATACTTCTTAGGTAGTAAAGCCTTGGGCATTTTTCGAAGTCTTGCAAAGCAGAGTGGGATATCCAGATAGTATTTGGATTATAATCAAAGGTCATAAGTAAGTAGCTTAAACGAGTTTATTGCCTTTTTCAAGCACTATGATTTAAACTTAAATTAATGTTTGACACAAAAGAGGATTTAATTGATGAAGCCAAGAAAGTATTATACGGTAATCTAAGAACCGGTTATTCCAGATGGGCAAAGGAAAATTATAAATACATATGCCCATCTTATCCCCATTATCCGCATCAATGGTTTTGGGATTCTTGCTTTCATGCTATTGTCCTTTCCCATTTTGATGTAGAGCTTGCTAAAAACGAAATCCGAAGTCTCTTGAAAGTCCAAAAAGATAATGGTTTTATACCCCATGTAATTTATTGGAGAGCAACAAAATTTCGAAGGCCTTTGGCGGGGATTGGAGCGATGTTGGAATCATCCCCTTCATTTTTTCCAAAAACAACCAATCTCATCCAACCCCCTCTTATCGCACAATCTGTAGAATCAATATATAAGAAAGAAAAAAACTTAAATTTTCTTCTTGAGGTAGTTCCAAAATTAAAGAAATATTACACTTGGCTTTCTGAGAAGAGAGACCCAGATCAAGATGGTTTAATTTCAATAATTGCACCCTATGAATCTGGTCTTGACCAAAGCCCATCATATGATCCCGTTTTGAATATTGAAAGTGAACACGCCTTGTTAATGTCTATTGCTGGTAGAAAAATTACATTTAAAAATATGATGAATAGTTATAATCTTGAAAAAATATTTGAGGCGGATTATTTCAGTGTCGAAGACGTGTTTGTTAATTCAATATATATCCTTAATTTAAAAATATTGATTAATCTTCTCCATGAGATTGATAATGAAAAGGATGCACGGATTTTTTATCATAAGTATTCTAAGGCTAAGGAAGCTCTAATAAAGAAGTGTTTTGATAAAGAAAGTAAGGCTTTTTTTGATTTATATTCTAAGAGGGAAAAAATGTCTAAAATATTAACAATAAAAAGTTTATTTCCAATAATTTTGGATATTGATAAAAAATACGTTGCGCTAATCGTAAAGGAACATCTGCTTAATACTAAGGAATTTGATGTAGCTTATCCTGTTCCGACAGTCTCAAGATCCGAACCTAGCTTTTCGCCATCACCTCCTCTGATTGCTCATGAGCCAATAATTTGGCGTGGTCCTACTTGGGTGAACACAAACTGGTATTTAGTAAAAGGATTAAGAAAACATGGGTACAATAATGAAGCGGATAAAATACTTGAGAGGACGGTTGATCTAATAAAACTTTCAGGGTATCGTGAATTCTTTAATCCATTTACTGGTGAAGGCTATGGAGCTAAGCATTTCGGTTGGTCCACACTTTTGGTTGACATGATCAATGATAATTAAATTATGAAAAAATTACTTGTAATTGTTGGTCCTACTGGTACTAATAAGACGGACCTTGCAATTAGGTTGGCGAAAAAATTTGATGGTGAAATAGTTTCTGCCGATTCTCGTCAATTATATATTGGGATGGACATTGGTACCGGCAAATTTCCGGCAAATGTTAAATTAATTAGGAAAGAAGGTTTTTGGGTTGTTGGTGGGGTACCAGTTTACCTTTACGATCTTATTACACCAGACAAGACATTCTCAGTAGCTGAGTATCAGCAACTTGCTTATAAAAGAATTCACGAAATTCAAGTAAGAGACAAATTACCAATTCTTGTTGGGGGTTCGGGTCTCTATATTCGCGCGGTTGTTCAAGGCCTCAAGGTTCCTCAGGTCGAGCCAGATAAGAGAATCAGAGCTAAACTAGACAAGAAATCACTAAATTCTTTATTGCAAGAGCTTGAACAAGTAGACCCAAAAATTTATTTGAAAATTGATAAATATAATAAAAGGAGAGTAATTCGCGCGTTGGAAGTCTATTACAAAACAGGAAAACCCATCTCCTCTATGGCTAAAAAGTACAAACCAGATTTTGAAACTCTTTCCATAGGGTTAACCGCCGATCGAGAATATTTGTATAAAAAAGTCGATGATCGGATCGATTCATGGTTTGAGCAGGGCTTTGTCGATGAGGTAGAGTCCTTATTAAAAAAATATAAATCTACCTTATCTTCAATGACTTCTCTAGGTTATCGTCAAGTGGCGGCATATTTGGATAAGAGAATTTCGAAAGAAGAAGCAATAAAAAGAATAAAGTTTGATCATCATGGATATATACGAAGGCAATTGACTTGGTTTAAAAAAGAACCAGCTGTAATTTGGTTTGATATAATAAACCCGAAATACAACAAGAAGATATTTGTAAATGTCGAAAAGTGGAAAAGAGAATGATCTAATTTGCTAGCTGAGCTAAATTTCTGTTACAATTAGGTTAGAATTTGTATATGAATAATAAAAATCTAACTATAGAAATCTCCCTAAAATCGGTCTTTTCGATTATAGCTATTGTATTGTTCTTGCTGTTAGCCTGGAAAATTAGGGCTATTATTTTTGCTTTAGTTATATCAATAATTCTAATGAGTGGATTTTCCCCCTTGGTGGATTGGTTTCAGAAAAAAGGATTAAATAAAGTAACCTCAGTTGTATTTACTTACCTATTCGCCATTGGTGCTTTTGGACTTATATTATTTGCAGTATTACCACCATTAATTACACGCTCGCTACAATTTGCTGAAGATTTACCTATTTATATAACGATTCTTTCAGATAGCCTTAACAATTCGGAATTTATTGCACTAAATTCAGAAGATGTGGCTAGGATATTATCAGAGCGAGCTCAGGAAATATTATTTGAGGCCCAGGGGCTTTTGCTAAATGTATTTTCGGGATTTATCACTTTTATTACTGTTGCAATATTTACTTTTTATTTACTCCTTGAGAAGGAGAAGTTAAAAAATAATATGTTTTATTTCTTCCCACACCTACCAAAGGATAGAGTAACTCTAATAGCCCATAAAATAGAGGAAAAACTAGGGGCGTGGTTGAGAGGGCAATTTTTGTTGATGGTGATAATTGGGTTTTCTACTTGGATTGGCCTCACTCTTCTTAGAGTTGAATTTGCACTTCCTTTAGCAGTTTTGGCAGGTGCCTTAGAAATAGTTGCTATTATTGGTCCAATAGTTGCGGCAGTCCCGGCAATTATAATTGCTTTCGTCCAATTTAATAACCCAATACCCGCCTTGGGTGTGGTGGCACTTTATGTTTTGATTCAACAATTGGAAAATAATTTAATAGTGCCAAAATTAATGGAAAAAGCGGTGGGTGTCCATCCACTGGCGATTATCTTTGCCTTACTTGTTGGAGGTTCTCTATTTGGGATAATTGGGGCGGTATTAGCTGTACCTATTGCGGCGACCATACAAGTAATTCTAGAGGATATACACGATCACTCTAAATAAGTGGTACAACATCGAAGATTGAGTGAAGTGCCGGTGTTATCAATATTATAATCTGAAGAATAACTGTTGCCAGTACCGCTACTAGTAGAAGACGATTCGAATTCCATTTTTCACCCTTCCTTACAAGGAATGCAACTACCATTTGTCCGAGTACTAAAATAGTAAAGGCTACTGTCCTTCCTTTTTCCAGCTCATCAAATTTTAGAAACACAATAAAAGTAACTAAAGTGGCGGTGGCCAAAATTACACCCACTGTAATAATAAATTTTTTACCAAGAATAGTAAGTATTGGTACAGATTTATTTCTGGGAGGACGATTCATTGTATCATGGGCTTTTGGATCTCCCGCTAAGGCGAGGGCAGGAAGCCCGTCTGTAACTAGATTCATCCACAATATTTGAATTGGTGTAAGGGGACTTGGAAATCCTATGGCTACAGCACCAAGAATGGCTATCAACTCCCCAGCATTACATGCCAATAAATAGCGTATAGATTTCAAAATGTTTTCGTAAATTACTCTGCCCTCCTCAACTGCTTTTATTATGGAAGCGAAATTATCATCTGCGATTACCATATCGGATGCCTCTTTCGCAACATCAGTACCTATGATTCCCATCGATAATCCAACATCTGCTTGTTTCAATGCGGGGGCGTCATTTACCCCATCACCGGTAACTCCAACCGTGGATCCTTTGGCTTGAAAGGCTTTTACAATTCTGAGTTTATGCTCCGGGGTAACTCTTGCAAATATCTTGATATCTCTAATAGTTTTTTCTAGCTCTGGTTGAGACATTTTTTCTAATTTATCACCCGATATCACTTTTTCGTTTCCCTCAATCAAACCAATTTCGGCACCAATAGCCTTAGCAGTTAGAGGGTTATCTCCAGTAATCATCACCACCTTTATCCCAGCATTTTTCGCTAGTTTTATTGCTTCTTTCACCTCATCTCTTGGTGGATCAGCAATAGCTACAATCCCAACAAATATGAGATCCTTTTCTACCTCATCCCTACCTATTTTATCGGGTTCACCTTTAAATTCTTTGTAACCAAAACCCAGCAACCTAAATCCATTACCAGCTAAATCTTCAACTACCTTTGATAATTTCTTTTTTTCACTTGTATCTAGATCTGTCAATTTTCCATCCGAAAGGATCTTTGTAGAACGAGATATGATTATCTCAGGAGCCCCCTTCACATAAATTTCCTTCTTTGATCCTTCACTCCAGACTACTGACATTCTTTTCAAACTAGAATCAAAAGGAAATTCTTCAATAGCACTTCCTTTACCCTTATACTCTTTGATATTCACACCTTTTTCTTTAGCAAGTACTAATAGCGACCCTTCAGTTCTATCTCCTAATATAGTTAGTTTTCCATTCTCTTCAAGTATTGAGGCATCATTACATAAAATTCCTATTCGTAGTAGCTGTGCAAAACCCTTATTATTTAATTTTTCATCTTCTACATCGAAGGTTTGCCCGTCTACCCAGACTTTTCTTACGATCATTTCATTTTTCGTCATTGTCCCAGTTTTATCAGAACAAATAACATCAACAGAACCTATGGCTTCAATGGAGGAAAGCTTTCTGATTATCGACTGACGTCTAGACATTCTTTGTACCCCAACCGCTAGGGTTATCGTTACTATTGCTGGCAGGCCTTCCGGTACCACTGCAACCGCAAGACTCGCACCGGTTAGCATAGTTTCGAGTATTTCTCCACCATGTAAGAATCCAAATCCAAAAACTAATATTGCCCCAAAAACTGCAATTATCCCAAGTTGTTTTCCTAAAACATCTAAGTGTTTTTGAAGTGGTGTTGGCTCCTCCTTGATATCTTTTAGAAGTGAAGCAATCTTTCCAAATTTTGTCTTCATCCCAGTTGCGGTTACTATAGCCATACCTTTCCCTTTTTCAGCGATTGTCCCCATAAATATAAAAAATTTGTCGTCTTCTTCTGATTCGTTTACCTTCTTTGAAACAGGTAAGGATTCTCCAGTTAGAGAAGCTTCGTTTAGTTGAAGATTTACGGCCTCAACAAGTTTTCCGTCAGCAGGGATTTTCTGGCCTTCTTCAATTATAAATGCGTCTCCAGGAACCAGATCAACTGTATTAATCTCAATTTCTTTACCATCTCTTATAACTCTCACCCTGGTAACAACCATATGTTTTAGGGCGGCGATTGCCTTTTCAGCACGATATTCCTGGATAAAACCAAAAATGGAATTTAGAACTATAATTACAATAATTACGATTGTGTCTAATTTTTCACCAGCAAGTGAGGCCAAAATTGCCGCAATAAATAGTATTAAAATTAAAAAGCTTTTGAATTGAGAAATAAATATTTCAAGAGGACGGATCTTGTGTCCAGAGATTATCTCGTTTTTACCGAATTGTTCTAAAAGTTTTGCTGCTTCTTCTGATGTTAAACCTTGGTTTATCATATGGATAATTCAATAGATACGAAGGTAAGAATAAATACAAAGAATAGAAATATCAAAGCTATCCCTATTTTTTCAACAGATATTTTTGTTAGTACCGAAGCTAAACTTAGTATGCTTATAATAAACAAGACACCAATTGATAGAATTAATACCCCTCTTGGTATTATTAATGTATTCACTAGTGCTCCTGCGCCTAGAGCCATGGTAAAGTCTAGAACTGATGCTCCAGCCAAATTACCTAAAGAAAGCGACAATCTACCCTTTATTATAGAATGAATAGCCGTTGCAAGCTCTGGTAAAGAAGTCCCAAAGGCAATTGCCGTAACCGCAATTATAATCGTGGGGATGTTTATTGTCTGAGCGATGACAGTGGCGGAATCAACCAGGAACCTTGCCCCAAACCCTAAAACGACAGCCCCTAGAAGAAATAAAAGAATATCTTTATATCCATCAGAATGATTAAAAAAACTACTAACTCTTTCAAATCGTGATTCTATTTGGGAAACTATATTTTCTTCACTTTTACTTATGACAAACTCTAGAACCAAATAAATTACTGCGAGTGAAAGTAGTACCCAGCCCCCGAAAGGATTTATAGCTCCCCCAACCCCCATTACCAATACTAGTGCGAGAAGGAAAATAAATATATTCATGGTTCTTGTAAAATACCCTTTTTCAGGTCTGACATGTCCAAAAAAGAAAACAATACCCAGGATAAGTCCTAGATTTGCAATAGGTGATCCAAGAACAGTACCTAGAACGATACCAGAATTTGAAGACGCACCAGCAAAGAATGCTATGAGAGTTTCAGGTAATGTAGTGGCTACACTTACAAGAGTGGCTCCAATAAGAAGTTGGGGGATACCAAGGCGTTTAGCAACATCTACACTCGCCTCTCCAAGCCAATCAGCCCCTTTAATCACCGCAGTTATACTAATTAAGAAAATAATTACTTCAGGCATATAACAGGATAATTACTCCCTACATTATACAGTAAAGATGGGTTGAAATTTAAGTCCAAATCTGTTAAAGTAGCCCTACTTAGAGGTAAATGGATGATCGCTTGATCTAGCTTTAGGCTAGGTTGAGAGGAAAGTCCAGGCATCAGTCGGTAAGGGATGGATCGTAAGATCCGACTGGTAACAGCTGGTGTTTCTAAAGATTTTAACCGAAGATCTTTAGAAAACGGATCCTGAATTAACAGGTTTCGAGAGCAACAGAGACGAAGCTTTGATTCTCGGTAATTAGAATCAGAGGTGAAACGGGCAATCCCACCTGATGCAATCGCCGAATGTCCCCTTGACTACCGACACAGGGACGAAGTCGCGAGCATTCGCCGAATAGGCGAAAAGATTGATGGAAACGTCAACCTTAGATAGATGATCATCGAAAAACAGAACCTGGCTTACAAGTTACCTCTAAGTGCAAAGAACCCCGATTAAATCGGGGATTTTTGTAACTACTTCTTAAGATTGAGTAGGTTGTGCCTTCTTCTTGCGAAGGAAGAGGATTAAGGCTGCTACTGCTCCTATTATTACCACTACCGCCACAGCAGCAGTGATACTGAGTTTGAGATGGTGAAGGAATTACCCAAAGTAGGGACACAATACCATTTGAACTTACAGTAACATTGTGAAATTGACACCCGAGGCTTAATAGGTAGATAATTTAGTTAATGCCTGAATACACTTCACCACAAAATCCATCTAACCCACAGAATACTAAACCAACTAATAAAATGATAATCAGAATTGGGATTATAGTAGGAGTAATATTTGCTTTAGCGATTTTATCGATTATTGTTGTGATGGTTATTGTGACTATAGATCCGGTGGGAAGAAAAATGGAAGTTGAGAAAAAGCAAGAGTCAACGCAAAGTGCAAAACCCCAATTAAATTCAACCAAACTGAGTTATACCGTACCTCAGGTTGAAGGCTATTTCAATGAAATTGCCCCATCTTCATCTGATAGAGATCTTTATGTTTACGATCCAGATACAAAGGAATTAAAAAAGCTAGTATCAAATGTAAATCTAGTAGTATATCGAAGTGAAGATCCAAAGACGGCTGCGAAAAATGAAATAGAGTTAACTACTAAAGACCAAAAAATGATTAGTATTAATGGAACAGATGGGGCTTATTCTGGATGTGCAGCCGAGGCAACCGAAGAAGGTTACAAGTTTAAATATGACTACGAAGCTTGTGCTATCTCTTTCTATAAAGGTGATTTGGTTATTTTAGTAGAGGCTAGAGCCGCCCTTGACATAAGGAATAGTAGTAATAAAGTGATAGGTGATCAGCTGCTGGCGGAGGCAAGGAAAATAGCTGAAGCGGTGCTAGCAACGATAGAGTAATCTATGAAAAATATAATAATTGTTATAGTAGTTTTATTAATGGTTGGCCTAGGTGGGTATCTCCTATTTGGTAGTAATTCATCTGGTGAGTCATGTACTGTTGATACTGCTATTGTATTTGATAGTATAGAGAGCGTAGCTACCTCATCTGCAGGTATTTCTGATCCTGTGATAATTATATTTAATAATGGTGAAGTAACTCCTTCTTGTGTGAAAGTTTCCCAGGGTGCAGAGATAAAATGGTTAAACGCTGGTGATGAAAATATTCAAATTGGTGCCGATCCGCACCCGGTTCACACTGGAAATAAAGAAGTCTCTTATGGAGGGTTTGTGCTGGATATGGCTCCTGGCGAAGAAAAAACGTTTACTATAAATAAAGTAGGTAAGACTGGATACCATGATCACCTCAATTCCTCTACTGGCGGCGCCATAATTGTAGATTAATTCCCTCTTCGGTATTCATTTTTTCTTTATATAGTGGTATAATTCGTTTCCAAACAGGCAAGGGATTGATTAAACTTGATTGGAGGGAGCCATGACTTCAAGACTCAACGTGCAGAGATTTCTCGAGGAAGCATATAGTATTGCTTCGAGTAGGGAAATCCAACCTGTCTTTAGGAGGCTAAGGCCCAACCTCACCCTAGTATTATCAGTTGAGTATCTGCCAAACTTTCGTACGTATCCTCTACTCCACCTATCGATCGCACACCCAGTTGATTGGGAGGTGAGACATGACTGGGTATTCCCGATGTTTGTGGCAGAGTTGGGGGAGCCGGAAAACGTTCACGATTTTTCCCTTTCCTGGAGCAGTGGAAGAGTCTGGCGTCCAGGTATTATTCATCACACCTTTTGGAAGGCAGAAGGTGCAGCTTAAAGAAGTTGGTGAGAGGGAAATGGCGACCCAATGCGAGTATTCGCAACGGGTCGTTTTTCTTTTGGTTTATAATAAGTGAAGACCATATGCAGATAAATTATCCAATTATAGATCTACACACCCATCTCAGAAATAATATTCCAAAATACACAAAAATTGCAAAGGAAAATGGTATAGATACTGTTGTCTACATGGCAAATACATACCCACCGCTAGATAATTTAGAAAAAATTAAAAAGTCACTAAAGGTTAAGAGATATTGCAAGGCGCTTACGGTAAGTGCAATAACCAAAAATTTAGAAGGAAAAGAATTAGTAGAAATAGAAAAAATAAAACCGTATGTTGTAGGTTTTAGTGATGACGGTAAATATTTGGAAGATCTAAACCTACTTAAAGAAATATTAAAAAAAGATGTATTAGTGCTAGCCCACTGCAGCCCTGATTATAAAAAGGGCTTGGAAAACCCAGAACTTGAGACTCGATACATCAATAATTATTTAGAAGCAATAAAAAAAGTTGGGGGAAAGCTTCATATCCAACACGTTAGTAAAAAAGAAAGTGTTGAACTAATTAGAAAATTCAAAAGTAATGGTTTAAAAATTACTAGTGAAACGTGCCCTCAATATTTTACCTTTATAAAAGAAGAGAAAGACGTAGAAGTAAATCCTCCGCTTAGTAACAAAGAAGATGTGTTGGCTGTAAACGAAGGTTTGGCAGATGGAACTATCGATATTATTGCCAGTGATTATGCCCCAAAACCAAGAAAGACAGGAATCGCAGACTTTGAATCATTTATTTCTCATTCAAAAAGATTAGTCAAAGAAAGTGTATTAACTGAAATACAACTAAAACAGAAATTGTTTCTTAACCCAAAGAAAATTATAATAAGTGGAGACTTAAAGTTCTTTTAATATATAAGGGACACCTTCATTCACAAGCGATGGGGCACAATCCCGTTTGAACTCACACTGAGCCTGTAAAATCCCCTGTTCTTAAACCTATAGTGTTGACATTTCAAGCAATTTTTGATATAATCTCCCCACTTTTATGGTTTATTAGCTGTTCAAAAAGTTCACACAGGAGGTAGG